>JABWAQ010000003.1 GCA_013360945.1 Candidatus Brocadia sp.
ACATATTTATCTACAAAACAGTGCTAACCAACCATATATTCTATACTTATGTATTTTGGCTGGGGTGAACATCCGTTCAAACCATTCGTCTATTTTTTGGAGTGATGATATTTTCTGATCAATATCACGGGCATTGTACACTAAATCCAGCACCACTTCATTCTCCACAGCCTCGTTGCGGATGATGTGGTCATGAAAACGGGATTGCCACACCGGTATTTTGGGCGTATTGCGAAATTCGTTGATGCGTTTGGTTGCAGATGATTTGAATCCCGCCACAAATGATGAAATGGATCGGGGCGAACGATGGGCAATGCCCGTGTTCGTGGGCGCTGACGTTTGTTTCGGCATTCGTAGAGACGCACGGCCGTGCGTCTGTACGGTGGTTGGGTCGGAATTTTCAATTCGCACAATGGCATGCAAATGGTTGGGCATCAATACAAATGCATCGCAAAATAATTCCGCCCGAATTTGAAACGATCGTTCCCATTCCAGCAAAACGATTTCACCCAGGGGCGATGGTTGCATTTGTCCGTCACGAATTTTGCCAAAAATACATTCATGACGTGCGGTGCAAATGGTGATGAAATAACACCCGCGCCATGAATAACCCCACCACGTCGCCCGTGCCGATGGTATGCGATATGTGTTTTTGAATTTTTCCATTATACCAACCTGATTTTCCCCGATAACGGATTCTGCATCATCCCCTTCTGCCCTGTTTTTACTGAAATCGAGCACCAGATTTTCAAAAATGGCGATGAGATTGGTGAGGCGGTCAACCATGTCTTTAAAGCTGGCGACTTTGGGCACGGCGATAGGCGCATAGGGCATTCCTGCATATTTGTCAGAGATGTATTTGATGAACAGCAGTACCAGCACATAGTCTTTGTATTGAGAGGCATCCATCCCGCCGCGGAGTTCATCACAACTTGCCCAGATGGAGCCGTAGAGTTCAGATTTTTTGACAGCCATTGCTTTCTGTGATGCACCTGGGTTGGTATTTTGTCAGTATCATCAATCGGTGAATTACTTTGTCGGCAAGACTTTAGTTCTTTGAAAAATCCCAATAATAGCAATGTTTACCGCCCAAGGTATGGGCGAAGCATTTGCCACAACCGGTATAAATGCACTCATACCCAATTAAGCAAATGTTTCGCCCCTACATCTTCAAAAAACTAAGGTGTTACTTTTGTCGTAAATGTTGAAATATGTTGTTGCCATTTCCAGGCCGAAAGCATCATGTCGTCTAATCCGAACTTAGGTCGCCAGCTTAATTCCCGTCTCGCAAGATCGTTATTGGCATAAATTGCCATGACATCCCCGCTTCTTCTTGGCCCAACCTCGTACTTCAGCTTTTTTCCCGATACTTTTTCGAAGGATTTGATCGCTTCAAAAACGGTAATACCGTTGCCGGTGCCCAGGTTGAATAAGCTGCAAGCCTCCGGATTTTTATCCTTTCGCGTAAACTCAAGCGCTCGAATGTGCGCATCTGCAATGTCACTGACGTGTATGTAATCCCTGATGCAGGAACCGTCCCTGGTTTCATAATCACTGCCGTGGACGTACATTTTAAGGATAAGTCCTGCAGCGGTTCGGGTGATCACAGGCACGAGGCTTGTCGGAGGTCCTAAGGGCAGTTCCCCGATTTTAGCACTCCGATGAGCGCCGGCAGGATTAAAGTAGCGGAGCAAAACAGATTTGAATTCCGGAGTGTATTTCGTGAATGATTTCACCATTTCTTCACCCATCTGTTTGGTATGAGCGTATGGCGATTCAGCTTCGGACAGTTCAGCTTCTTCGGTTACCGGCAATGTTTTAATGTTGCCGTACACAGAACAGGAAGAAGAAAATATGAAATCCCTGATTTTTTTCTCCCTGCACAGGTAAAGTATGTTTACAAGGCTTTCCATGTTATTGTGGTAGTACAACAACGGATCGGCCACGCTTTCCGGCACAGACTTATATGCGGCAAAGTGAATAATGCCCTTTATTGAATCTGTTTGTTTGAGGGTATGTATCAGTTCCTCCTTGTTGCACAAGTTTACTTTGAACCACGTCAGACGGTTTCCCTTGCCGGTTATTTCCTGTATTCTTCTATAGGTGTCTTCGGTGGAGTTGGAATAATTATCCAGGGAAACTACCCGGTAATCAGTTTGCTCAAGAAGTTCAATAATGGTGTGTGAGCCGATATAACCGGCTCCGCCTGTAACGATGACGGTGTTGGAATTATCCATGAATTTCCTTGAATGACTTGAAAATATTTATAGGGTCAAAGACGATCTAAACACAAAAAAACAGACAAAAAAGACGTTGTGTATTTTAGCATAATTACGTAATTAATCAATCAGTTTAAATTACACTTGCAAATTCTACAATATGTAGAATATAATAACTCGTAATGAACTCTATGCTGCATTTATGCGCTATTTATAGTATCACCATGTAAAATCTTTCTTTTTTGCAAGTTTTTTGACAACCCCCTTCACCCCCTTTACTAAGGGGGAACTCCGAAATCCCCCTTAATAAAGGGGGACTTAGGGGGTTGTTTTTTAACCATGTGTTTTGGTTGCGGCAAAGTCGCGCTAGGGTACATAAGGCATCAGTTGAAAGAAATCACAGCAGAAGGAATTGATAGAGCAGGCATTTTTACTGAAAACGCAACATGAATAAACAATTAAAGTTCAATTTTAACCCATTTAAAGAAGGATTGAATCATGTCCTGGGGACATTGGAAAAGGACATTATGGAGGTAGTGTGGAGGCGTGGAGAATCCTCTGTAAAAGACATCTTAAATACCTTTCCTGCCAATAAGAACATTTCATATTCAGCAGTAATTACGGTTACCAATCGAATGACCAAGAAAGGACTCCTTAAGAAAAGAAAGATGGGAAAGGCCTACTATTATAAGCCTGCCTATACGAAAGAACAATTCTTTGAGATCGTATCAAAAAAAGTTGTAGAGGGAGTTTCCAAATTTTCTCTCAAATCGGCAATGGTACACTTTGTCGATTATATGTCACAAGCGGATCCGGAGAAAATAGAATACTTTTCTAAACTGATTGAATCCAAGAGGCAAAGACAATAATTCCCAAAAAATTCACTAAGATCGCAAGACAAATATGAAATACGTAATCAATGACCAACAAGGGAAGGCACAATTCTATTTTGCACTCATAGTATTTATCAACCTTGTAATCCTATCGGTAATTATTACCGGCATTATAATCGGTATCAAAGGATATATCGCTGATACAAAATTCGCTTACGGAGCTGTCACCTGTTGTGGAAGCATCTGTTTAAAATGCTTTTTTACTTTGCATACCCTTGCTATGGCGCTTCTTTGGATTTGCATCGTAACACTTTTCATTGGATTATGCAGGGCTATTCATAAGACGTTTTACATGTTATTTTGGAATTACCGTTCGCTTCGTTCTCTCACCCCTTTATCCATTGAAAGCCAGCCTAAATTTAAAAAATTTCTGCTTCCATTGCATCTTTATAACCGGCTTGTTCTTTTTGATCATAGCGAGTTACACTGTGCCTTTACCTCAGGCCTTTGGAAACCGAAAATATACTTATCTTCAAGTATTTGTTCACATCTAACAACAAAGGAACTTTTGGCCGTAATTCTCCATGAAATACATCACAAAACGAACAAAGACCCGCTAAAGCTATTTGTCATACAGATACTGTATGCGTTCAATTTTTTTCTTCCGATCAACCAGTATTTGTTACACCGGTACTCATCCGCATCTGAAAAGGCTGCTGATGATAACGCCATAAATTTTTCTTGTGAACCTTTGGATCTGGCAAGTGCGCTCGTAAAGATATTCAAATCTCATAGAATGGCCGTAATATATCCATTAGCTTTGCCTTTTACAGGAGAAAATATTGTAGAGGATCGAATAAGACGTTTACTGGAGACGCAGACTGTATCTCTCTCTTCTGGCAAGCCGTACAACATATGTCTTTCGAGTCTTTTGTCTCTTTTTATTACTTTGACAGTTTGTTTGCCGTTGTTTTATAAGCCCTTTATAAATACCGATACCATAGGGTGCAAGACCAGGGTATGCCATATGTTTAAATGCGGATAATCATATTAAAAACATGAGCAGGATTTTATTAAAAAAATTTCTATTCCCCTCCATTCTCCTTGTTTCTTTTAGTTCTGCCGTTATCGCACAGGAAAAAGGCAATGGCGCCCCGCAGAAACCATCTAACGGCAATAACGTTGTTATTAAAATGAATGAGACAGCAGCGCCACTGGATTTAAAATGGTTAATTCAGGAATCCATAGAACACAATCCTGAGATTATCGCAGCCCAAAAACGCCTGAATGCCGCAAAGTCAAAGATTTCGCAGGCGAAGTCGTTAGAAGACCCCACCGTTCGCGCCGGCTCTTATGATATGTCCAATCATCCGTTCAACTTCAATGGCCAAACAGAAATGCTCCAACAACGGTATAGCATATCACAAAGGATTCCCTTTCCCGGAAAGTTGCATCTCAGGAATGAAGTGGCCACAGAAGAAGCGAACATGGTAGAAAAAGACCTGCTGGCTAAGATCCAGGAAATTACAGCCCTTGTAAAATCTGCTTTCTACGAACTCTACTACATTAACAACGCTATTGATATCACAGAGGAAAGCAGGAATTTACTCCGCAAATTTGCCAGGGTAGCTGAAACAAAGTATTCCGTTGGTAAGGTTACCCAAAGGGATGCGCTTGCGGCACAGGTCGAATTATCTACTTTAGCCAATAACCTCATTATTTTAAACAAGGAAAAGGGATCCGTTATTGCCCGATTAAATAGTTTACTGGACAGACCTACACAGACTCCTTTAGGCAAGCCACGCTCATTTGAAAAGCACACCTTACACTTAACAATAGAAGAATTGGAAGAGCTTGCCGTTAAGAACCGGCCCGAACTCAAAAGGTTTGACCATGCCGTCAAAAAGAATGAAGCAAACTTAAAACTTTCGAAGAAGGATTATTACTTTGCAGATTTTGAACCCATGGTGGAATATATGCAGGAGGATAAACGATCCGATACCTGGGCATCAGCCATCACAATCAATGTGCCATGGCTCTGGTCGAAGAATCGATTAAAGGTGAAGGAATCAAAAGAAGATCTTAGCGCTGCGAAGTCAGACTATCGTTTTATCAATAACAAGACGTTATTTGAGGTGAAAGATTTCCTGGTCAGGATACAATCATCTGAAAGCACAGTAAATCTGTACAAAACCGGAGTAATCCCCCAGGCTGAGCAATCATTAAAGGCAGCGCGTATTGGTTATGAGACAGACAGGCTGGATTTCCTTACCCTGATCGATAGCCAGAGGATTCTCCTGAATGCAAGTCTTCTTTACTACAGAGCCCTGGCTGATTTTGAACAAAACCTGGCAAACCTTGAAAGGGCCGTGGGTATGCAACTGACGCAATAAAACCAGCGATCCGATCTTCTTCCTTTCACAACTAATTATAAATGGGGTGCTCTATGTCTTTCACACAACTTCTTCACAAATACAGAAATTTCAAATTGGTAGCACAACCGTCCCGGTTGCACAAAGAAGAAAATAACCGAAGGCTTGCTTTCATTAAACCTGCGCTTGCTATCCTCGGTATCCTGGTTAGTTTTTACGCCCAGAATGGTATAGTGGAAAGGCGTCCCTTGCTGTTACAAAATGTATTAAACATTGTTTCTTACGCAAACGCTGAAGAAACAAAGGAAAAGAAGATCCTTTACTGGACGTGCGGCATGCATCCATCAGTAAAAATGGACAAACCCGGTAAATGTCCTATTTGTGCCATGGACCTTGTTCCGGTTTACGAAAAAGGGGCGGGTATTGAGGAAGAAGGCGCACTGGCCACCGTAGAACTGAGTGAACGCGCCCGCAAACTGGCGCAGGTCAAAACAGATACCATCGGTTTCCGGTCACTAACGAAAGATATTTACACCGTGGGAATCATTGAATATGACGAAAGACTCAAGGCATCTGTTACGGCATGGATTCCTGGGAGGATCGATAAACTCTTCATTGATTTTACCGGAACACAGATTGTAAAAGGTGAATCCATGGTTTGGATGTATAGCCCTGAACTGGTATCTACCCAGGAAGAATATCTCTTAGCGCTGGAAACCCTTGAAAAAGTCAGGGAGAGCCCTCTTGATGAAGTAGTAAATGGCGCAAAATCACTCATCAATGCCTCTAAAAGGAGATTAATGTGGTGGGGTATTACGGAGAGACAGATTGAAGAGCTAACGAAGGACAAGAAGGTAAAACAACATACCGTTATCCATGCCCCTATCAGCGGTATTGTTATAGAGAAGAAGGCGCTGGAAGGTCAATACGTCGTGCAGGGTGATGTGATATATACGGTTGCCGATCTCTCGAATATATGGATGAAGGCCAATATCTATGAATACGAAATGGCATGGGTTAAGGTTGGGCAGGAGGTGGAAGTCACAACCCCAGCATATCCTGGAGAAGCCTTTATAGGGAGAATTGCCTTTATAGAACCATTCCTTGATGACAAGACACGTTCAGTAAAGATTCGCTGCGATATCCCTAATCAACAACTCAAACTCAAGTCCTCCATGTATGTCAACGCCCGCATACGAATACCTGTTGAAGAACTTGAAACAGAAGGTGGACATTACGTAAGCGGACTGGATTACTTCTGTCCCAATCACCCGGAGATAAAATCCAGCAGACCTGGCATATGTCCCGAAGATAATATCCCCTTTGCAAAGAAACCCTCTACTCAAATTGAACTGATTGCTGCTAGCAGTGTGACTTCATCGCAGGAAGAAATTGAGTATGAATACGTATGTCCCATGGAATGTCATCGTGCAAATAAACCCGGGAATTGCCCGGAATGTGGAATGAAACTGGAAAAAGTCCCTGTCTCGAAAAAGCCGGAGATGGCAGTCAAGACGGAAACGGTATACGTGTGCCCCATGGAATGCCATACTTCAAAGACAGACGGTAATTGCCCCGTATGTGGTATGCGGCTTGAAAAGAAGGAGATACCTGTTGAGATTTCAGATGAAAAGTTGACGTGTATTTGCCCCCAGGAATGGGAACCATCTCTTGCGCCCAGGTCATGTCCCATGTGCGGTATGATGTTACAAAAGAGTGTAACGATAACCTTGCCTACCGGTGAAGAAAAACAAAAATTCGTGTATATGTGTCCGATGGCGTGTGTGACATCTGAGAAACCAGGAGAATGCCCTGATTGTAAAAGACAGATGGGCAGATGGGAGGTCAAAGAAGGGTCAGGGATAACGGTACAAAAAATAGAACCCAAAAGGCGTAGCGTTCATGCCTGCCCCATGCATCCAGAGGTAGTTTCCGATAAACCGGGAAATTGTAATAAATGCGGAATGCATCTTGAAAAAACTACGCAAGTGCTTGCCATCCCAGCCACCGCAGTGTTAGACACCGGCATACGAAAGATTGTTTACATCGATAAAGGCAACGGACAATATGTAGGAAAAGAAGTCGCTCTTGGTCCAAAAGCGGGTGATTACTATCCCGTCCTTGACGGACTTGAAGAGGGAGATAAAGTTGTTACATCCGCAAACTTCCTCATCGACTCCCAGAGCCAGCTCACTGGCGGCGCCAGCGCTCTGTATGGCGGGGCAATGGAGTTTAAGGAAGAAAAATAACCTTTGAAACCACAGATTTCACAGATTTCACAGATGAAAATCTGAGAAACAGATAGAACTAAAGGCTGTTAATAAATACGTGGAGAGAGATCCGAGAACACATACAATCATCGGGGCTGCAATGGAAGTACATAGCATCGTAGGACCAGGACATCTGGAGGCAGTTTATCAGGAATGCCTGGAAATTGAGTTCAAATTAAGAGATATTCCATTTATTTCTCAACCTCGATTGGAAATATTTTATAAAGAACAAAAGTTAAAGAAATTCTACGTTCCTGATTTTATTGTTTACAATGAAGTAATAGTTGAAATAAAAGCAGGGCAATCCTTATTGAATGTCGATGAAGCACAGTTAATAAATAGTTTTATTATCAGTCATCATAACACAGGGTTGCTCATAAATTTTGGCGAGGAATCTCTTCGTTACAGAAGGTTTAAAAATTGAATATTATTAAAGTAACTTCCAGAGATTTGATGACACAACAAAATAATCTGTGTAATCTGTGAAATCTGTGGTTACGAAGCTTAATGAATATGATTAACAAACTCATCGAACTCTGCCTCAGAAACCGATTCCTCGTTATCTGCTTCTACCTCCTGGTGATATTCGGCGGCGTCTTCGGATTGAAGAACATTAACATGGATGTCATCCCGGATATTGGTGAAAATCAGTGCATCGTCTTCACCGACTGGCCAGGACGCAGCCCCCAGGACGTGGAAGATCAGGTCGCCTATCCCCTAACAGTTAATCTGCTCGGCGTACCAGGCGTAAAAGTCATACGCTCCCAATCCGCCTTTGGTTTTTCCATGATCTTTATCATCTTCAAGGACAACGTCGAATTCTATTGGGCGCGTTCCAGAGTGCTGGAGAGATTAAACTTTATCCAACAATTGCTCCCAAAGGATGTTACACCCCGACTCGGTCCCGATGCCACGGGACTTGGCCAGATCTTCTGGTACACCGTGGAAGGCGAAGGATACGACCTGGGACAATTGCGTTCAGTTCAGGATTGGTACATCCGCTACCAATTGAATGCCGTTGAAGGCGTTTCGGAGGTTGCTGCTGTCGGTGGTTTTGTAAAGCAGTATCAGGTTGATGTCGACCCCAACAAATTGCTGGCTTACAACATGACCGTGGGAATGGTCTACGAAGCCGTTCGTAAAAGCAATATTGACGTTGGCGCTAAAGTCGTGGAAAGTAACAATATGGAGTTTATCATCCGTGGACTTGGATTCATAAAGAACGTTTCCGATATTGAAAACATTACGGTGGGCAGTTTCAATGGTGTGCCTGTATTTGTAAAAAATATAGGCCTTGTTCAAGTTGGGGGAGATTTCAGACGCGGGGCGCTTGATAAGGAAGGCGCTGAGGTTGCCGGTGGTGTCGTTATCATGCGTCAGGGGCAAAATCCCCTGGAGGTTATTAAAAGGGTAAAAAAGAAAATTAAAGAGATAGAACCGGGATTGCCACCGGGCGTAAAGATCGTACCTTTTTATGATAAAGAGGGTCTTATCTATCGGGTTATTGATACCCTGAAAGAGGCGTTGATTGAAGAAATTATCATCACTTCCATTGTGGTAGTGTTATTTCTGTTGCATGTCCGGAGTATTATTATCTGCTGTCTGGGATTCCCTGTATCGATACTCGTCTCATTCCTGGGCATGTATTTTATGGGCATTGATTCAAATATTATGTCGCTCACGGGTATTGCCATCGCGATTGGCGAGGTGAGCGACATGTCTATTATTATGACAGAAAATATCTTCCGGAATCTCATTGAACAAAAGGGCAAGAAAAGCAGGCCACAGATCATCCTTGATGCCTCAAAAGAGGTCGGTAGTTCTGTATTCTTTGCAGCATTAACCACTATTTTTATGTTCCTCCCGGTATTTGGACTCACAGGGCAGGAAGGAAAGTTTTTTACGCCGCTGGCGTGGACAAAGACCTTTGCCATTGGGTCATCGGTCGTTATGGCAATTACCCTGGTGCCCATACTTTGTACCTTTCTGATAAAAGGTAAATTGAGACCTATGGAAGAAAATTTTACCTCCAGGATGCTCTTGAATGGTTATCGGCCTGTCCTCAGATGGGTGCTTGATCATAAGAAGACATTCCTCGCCATTCCGCTTATCATAGTCATTTCATCCGTCTTTGTAGCGAAAAGGATTGGGCGGGAATTTATGCCACCCCTCGATGAAGGTTCTATCCTGTTTATGCCTGTAATGTTGCCAAGCGTGGCCTTAACGGACGCCTTCAAGGTCATGCAGAAACAGGACATGATCATAAAGTCCTTTCCTGAAATAGATATGGTAGTTGGTAAATTAGGCAGGGCCGAAACACCTACAGATCCTGCCCCGGTCGAGATGTTTGAGACCGTTGTTGCCCTAAAACCAAAAGAGGAATGGCGCAAAAAAAAGATCGAGTACAGATTTTTGGATTATGTACCCTCGTTCCTCCATCCTGTTTTTCACTTCTTTTTGCCCGATGAACGGACAATTACCAAACAGGAACTCATCCAGGAATTGGATGAAGCAACAAGGATACCCGGTGTAGCGAACATATGGACACAACCCATCATAAACCGCATTGACATGCTGGCAACAGGCATCCGCACGTCGGTTGGCGTCAAGGTCTTTGGGCCGGACCTGAACGTTATCCAGCAATTGGCTATTGATATAGAAAAGGCGCTACGTAACGTGCCTGGCGTAGCAGACCTCTATGCAGAACGGGTTACTGGCAAACCCTACCTGGAATTCAAGATCAAACGAGAGGAGATTGCCCGCTATGGGGTCAATATCAAGGATGTGCAGGATATTGTTGAAACCGCAATTGGAGGCGAGAATATCACCACGACAATTGAGGGGCGCGAACGATACCCCGTACGGGTCAGATACAGCCGGGAGCTCAGAGACAACTTTGATGCGCTGAAAAGAATTTATGTCTCCAGTTCCACGGGTGCACTTATCCCTCTTACTCAGGTAGCCGATGTCAGGTACGTGATGGGACCAGCCATGATCAGCAGTGAAAATGCCCTCCTGAGGGCTTATGTCCTCATGAATGTCCGTGGCAGGGATCCTCTGGGTTTTGTAGAGGAGGCATCCAGGGTCGTAGCGCAAAAAATTATGCTTCCTCACGGATACTATATCCAGTGGAGCGGCCAGTTCGAAAACCAGGTCAGGGCGAGAAAGCGGTTGCAAATCCTTGTGCCCTTGTCCATGTTTGTGGGTTTTATCCTGATTTTCATGGCATTCAAATCATTCCCACAAACGATGTTTATCCTGTTTGCAGGAATTCCAACGGCCATAGCGGGTGGTGTCTGGCTTCAATACCTGCTTGGATATAACTTCAGTGTCGCCGTCTGGGTGGGCTTCATCTCCATCTTTGGTATTGTGGATGATGATTCTGTCCTTATTACCACGTATATCAATGATTTGTTCGGCGAAAGAAAGATGAAAAGCGTGCGGGACATCCGGGATACGATATTAATGGCGGGTACACGAAGGATACGACCTTGTATGATGACGGCTGCTACCACCTTCATCGGGCTTATGCCTATCCTGTGGTCAACAGGCGCCGGCGCTGAGGTAGCCAAGCCTATGGCGATTCCTTCCATCGGTGGTATGGCCATGGCGTTGGTCAGCGTATTCATCATCCCTTGCCTGAATGCCTGGCACAAGGAACGTAAGTTTATGAAGGAGTTGAAGAAAGACCCGGATATTGTTGCGAGAGGTATTATGGTGTAAAATTGAAATTAAAAGCTTGAAATCTTCTTCACCTCTGATTTAATATCGCCTCAGAATGGAGAAAAGCTCTTTCGGAGAGATCGTTTTGATACCCTGAGCATTGTGTATCTCTAAAAAAGCTTCTAAAGTCGAATTATTATGAACTATTCCGTAACAGTTAAGCACCCCCACCTGACCTCTCCTATCGAGGGGGAGGAAGTGTTTTTCCCCGCCCCTGGTGGGAGGGGATAGGGGAGGGGGGGTGAACTGATACACTAATCCTTATATCCGGTCTGAGGCCTATAGGACGACTTTCATACTCACATGCTTACTTTTTCCATGAAGCCAACGCCTCCGTTCCGGCTGGACCTTACCGTGTGGGTCCTGAGGCGGCTCCCTATAAATGCCATCGACCGATGGGACGGACATACCTACAGACGGACGATCGTCATTGACGGCTCTCCGGCCGAGGTATCCGCAATGCAAACAGGTCCGCCCGACAGACCAGAGCTTTCCGTTAAGGTTGATGGCATAAAGGCCTCGGCCAGAAATAAGACAGCCTTAGAATCGCTCCTTAAAAGGACGCTTGGGGTTGAAATCGACCTTTCGGAATTTTACAGCATGGCCGCATCTCACAGGAAACTTAATGCCCTCGTTACGCCATTCATGGGTGTAAAGCCGCCGCGCTTTCCGTCCGTCTATGAATCTCTCCTTAACGGAATAGCCTGTCAGCAGCTCTCGCTCGCGGTTGGAATCCACCTCCTTAACCGCATCTCCGTGGAATATGGTCTTGCTTTCAAGGAATACCATGCCTTTCCAGGGCCGAAAGAGCTTGCCCATTTGCACGTTCAGTCGCTAAGAAAACTGGGCTATAGCGCCAGGAAGGCTCAAAACATCCTTAAATTATCGGGAGACCTTATTAACGGCAGTCTTGGCATCGGGGATATCTCAGTCCTTGATAACGAAACCACCATGGAACGGCTTCTTGAGCTTCCGGGTGTGGGCCGATGGACAGCCCAGTATGTGATGTTACGGGGTCTGGGATGCCTGGACGTATTCCCGGCCGATGACGTCGGAAGTCAGAATAAGCTCATGAAATGGCTGAATCTAAAGGAAAGGCCGGATTACGACGGAATGCATAGATTTCTTGATAAATGGAGGCCATACAGGGGCCTCATATATTTTTTTCTCCTCCTTGATCATCAGGCCGGTAAGGGATTTTTTTGATGCCCGGAACAACCATCGATATGAATAAGAAACAGAAGGTTACGGTCTATACCCTTGGGCATTCGACGCTCGATCCCGACAGATTTCTGGGAATCCTTCGTGCGTATGGGATTAGAAGGCTCGTGGACATCCGATCCATTCCCCGTTCAAGGCATAACCCTCAGTTTAACCGGGATACCTTGAGTAAATTTCTTCGTAACCATCGCGTCAATTACAGACATATGAAGTCCCTGGGCGGGCTCCGCCATGCACGGAAGGATTCAGTCAATTCAGGATGGAGGAACGCCTCTTTCCGCGGGTTCGCCGACTACATGCAGACGCCTCAGTTCGAGGATGCCCTTTTAAAGCTTATTAAGCTGGCGGAGGAAAAACCCATGGCCATCATGTGCGCCGAAGCTGTGCCATGGAGGTGCCACCGGTCGCTCATTGGCGATGCTTTAATCGTGCGTGGTATAAAAGTCCGGGATATCTACAGCGAAACCAACTCAAGAACACACTCCCTTACGCGCATGGCAATGGTCAGGGGAGAGAAGATTACCTACCCGCCGGAAAAAGGGTGAGACGAATCGGGAGCATTCCCGATTTTTTGTGACTACTGCCTGGCTAAGTGTGAGACTTGCCATCCGGGTGATAACCTCGTGGCGGTTGACCTGTCTGCGTTCGATAAACAGGCACTGATTAAATATCGCCTCATATTATTTTTCCATCAAATTGCCACATTGATTATCTGTTATGACGTGATAAAATATCCTCTACTATGACAAAATTCAAACAAAGCCATCTATTTCCGGTTGTTATCATTCAGAGACAATTTTAAGAGTGCTCTTGCTATGCTAAAAACCGTGCAATATAATTTGCAATGTTCATGTGCCAAAAAACGAGGGAGGATGCAGTGAAATAGTTCTTAAAAATATTTTGTTTGACATATCATGGAAAAACGTTGTAATTAGAAATAGACTTTACGTTATGTAAAATATTCCAGACAAGAACACAAAGAAGAAGATCAGGGAAGGCTTTTCAGTTAATTATTGATAGATAAAATCAAGGAGAGCGGATTATGGTTTTGAATGATAACCTGCTTAAAAAAGTACTGGTAATGGTTTTGGCAGGTGGGCAAGGGGAAAGACTCTATCCGTTAACAAAAGACAGGGCAAAGCCTGCGGTACCTTTTGGGGGTATTTATCGTATCATTGATTTTACCTTGAGTAACTGCGTTAATTCAGGATTGCGGAAGATGTGTGTATTGACGCAATATAAATCTTATTCGTTAGATAGGCATTTAAGGATTGGCTGGAATATATTTAATAATGATTTCGGTGAGTTCATCGAAAATATACCTCCTCAAAAAAGAATCAGTGATTTGTGGTATCAAGGGACGGCCGATGCGGTGTATCAAAATATTTACGTACTCGATAGAGAACGTCCTGAAAGGGTTTTGATCCTGGCCGGTGATCATATTTACAAAATGGATTATCGCGAATTGATAGAATTTCACGTCGGGATGAATGCGGATCTTACGGTGCCCTGCATTGAAGTACCCATCAATGAGGCAAAGAGGTTTGGGGTTCTTGGCGTCGATAATGAACAACGGATTATAGAATTTGATGAAAAACCGGCTAACCCAAAATCAATTCCCTCGAATCCTGAAATGGCGCTGGCATCTATGGGAATTTATCTCTTCAATACAGAGTTATTGGTAAAACGTTTAATTGATGACAACAAAAAATATACGCAACATGATTTTGGAAAGAATATTATTCCGTCGATGATTACGAAAGATCGTGTATTTGCATTTGTTTTTAATGACAAGAATAACAAGGCTGTTAAATATTGGAGGGATATAGGAACACTGGATGCATACTGGGAGGCTAATATGGATCTTGTCCAAATTGATCCTGTTTTTAACCTCTACGATAGATGTTGGCCGATTCGCACCTATCACGAACAATTTCCTCCTGCAAAGGCTGTTTTTTCAGAATCGTTTCCCGGTGGGAGATGCGGTATGGTTTTGGATTCCCTTGTATCCAATGGATGTATAATTAGCGGCGCCCGGGTAGAGAGGTCAATTATTTCACCGGATGTGAGGATCGACTGCCACTCTGAAATCCGTGATTCGATTATCATGGAAGGCGTGAGGATTGGTAAAAACGCCAGAGTTCAAAAAGCCATTATTGATAAATCGGTAATAATACCCGATGGGGCGCAAATTGGATATAATTTAGGGGAAGATGTGAAACAATTTACGGTTACCGAAAAAGGTATCGTTGTAGCACACAAACAAATGCCGTTACTTTAAGTTATAGCATCAAGTATGACTCATTATACAACGAACAATGAGTATGCAGTTGTCAATGAGTATGCCGGTCTCGCCTCTGAATATGACCGGCGCTGGGCCTTTTATATCGAGGCAACGCTTCGCGAAACACTGAAGCGCATGGATCTTACTTCACATGCCAGTCTCCTGGATATTGGATGCGGAACAGGTTCACTACTTCAGATAATTTCCAAAAATTATCCCACGGTTAAAATAGTTGGCATTGATCTTAGTATGGAAATGCTCAAGATTGCGAGGGATAAGCAGATCAAGGATGCTGCTCTTATTGCCGGCGAGGCACGGTGCTTACCCTTCAGATCCAAAAGTTTCGATATGGTAGTTTCCTGTAACGCCCTTCATTATTTGCGCAATCCTGAAGAATGTTTGTCAGAGATTGCTCGTGTCCTCAAACCGCAGGGCAGAATCGTTATTACCGATTGGTGTGACGATTATATTGCATGTCGTGTCTGTGATGTATTCTTACGTGTGTTTAACCGCGCCCACTTCAAAACGTACGGACGGCGCGCTTGCGAACTCCTGCTCCGAAATGCCGGCTACAGTAATGTACAGGTTGAGCGATACAAAATCAATTGGTTATGGGGGCTCATGACCGCAAAGGCACAGATTCCCCTTCATGTTCAAAAACGCATTGTACAAGTTTAAGTTTCAATTCAACAAAACTTTTTATTGCGGCCACACTAATAGCAACGAGCGCCGGTCTTACCGTCCGGTTCTCTCTGACCTGAAAAGGCAGAGCAAGTTCTTCTTGACGAAATATATTGTTTCATTGTATATTTACACGCAAATTCTAGCGACCTTCAACGAAAATATAAATTATGGACCGTCAAAAAAACCACAGTGAAAAGAGAAAGCATCCCCGTATAGATAAGTGCATGCCATTTAAACTTAAGATTGATGATTTTAATATCATTGCTGAAACGATGAATTTGAGCTGCAGTGGGGTATATTGCCAGGTAAATAAACCTATTCCTTTTATGACCCGTCTTAAGCTGGCATTTGAATTACCTGGCCATGGAAATGAAAAGGAGCCTCAGTATGTTACCTGTAACGGCGTAGTAGTAAGAACTGAGAAGGAGATTTCAAAAACAAAAATAAGTTCCGCTTACAATATTGCCATCTTTTTTAACGAAATTGAAAAATCGGAAAAAGAAAAGATTGCAAATTTTATTGAAAGACATAAAAGGATAAAATAAAGTTGCCAAAGACTACTTCCGTGCTACTGGCACAATGGTCAGCACTTCTCGTTTTCCATCTCTGAGTACGGTCACTTCGACTGGCTTTCCAACCCCTGTACTGTCCATCATGTAATTATAATCGTAGATATTTGTAATCTTCTTGCCTGCGATTTCGACAACGATGTCACCGTCTTTCATTCCAGCCTTGTCTGCCGGTCCATCCAATTTGACATTATTAATCTTTACTCCCTCAGTACTTTCACTCGTAAAATCCGGGATGGTCCCCCAATATGACTTGCGTGAGACTCTCTCTTTGCCAAATTCACCCTTTTGCTGAACTTTTATATAATTGGGGCGTTCCGGACTTTTAGCCAGTTCAGTAATCATAGACCGGGAAAATTCAGTAATCTTCACCAGACCATCGTAATTAAGTGTTTCCGGATCATCGGTGGGCCGGTTATAATCTTCGTGCACCCCGGTAAAGAAGTGGATTACCGGAATCTCTTTTGGATAAAATGCAGTAACATCCGTAGGCTGATAGGGATCCTGTATGAGTTTTAAATGAAATCCTGCTTTTACGTTGGCCTTTTCAATAAGGCGCGTCCAGATACCGGAAGACCCGATTCCTTCAACCACTAAGTTATTGTCTTTAAGACGACCAACCATATCGAAATTTACATAGGCAACAACATCTTTTAACGGAACCGTGGGATGTTCAGCAAAATAAGATGAACCGAGGCATCCCAGTTCTTCGCCTGACCAGAGGGCAAAAATAATCCCCCGTTTAAATATTTTCGGGCTCTTTTTCAGATCTTCAGCCATTGCTGCAGCTAATTCCAAAACTACCGAAACACCAGAGGCATTATCATCAGCACCATTGTGAATCTGGCCTTCTTCACCTTTGTGTGCCAAAGAGTCAACCCCGCCATGCCCTATGTGGTCGTAGTGGGCGCCAACGATAACGTACTCAGTATCTCCCGTGCCTTCGCCAGGTGATATGAAACCAAGGACATTGCGATCCGACTCTTTCACCTGTTCAACCGCAGTGGAAATCTTTACCCGAACATTCGGTAAATCAAAAGACCCTGCTACCTGTGGGTCTTCTGCATCCAAACCCGTTTGAATGGATTCAAGATCCTTGCCAGAGCCGGCGAAAAGCGCTTCGGCAACTTTGCCGCTTATGGAGGCGGTAATAATCCCTGAAGTGGCAGATGCCTTATCACTGGAAAGCGGGATTAATTCGCCTGCTCCGGATGATTTCGGACCAACAATTACGAGTAATGCCCTGGCTCCGCGTTCACGTGCCTGTAACGCTTTATAACGCAGTCCTGCATAGCGGGTAAGTTCCAGATGCCTTTTCATGTCAACCTTTTCAGGGACATGGTTGAGCACCAGAACAATCTTATCCTTTACATCAAGACCGGCGTACGAATCATAGCCTTTACCATCATCTCCGGGGACAGATAACCCGTAGCCGGCAAAGACTATCTGCCCTTCCACCCTGCCATTGGCCGTAAATGCCAGGGGGAGAAAATCCTTATCCACCTCGTATTTTATCAGTTCTTTACCATTTTTAAGGATTTCAAGGTGGTTTTGATACCGGATTATTTTTGACCCGGAAATAAAAGGAAATTCCTGAAAGTAACTCCCATTATCACCGATGGGCTTTAAGCCGATTTCTTTAAAATAATGGACGATATATTGAGCAGCCATTTGGGTGCCTTTTGTACCCGTCATCCGTCCCTCCAATTCGTCAGAAGCAAGATATTGCACAGCGGTGCGAAGGTCAGCGGCAGTGATTTCAGGTACAAAGCGATGTCCTGTTTTTTCAGTGACTGATTTACCATAAGCCAAACTTCCTGAAGTGTTAGAGGTCTGGGCGGTCTTATTTGAAATGCCTTTCGTATTTGTCAATTTCAATGCGTTTAAAGCTGCTACATGATTCCACTCTGCCAGAAATAGCTGAGAATCTCCATTTGATGTCCGACCAGAAGTCCAGGCAATATGGCTCCCATCCGGAGAAAAAACCGGTAATCCATCAAACCCGTCGGTAAAAGTTATCCGTACGGGTTCTTTTTCCCCAAGTGCATCCACGATAAATAACTCGCAATTCGCAAACCCATATTTGTTTGAATGGAAGATGACATACTCGCCAGAAGGATGAAAATAGGGCGCCCATGACATCGACCCAAAATCCGTCAACCTGCGTATATCAGAACCGTCAAGCTTCATGGTGTAAACGTCGGCCAGCATGCCATTTTCATTAAAGTGTCGCCAGATAATCCTTTCTCCATCGGGACTGAAGAAAGGACCGCCGTCATAACCGGCCCAATTCGTTAACCGCTTCTGGCTGGAACCGTCGGCATTCATAAGATAGATCTCACCGAAATAGGCAGGGCTGGTTTCGAGCCGTTTTCGGTCCTCCGGCGAAAGCTTTTCAGCGGGATAGGCATCACGCAGCGAACAGAAAACTATTTTACTCCCATCGGGTGAATAAGCGCCTTCCGCATCATAGCCGTGGGTTTCTGTTAAACGTTTTAGAGAACTTCCATCTCGTCGTGCGGAGAAAATATCGTAATGTGTGTCGTAATCCCACGTGAAACGGCGTTTTTTACCGGATGCACGGAACTCAAATTCTGCCTGCTGCTTTACTTTTGCTTCCGGGTCAAGATGAGTTGAGGCGAAAAGCACTTCATCCGAATTTGGCCGGATAAATGAGCATGTGGTTTTACCTATACCTGGAGAAATCCGGTGGGTATCACCCGTCTCAAAGCTCATCATATAAATCTGGTAAAAAGGATTTTCGGGGTCTCGTTCGCTTTGAAATATTAAAAATTTTCCATCAGGAGAAAAATATCCCTCGCCCGCGCTCTTACCCTGGTAGGTCAATTGCCTGATATTCGATAAAAATTGCCCTTCGTCCTTTTCACTTCCGTTAACGCTTGCAACATCCCAGTTAAAGCACGTTACTATTAATACCACAGTGAAAGTAATCGTTGAAATTATTTGCTTCATAAAAAATCCCCCTATAAACTCCCTATCCGTTATTATTTTTTCATGATAGTATGATAATATGAAGGTATCTGGGTGTCAATCCGTCAATTATTTTTATTTTCTTATTATTCGACGGATGGTACAATCTTTTTTGCACCATCTGCACCACATTGCGCCAGAGTCGAAAGATTTATAAAATAACGCGTATTTAAGGGGACCTGTTATGTCAAACGAACATTATGATTGCATTGTTTTGGGGGCTGGTATTGCGGGTGTTACTGCTTCAAGAGATCTGAAAAAAGCAGGGAAAAAAGTTTTAATACTCGAAGCAACGAATCGCGTTGGTGGACGAATAAATTCCAGAGAAGACTTTGTGCTCACCGATGACGGCAGCAAAGTAAGGGAAGGGTTTCCCATTGAGGAGGGAGCTCATTTCATCCATGTTGACGACAATCCCTATAAAGAATTTTGGGCTGAGATAAAACGACAAAAATTCGAGTCTGAAAGGTATACCAAATACAAAAATGTCCGGGTTGCCTTCCCTGAAGATGCAGACCCCAATTGGATATTACCTCAACCAGCAACGTGGGCACATACGTATGACCAAAATTTACAGACAATGGGGAGCAAAAATTACGGTTTATTCAGAAAGATACAGGATTTAGACCTTGCCAACGGCGACATATCGGCAAAAAAATTCGTTGAGTCTTTGGGATTCAAGGAAAAAGGGCATGATATGGCCTTGTATGCCATTTCATCCCATACACCAGGAATCCTGTCTTTGGATAACTCTTCCGCGAAACTTACTCCACCGAATCATCATGGTGACCCAATTTGTGATTCTGTCACTGATAACATCAGCGTCGCAGGGCTTAAACTTGATAAAGTCCCTGAGCAGCTCCGTGAAGAACTTTACGAACATAGAATTCTTGGCCCCAATAAAGAGTTTTTTGGTTACGATCAGCTGCCGAAAGCTATACTGAAGGAATTTGAACGGGATGAACCTGGTAAAACAAGAGGGGAAACCTTGTATAATCATGAAGTTGTCCGGGTGGAAAAATTCGAAAAATGGATTAAGGTAAAAACAGCAAATGGAAAGGAATTTACGGCCAATGCAGCAATCTGTACCTTTTCTCTTGGAATGCTTCTCCATAAGGGCGCTAAAATCTTTGGACAATTTTTTCCTGAAGAGAAGAAGAGGGTCTTTCGTATCATAAAATCGGGGCCTATCGCCAAATTTGTCATGCAATTTAAGGAATGTGTGTGGGGTTACGACCACATAACGAATGATAATGAAATGGCCATTTTAGTCAATCCTACCGGTCATAAACAAAAAGAAAACCCACAGCCAAGGACTTTCTTTACAACTTTTCCCCGTTTGGAAAACGGTCCTTATGTCCTCTCTTGCCTGTTGATGGGGATTGATTATTTACTCATAAAGAAATTTGATACCGATAAAGCTGCAATGGAGTACATATTCAAGCGTATAGAGGAAATATACCATATGAAGAACCGCTGGAACTGGAAAGAAAAATTGGTTTGGAAAAGTAAAGACGAACCCAATGCACACCGCAAGGACTGGGGGGCGGATCCATGGGCGAGGGGTGGAAATTCCTATATGAGTTTTAATGAAGGTACGAGTATTGAAGAAATCAAGCAGGTGCGCGAAACCTTGAAAAATCCGCTCGAAACGCTCCCTGTTTTTTGGGCTGGAGAAGCGACAGCCCCTGCATACAATAACCGTTACCAGCCCTTATCGGTACACGGAGCTTATATTAGCGGGTTGGAGGTTGCCAAAGACGCAGTAGCTTATCTGGAAAACAGTAATGACATTCCCTCTTTCAATAAATATTATTCTGATAAATACAAGAGAATTCCGGCAGAAAAACTCCTGGTGACCATACCATGTGCTGTGAGTCTTAATCTAAAGGAAAATGAGTTTAAAGTAGTTAAGGAGTATGCAAACAGGCATACGAAAGGGGACGTCAATTCAGCAATAGAAGATTTACTGGACTTTGCAATCAGAGAACATGGTTAATACGAAGAAGAAATCGTAAAGGATTTAATTTTAAACATCTCCTTTCGGCTCCCTTTCGCGAAGGAGGGAAAAGAGGGGGGTGGTCTTTTGATTGCGGCAGTGCAGCGCCATGCGGTGTTATTTCACATCTTCTTCAATGTCGTGTACCAGGGTATAAGAGGGAAGCGTGGAGATACGCGGATCGTCAACCCTTTTTCCAACCGTGAAATGATAAACCACTTGTTGTTCGGGCGGTGTTTTCAGGAAGGTGTGTACCTCATCATCGATAAATGCACCGATCCCGGTTGCATCTAATCCCGTTGCCGAAGCGCCAAGGTACAAAGCCTGCCCCATAAATCCTGATTCATAATGAATATAACGATATCCACGGTTGCCATATATCCGCAACGCATAGTCAAAATTGCTGATAAAGCTAACAGCAAATGACGAATCGCCGGCAATGTCCTGATTCAAACTCAACTCCTTTGCTACGTGTTGCATATCCCCCCTGGATAACATACGTAAACTTTTATTTGTTACGTCAAGAACGTATAAACCTTTTTCCAAACCTTCTACCCGATGGACATACAGGTATGGGATGATAAGTGGCGGTCCTTTAGGAACAAGGTAATCTGCCTCATATGGGATGCACAGGAGGTGAATGAGAAAGTGAAATGCGTTGAAAGGCAATCTTGTCTTACCGTCAAAATCAATGGCGCTTCGTCTATGCCTGATTGTCCATTTTAATCGATATTCTGCTGAAGGCATTTCATCGAGAATTTTCATGAACTGGTCACCCTTTGTCGGTGAAGGGCTCATGAGCGTTTCACGGGAATATTGCGGGTCAGATTTGGAATATTTTACTCCGGTAAGAGTATGACCCTGGGAAATAAGTGGATAATCCACCTCATTACCTGATAATCTGTTCGTATTCATTGAGGCATGAATAGTACCTTTCCGGATTTCTTTTTTACTGCTGCCAACGACAGGTTGCTTCGTGTCTAAGGCCAGAAACAAAAGGGGGTGCTCATCGGTCTTATGAAAGCAGAGGTATTTTCTCATACTATCATCACAATAACCGCCAATAAACATTGCAAAAAGACCCAGTCCATGCGCCGCTATTCTCAAAGCAGCCATGGCATGTCCCAGATCGAGATAGCAATATCGCAGGGCGCGGGACTGATATTTCCATGCCTCCCGCCAAAAGACGGTATTGAGTCCAATAATAATTGGGGGTGTCGGAGAAGAACCGCCCAGTATCTGCCACAAATCAGGAACAATATTCCCCACTGCACGTTGCTCCAATTGGTGTCCTTTAACAAAATAATGATATGCGCCTTCGGGGAGGTCATTCACTGCGTGAACATAAAGATGCGCCTCTGTGGGATGCAGATCTCCGCTGCTCGGATTGACCCTGAGCGACCAGGGTTCCACACCTGGATATGATTTCCAGGCGCTAATTGCCATTGAATAATACAAGAGTGTGGATAATGTACTCAAGGCGATGGGTTCGTCTCTTGGCGTAACATTATTTTGAGACCAGAGCCTGGATAATGGGGCATCTATTTTTTCAAATCTGCTCCCCAGGTCTATTTTCGGACAATTCAGATACGTGCGGAAGGGGTTAGGCTGATTTGCCCAATCGAGGGAGTGACGATCCTGATATAGTTTCTCCCAGCTATGCTTTGTATCCTCGTGATATTCCCTGATGGATTTCATTTCATTGTATAAGATTTCTTTTTGAATGTGAACAAGCACAAAATAACATTAATGAGGCCTTCGGCAGCTTTTTTATCGTTATGTAGAGGCAATCCATGAATTGCCTCTACAAGGATTGAAATTCCTATACATTAAACGTAACTATTCAGAGAAAATATTCTCTGTCAGTTTTCGCCGAATAGTTACGAATTTATTATTATACACGACAGAGGAGGATGGCAATAGAGAAGTTTCTTGAGCAATATCATAACAAAATCACCGGGGTACTTTCAACGTTTGATCGAATAATACTCAAAGGGCATATTTTGCCATTTTTTCAAAAGAGTAAGAGACATCAGTATCTATTTCAGGAGAAGGTATTGTTTAAGGATTTTGGGACGTATGCGAAGTAGGTATCAGAGGTGATTAAAACGGACGCAAGAGAACTATCGGTAAAAGAGTCCCGACTGTTGATTCACCTGGATATCGAATTTTAGGGGCATCTCTCAAACTCAAAAAGAAAGACTTTCTACTGCTTTTGAAAAATGTTGCTTAAAAAACCTCCTAAAAAAGAAGTTTTTATAGAGTAATACTATGAGTCAGGAATGCAGTTGACTTTTTAAGGAAAGTAATTATAATTCATCTTTTAACGAAATTGTTCAGGAATCAATATTGCTTTGAGCTGTTTTATTGAACTCGTTGGTGCGCTGTAAATTTTGCGCTCGTAGCTCAATTGGATAGAGTGGTGGACTTCGAATCCAACGGTTGCAGGTTCAAGTCCTGCCGGGCGCGTTATTCATAAAATCTTAAACCTTTTGGCATTTAATCGGGAAGTGCGCCCTTAGCTCAGTTGGTAGAGCAACTGACTCTTAATCAGTGGGTCGAAAGTTCGAATCTTTCAGGGCGCACCATCTATTCCCGGGTAATCTGTATGACACTGAAGTCCTCTTTTTATCTCTTTTTTTCATAAGGTGAAAAAGGCGAGTTTGGGCATTCCGCCAAAATCAATAATGTTATTGCCGTATTAGGCGAGGGTGGCGGAACTGGCAGACGCGCAAGATTTAGGATCTTGTGCCTTATACGGCATGGGGGTTCGATTCCCCCCCCTCGCACCAGAAAATGGATTCGAATAAGAAGCGGGTGTAGCTCAGTGGTAGAGCGTCACGTTGCCAACGTGAATGTCGTGGGTTCGAACCCCATCACCCGCTCCATGTATTTATCTTAGATGGAAAAGTATTGCAGGATAACACGAAAATGAATGTAATGATTGAAGATGCAGGGCCTTGTAAAAAGGTTTTAAAATTTGAAATACCGAAAGAAACGATTGAAAGCGAGTTTGAAAAGAAGACCGTAGAGGTTTGTGACAAGGTGGAAGTGCCCGGCTTCAGAAAGGGACGTGCACCGCGGAAATTGGTTGAAAAGCGATTTGGAACCCAGATTAAAGATGAGGTGAAACAAGCCGTCGTTCGTGATTGTTATCAAAAGACACTTGAAGAAAACAAACTCAATCCCGTGGGAAACCCAAAATTTAGCGAGATAGAACTGGAGGTAGGTAAATCTCTTAACTTCGATGTAACATTGGAGATATGGCCGTCTTTTGAGGTCAACCAATACAAGGGTTTGAAATTAAAGAAAAAAACCGCCACGGTAACTGACACTGATGTGCAAAAAGTATTAATGGATATGGCCTTCCAAAAGGCACAACTTACGGTAGAAAAAAATGGAAATGTGAAAAAGGGAGACCACGTTATTTGCGATTGTATAGTCGAGGTAAACGGGGATAATGTGCTGGAAGATGACGATGTTGAAATTTCTGTTATGAACGATGTTACAGTTGTTAATACAAAGATACAGGACTTGGCCGCTAAACTGGAAGGCACGAAATCTAACGAAGAATGCATAATTGACGTGAAGCTATCGGACAATTTTGTTAAAGAGGAGTTCCGCGGAAAAGAAGCAAGATTAAAACTTAAGGTGAAAGAGATCAAGCGCCTTACTCCGCCTGATGTTAACGATGATTTTGCAAAAACATTGGGTTTTGATTCATTAGAAAATTTAAAATTCAATTTGCGCAAACGGGTCGAAATCGATAAAAAGAGATGGGTTGAGGACGACTTGAGGAATCAGATATTCGACATCCTCTTAGATCAGACAAAATTCGACTTACCGCAAGATTTTTTGAGTCACCATACGGATCAAAGGGTATATAAATATCAATTGGATTTGTTAAACCGGGGTATCCCATTAGAAGAGATTCAAAAAAAAACGGAAACAATTAAAAACGCATCTGCAGAATCAGTAGTGAGAGAACTCAAGGCATCTCTGATATTGGATTACATTGCTGAAAAAGAGAAGATATTTGTCACTGAGAATGAAGTAGAACACCAAATTGCCAACATCTCACGAGCGTATAACACGGAGACGACACGCATTCGCAAACAGCTGGAGCGTCAGGGAAATCTATCCTATTTGCGAAACGATATGAGGGAAAATAAGGTAGTAAACTTTCTCCTCAAAGAAGCCAGGATAGAAGAATAATGTCAGACACAATAAAATCAAGAAAAGAAAATATTTAGAAAGGTGTTTTTTGTGTATAAAGAGTATTTGTCGTATTTAGAAAACGGTGAGTTTCCTGTTCTAAAAGCTAAGAATCCTTATGGTGCGCTTTTCGTGCCCTATGTTGTTGAGAAGACCGGATACGGCGAGAGGCATTATGATATATTTTCAAGATTGCTTAAAGATCGCATTATCTTTATTGGCTCAGCCATTGAAGATACATTATCGAACCTGGTTATTGCACAGATACTATTTCTTCAGAACGAGAACAAGAATCAGGACATCAACATTTATATCAATTCACCAGGGGGGTCGATAACGGCCGGCCTGGCCATCTACGATACTATGCAATTCGTGCAATGCGATGTAGCGACCTTTTGTATAGGGCAGGCGTATAGCATGGCCGCTATCCTTCTTGCCGGTGGGACAAAAGGGAAGAGACACGGTTTGCCCCATACCCGCATCATGCTCCATCAACCATGGGGAGGCATGAGAGGCACTGCAACGGATATCAGTATTCAGGCGGAAGAAATACTGCGGATGAAGAAATGTTTGAATGAAATCCTCACGAAGCACACAGGACAACCATTAGAACGTATCGAAGCGGACGTTGACCGTGATTATTATATGTCATCACACGAGGCAAAAGCTTATGGTCTTGTCGATGAGGTGATAGAGTCTTTACGAGACAAAAAGAAATAAATTAGCATTAATACAAAAAGCAGAAAACACAAAAAGGACACGCGATCGCGTGTCCTTTTTATTTGACATAAAAAGTAACAATTTTGCCCACTTTATAGCTGTTATGTCCTTTTTTGTATTATCCTTGCCCAAGTAATGCCCTATTCTTCACTAATATTCATGAAATAGTGATATTATATTACTTGTTACTATTTCAAGATTTAAAGTAAATTATTTATTTTTCGATGATTTTCTAATACATGGAGTGTGTTTTGCTAACCTTAAATTCTCAACACGTGTTTGTTTAAGACCAGAGGCCTTTGAATATTATTTGGGAATTTTTTTATAAGGAGGTTAGTTTATGCACGCAATTCGTAAATATTTTGGAGTAGCTGTGCTGATTTGCCTGATTGGCCTTGTTTGTCAAACAAGGATTTGCTTTTCAGCCGTAGAGGTTGAAGGAAAGGTAAATATTAATACTGCTACTGAAGACCAGATTACATTGCTGCCAGGTATTGGCTCCAAGCTGGCTGCAGAAATTGTAAATCACAGGGCAACGAATGGTAATTTTAAAACAATTGATGACCTCAAGAAGATAAGCGGTGTAGGCGATAAAAAATTTGAGAAGATTAAAGATTTTATCGTAGTTGATGGAGATACAACTATAAAATCGACGAAAGTGGCAAAAGGTGAAAAGAAAACAAGACAAGAGAAGTAAATCCAGAAGATAAATACGATAACGTAC
Organism: Candidatus Brocadia sp.; assembly: GCA_013360945.1. GTDB lineage: Bacteria > Planctomycetota > Brocadiia > Brocadiales > Brocadiaceae > Brocadia. Next base: position 26,825 of record JABWAQ010000003.1, read on the forward strand.
ACGTTTTGTAAAAAGAGGATAGACCCAAAAAGTCTATCCTCTTTTTTTTGTTTGAAAAAAATGGAATTTTTGTATAATGACCTTTCCAGGTTTTTTGCCTGGAATTAATGTGTTTAATCCATTGGGCGGTTTATTGCTTTGTTACAGAAAGGATGTTAATTTCTATGCGTTTATCTATCAAACTTACCTTGTATCTCATCGGTATTTTGTCTCTGTCATCTTTGAGCGTATCCTACGCTACTGATCCCAGGGAATGGTCGCCTACGTGGAAACTTCCTCCTGGCCAGAGGCCAGAAAATATTGTTGATCTGCCTATTACGGTACCGGGAGATGTAAGGATAAGCCAATTCTTCAGCCCGATCTCCTGCGGCGCATGTCATCCCGAGATCTTTAAGATGTGGAGTGGTTCCACCCATGCGAATGCATGGAGAAATCCGCTCTTTCAGGCCCTCTATAACCTGGGTAAAAAAACGGCAGTAGGAGAATCAGAGAAAAAAAACATAGAATCCTGCGTGCGCTGTCACTTTCCTATAGGACACAGCGGAGCAGAAACGATCCTCCCTCTTGATGATGAAAAGGGTGGCGTTATATGCGATTTTTGTCATTCCGTTAGGGCAACCACGGGCATTGGAAATGCACCTTACATACTAAGTCCCGGCAATGCCGCTGCCATGGAAGGAGGCACAAAGTACGGTCCTTTCAATGATTCTCCTGATACTATTCACAAAAATCAGTATTCTGAGTTGCACACCCGGTCTGAGTTTTGTGGAGGTTGTCATGATGTGTCGCATGCAGGAAACAATCTTCCTATTGAACAAACCTACACGGAGTGGCGGCAAGGTCCTTATAATACCGGTGATCCCAAAACAACGGTACATTGTCAGGACTGCCACATGAGGCAACGACCTGGTTTTCCCTGTACCGGCAGTACGGATAGACCCGATAATCCTGGTTTTGCTTCGCCTGAAATTATGGGAGGCAAAAAACGTCCGCATATATGGACTCACTACTTTGTTGGTGGGAGTGTTACATCCATATCCTTACCACCTGGCTCAGAAGCGCAGCCGCAAATGGCGATCGACAGGTTGAAGAACGCTGCTACCCTGGAACTATATGTGAATCCTGGATCAAAAAAAGGTGATTTGCTAAAATTTCAGATAAACATAAAAAACACGGGGGCAGGACATTATATACCCACCGGACTTACTGAAATGCGGCAAATGTGGTTAAGTGTCTCGGTAACGGATGCAGAGGGCAAGTTTATTTATCAAAGCGGGACGGTGGACGAAAAAGGGAATATTGATCCGAATGCCACTGTCTATCATACCGTGTTTGGTGATGAAAAGGGCGAACCGACACTTCACGTATGGTCTGCAACACACATTATATCCGACAATCGTATCCCTCCAAAGGGTAAAAAAGAGGAACTTTTTATTTGCTTACTTCCCAATGGCGCCAAAGCTCCGTTAAAGATAAAATCCGTGCTCCATTACCGAAGTGCACCCCAGGATGTTGTAGATTCTCTTTTGGGAGAGAAATCCATAAAACTTCCCATAATCGACATGGCGGAGATATCACAGGAAATAAGCTTGTAAATTGGGATGAATGAGGATAAAAACTGCTTTCAAGAGAAGATATGAAGATAATCATCCGGATGTCTTCTGAGAAAATGAGAAATTCCCCAGAGAGATCAGCCCTTGATCTGTGTGCAACTAACGCAGTAGTGCTTCCCTATCAGCAATCTGGCTGGTGTTCATCTCCATGAGCGGTTTGGCAAAAGGCAACGAATTCCTCACGTTCCAGACACGACAGGGATTACGAAAATCTGTATCCTGACTTGAATATAGCTATTATCACATTAACAGAAGAAGGGCTAAGAATTGCACAAAGAATTGGGGCAGGTTTTGACCCGCCACCTCCTACCTATATGTTTAAAAAAAAGGCAGTAGGAAATGATTATTTTACCGAGTGCAAGATGCCCACACACATTACGCCTTTTTCTGAACCGTTACAACAACTGATTAATCGTATCTTCGGACAATTTGACGGCATTGTTTTTATCATGGCTATGGGGATCGTCGTAAGGGTGATTGCCCGGAATATCCGGGATAAATATACAGACCCGGCTGTGGTTGTGGTTGATGATATGGGACGTTTTGTCATCAGCGTACTTTCCGGACATGAGGGCGGCGCCAATCTGTTGGCCCATCGGATTGCAGCTATCCTACATACTGATGCCGTGATTACTACGGGTTCTGAGGCAAAGAAGGACATTATTATCGGTATCGGCTGTAAAAAAGGCGTTAGTTCAGAAGCGGTAAAACAATCCATCCTTAATGCCCTTCAAAGGGTAAATCTTATGCCAGGACGGATCAGACTGCTCTCTACGATTGAGATTAAGTCTGAAGAGCCAGGTTTATTACAGGCTGCGGGAGAATTGGGCATTCCGTTGAGGATTGTTTCCAGCAAGGAAATTGCAGCATGTGCAAAAGAACACAGCAAGTCAACTTTTGTTAAGGAAAAGATAGGGGTGTGGGGGGTGTGCGAACCCGCAGCGCTTCTTTCGGGGAGGAAGACCCAATTACTGCTCAAAAAACAGAAATATCCCGGAGTGACAATAGCCATCGCCCGGGAAAACTTTACGTGGTAGGCATAGGTCCAGGAGCAAGGAATGAGATTAGCCAGAGGGCATTGAATGCACTTAAAAATTCAGAAATGATCGTTGGCTACAAATTGTATGTGGATCTGGTAAAGGATATTATAAAAGACAAACAGGTGGTTGCCACCGCCATGCGGAAAGAAATTGAACGCGTAGAAACGGCAATTCGGGAAGCCCTGACCGGGAAGATTGTGTCTATTATCAGCAGTGGTGACCCAGGAGTTTACGGTATGGCCGGACTTGTGCTGGAGGTAGTTTCTCAAGGAAATATTCATTTACCTGTAGAAATTATTTCCGGTATTCCTGCTGCAAATGCCGCTGCTGCCGTGCTGGGTGCACCACTTATGCACGATTATGCCGTCATTAGCCTAAGTGACTTGCTCACTCCATGGGAAACGATAGAAAAACGGGTGAAGTGCGCCGCTGAGGCAGATTTTATCATCGTGCTGTATAACCCTAAGAGTTCCCAAAGGGACTGGCAGATCCGGAAGACTGGCAATATTGTTCTCCAGTATAAATCTCCATCTACTCCTGTAGGCATCGTGAAAGATGCGTCACGGGAGGGTGAATCGGTTATCATTACGACACTTGATAAAATGACCTCGTACCCTATCGATATGACGACCGTTATTATCATTGGAAATTCTACGACGTATTGCTATCGCAATTACATGATAACAAAACGGGGTTATCAATTATAACAAATAGCCTTTCAAGGAATGCGATCATGAACGCCTTTTGTCGATGGCGGCGGTCAATTAAGATTTAATAACGTAAAGGTAGAATGGTATCCTTATCTCGCGAATTCAAACCACACATAATGACATGTGCAGAAGGGGGGGGTTGTATGTCAAAGGGAAAATTACCTAAACAGTATCTTCAAATTAGAAAAAGACATGAGAACTTTTTCCATGCAGCTGAGGAGCTTGGCAAAGTTGTCAGACAGGAAGGTCCTATAGATGAAAAGACTGCGCACCTGATCCAACTCGCAGCCGCAGCAACCTTACATTCCGAAGGCGCTGTTCACAGCCATGTACGACGGGCGCTTGAAGCCGGAGTAACATCTGATGAAATACATCACGCTATCATTCTTCTCTCAAGTACCATTGGATTTCCAACAGTTGTCGCCGCATTAAGTTGGGCAGACGATATCATAGAAGGTAGGAAAAAATAAGGATTTGAACCCTGGTCAGATTGCAAACGCTGCTGTGGAGTGTGGTACCGGACTGCGATGACGTAAGGAACATACGAAGGGGGGGTTCACACAGCACCTGAGTGTATGCCAGGCATGGAGAAAAAGGAGTTTTTACAAGATAAGGCCGACCCTTATGGGTAAATATTTATCATTCTTTTCCTGCAGTATATATTCCCTTCCTGTACGTAGTTTCATCCTATCAATTTTCATGAAAGGTTGTGTAGTTAGCGCTATGAATACAAACGGAAACAGTACCCCACTGCCATCCCAGGAGGAAATAAATACATCTCACCAGAGGAAACCCAATCGCCTGATTCACGAAAAAAGCCCTTATCTTCAACAACATGCATATAATCCTGTCGATTGGTATCCATGGGGCGAAGAGGCTTTCCTGAAGGCTATGAAAGAAAATAAACCCATCTTTCTTTCCATAGGATATTCAACTTGCCATTGGTGCCACGTTATGGAATACGAATCATTCGAGGATGAAGAGGTTGCGAAAATTCTAAATGAAAATTTTGTCTCCATAAAAGTTGATAGAGAAGAACGTCCTGATATTGACAATATCTACATGGCCGTATGCCAGGCCATGACCGGCAGCGGTGGCTGGCCTCTTAACCTCTTCCTGACTCCGGGAAAAAAGCCATTTTTTGCCGGCACCTATTTCCCAAAGACAGAACGGTATGGGAATCCGGGGTTTGTTGCTATTCTCAAACAGATATCCGATCTGTGGAGGACAAATAAAGAGAGCGCCATTGCCTCAAGTGAACAGGTGACAAAGGTCATGCAATCTATGGCTGTTTCAACACCGGGGGAGATACTGACCAAAGAGACACTAAAACATGCTTACGAACAATTGAGGGATAATTTTGACATGATCTACGGTGGTTTTGGCACCTCCCCAAAGTTTCCTACACCACACAACTATACCTTTCTCCTTCGATGGTGGAAGCGAAGTAATGATCCCATGGCATTGGAGATGGTTGAAAAAACACTTGAACGGATGGGAAGAGGCGGCATGTACGACCAGTTGGGAGGCGGATTTCACAGATATTCCACCGATGAATATTGGCTCGTTCCACACTTTGAAAAAATGCTCTATGACCAGGCGCTAATCGCCATGGCATATACGGAAGCCTATCAGGCCACAGGAAAACCGTGCTATGCCGGGATAGTAAAGGGTATTTTTACGTATGCTTTGAGGGATATGACTTCTCCTGACGGTGGTTTTTATTCAGCCGAAGACGCTGATAGCGAGGGTATAGAAGGTAAGTTTTATGTGTGGATGCCTGATGAGGTTGTAAAGATTTTGGGAGAAAAGGACGGCAAGATATTCTGTGATTATTATGATGTCTCCAGTGAGGGTAATTTTGAGGAAAAGAATATTTTGCATGTGGATAAACCATTTGATACCTTTGCCAAACTGGAAGGTATAAAACCAGAAGAACTCCAGGAATTGTTACGCGCGGCCAGGGAAAAGCTCTTTGCGGTGCGTGAAAAACGTGTCCATCCTCACAAAGATGACAAGGTACTCACTGCCTGGAATGGTTTAATGATTGCCGCCCTTGCCAAAGCTGCTCAGGCGTTATTTGAGCCTGAATATGCACAAGCGGCAATGCGTGCAGCCGATTTTATTTTGAGTGCGTTACGCCAGAAGGATGGGTTGTTATTGCGACGCCATCGCCTGGGAGAAGCTGCGATTCCTGGCTATCTGGACGATTATGCCTATTTTGTTTGGGGGTTAATCGATCTTTACGAGGCTACCCTTAAGCCAAAATACCTTAAAACAGCTTTGGAACTGAATGAGCAAATGATTGAAAATTTCTGGGACGAAAAAGGCGGCGGACTATTTTTTAGTGGCAGGAATAATGAACAGCTTATCATGCAGACAAAAGAAATCTATGATGGCGCAACTCCTTCCGGGAATTCGGTTGCTCTATTCAATATCTTACGATTAGAACGTATGACCGGGAATCAGGGTTTAGGCAAAATGGCTGAACAAATCATAAAAACCTTTGGAAAAACGGTAACCCAGCATCCGTCAGGATATACCCAATTCCTGTGTGCCCTGGACTTTGCCTTGGGCCCTACAAAGGAAATTGTCATTGCAGGTGAACCGGATCAAAAGGACACACAACAGATACTTCATGAGATATGGAAACGATTCCTGCCAAGAAAAGTCCTCTTGTTGCACCCTTCAAAAGACAACGCTATTGAGAAAATTGCACAGTTTGTCAAGGATCAAAGGCCCGTCGAAAACAAGGCCACCGTTTACATTTGCGAAAATTATGCCTGTAAGGCCCCTGCGAACGATATCAATAGAATAATACAACTTTTAGAAGAACGCTAAATCATACTGTGGCTGCATTATGAAGGATATAATTTTGTTTTCTGTGAGTGCTGTTTCTGCAATTATTTGGCTCGTATTTTTTTTCATGCCTGTACGCTGGCGCATGTCCGGACAATGGGAAGCTTCAGACTGCTTGCACACAACAATTTCTCAATGGCCCAGTTTGTCTGTTATTGTACCTGCCCGAAACGAAGTAGAATCACTTCCGTTGACAGTACCCTCGTGGCTCGATCAAAACTATCCAAAAGCAGAAATCATACTGATCGATGACGAATCGAGTGATGGTACGGCAGAATGTGCAAAAGGCATCTCGGCGCAGGCAGGTCGCAGTATGAAAGTAATCAGCGGTACGCCGCCGCCAGACGGGTGGACGGGTAAACTGTGGGCACTTGAACAAGGGGTCAGGGCTTCGTCGGGTGAATGGCTGTTGTTTACCGATGCCGATATCCGTCATGGCACAAACCTGTGGCGGGGGCTGGTGGCGAAGGCGCTTACTGAACAGCGTGCAATGGTTTCACTGATGGCATTGCTGGATACTCATGGATTATGGGCACGTTTGCTGATCCCAGCCTTTGTTTACTTCTTTCACGGCTTGTATCCATTTGAAATGGTAGGGAATTTGCGAGCAAAAATATCAGCGGCTGCTGGCGGATGTATACTTGTTTCACGTCAGGCCCTTGACAAAGTCGGTGGTATAGCTGGATATAGTAACGCCTGGATAGACGATATTGCGCTTGCCAGAAAAATAAAAAGTAGCGGAATGTCAATCTCTCTTTCATTGACAAAATCGGTGGTAAGCGTTCGTCCTTACCGCAGACTCCAGGATATCTGGAATATGGTTGCGCGCAATGCCTTCTCACATCTCCGGTATTCATGGTTAACCCTGGTTGGAACAGTAATTGGATTGATCATTTTATTTATAGTACCCGTGATAGGCGTATGTACGTTTATGGACGAAACTGCTTTACGAGTTACAATTATGTTCTCAAGTCTTACCATCTTTATAATGGGACTTACGTATGTACCCACCCTTCGTTTTTTCAGCCTGAGTGCGTGGAGAGCATGCACATTACCTATTGCAGGGGCATTTTATCTTGCCATGACAGTGTCTTCTGCTATTAATTATCTTTCCGGCCGATGCGAGTGGCGCGGTAGCCGCTCGAAGGCAGTCCCTTCAACCGAGAGAGCTCGTTAACAAACCTGACAGCCTGTAACAGGGTAATAAAATTTTCAGATGTTGTGAAACTAATTGATAAATTTTTAATGGGATGCGTTGTTGAAGACTGGAATTAAAGTCAAATTCTGGGGTGTGAGAGGGTCCATTCCCACCCCGGGAGTAAAATACATAAAATATGGAGGGAATACCCCTTGCGTTGAAGTTCAACTACCCAATAATCAATTATTTATTTTTGATGCTGGTACGGGTATTAGAGAACTGGGGAATATATTATGCAAGGGGGAGGGTAAGAGCAAAATTCATATATTTCTCAGCCACTTTCATTGGGATCATATTCAAGGTCTTCCTTTTTTTATGCCCTCGTATATTAAGGAAAACGAGCTTGTTATCCTCGGAATGGATCGCCAGGAGGCAAGGCTTGACAAAATCATTTTCAATCAAATGGAAAGTATATATTTTCCCGTTAAATTGCAATCTCTGGCAGCACATATCCAGTTTCAAATACTTACAGAAGGAGAGAATGTGATCGAGGGGGTAAAGGTCGGTACCATGTGTCTCAATCATCCTGGTCAAGCCATGGGTTATGTAATAACCTTTGGAAAGACAAAGATAGGTTATTTTACCGATAATGAACTTATACCGGCATGGGTAACAGGGGCCTTTAAGATGGAATATAAATCCGATATGAGAGAAAGGGCTTTACAATTAATTAGCGGTGCGGATTTGCTCATCCACGATGCCCAGTACACAGACGAGGAATATAAAACCAAGGTTTCTTGGGGGCATTCTTCTCTTACCGAGGTATTGTGTCTTGCTAAAGAGGGTGGGGTAAAAAGACTAGCGCTCTTTCATCACGACCCGGACCATTTCGATGAGCAGATTGATGTCATTGCAGCTACCTGTAAGGCATATTTGAATGGGTCTTCTGCTAATTTGGAGTGTTTTGCAGCGCAGGAAGGTATGGAGCTTCATTTTTAGCCAGGGGTATATATGAGAAGAATAAATATAGATAATGCAGAGCCGGGAATTGTTCTTGGGAAAACGATTTATGGATCTAATTACGAGATACTATTGAGACGCGGTGTGGTGCTAACAAAGACACATATCAATCAGTTGAAAAACAGGGGGTTTATCAGAATTTATATCGATGATGAAGAAACGGCGGATATTGTCCTTGAGGATCCAATATCCGAGAAAATCCGTATTATGTCTACAAAAGACATTTTTAAAACGTACAAGGTGACACAGTCTGCAATAACGAATATAGAAGCAGATACTACCGAATCTATTATAAAGTATATCAACACACCAAAAATTAAAAAGTCCTTTCAAGAAAGCCAGGCCTTTAAACAACTTTGTAATGATATTAACTATTTCCTTGATGAAATCATGAATCAGGATATTTTATCAGGATTAAATTCAATAAAAAGTTTTGATAATTATACCTACGAACATTCTGTTGATACTGCCATAATAGCCACAGTCATAGCAAAAAGATTGCACCTTGGCAAAGAAAAATTAATGCAGATTGCAATTGGTGAGTTTCTTCACGATATTGGAAAGATCTTCGTTGACGAGAAGATAATTAATAAACCGGGGAAATTGACAGCGGAAGAGTTTGAACTGGTTAAGCAACATACTACTTACGGATATGAATTACTCAAAGATATTCAGAAAATTGGGACTGTTTCTGCACATATCCCTTATCAGCATCACGAGAGACAGGATGGCACAGGTTATCCACGGGGATTGAAAGGGACCAACAGGCTTGATACCATGGGAGTCGCTTACGCCGAGCATGAAAAAATGATTATGATTGCAGAGATTGCAGCACTTGCAGATGTATATGATGCCTGCAGTTCGGATAGGCCGTATCGTCCGGGATTATCTCCGGACGTGGTATATGAAGTTATAAAAGGTGGGGCTGGATCACAATTCAACAAAGAATTAGTGGATTGTTTCTTAAATGTAGTTCCCAAGTATCCGGTAGGTTTCGAAGTGAGGATCAAGAATGGTATGTATAAGGATTTTACCGGCATTGTGTCTTCCTTAAATGCACACCAGCTATCTAAACCAAAAGTCAAACTCCTGTGCGACCCAAAGAAAAAAAAGATTGACCCTATTGAAATTGATTTGAGTTCTCAAAGCACTCCTATAGAGATGGAATGTGTTTGTTAAAGGATTTGCCGGGTGGCTACACCACTTTTAAGAGCAGCATCTGCAACTGCCCGGGACACCTCTTTATGTACCTTTTCATTAAAAACACTTGGTATAATGTAATCTTCTGACAGATGTTCTTCTTCAATAACATTCGCAATGGCATAAGCAGCCGCCATATTCATCTCTTCATTGATCGTTGTTGCTCCGCTATCTAACGCCCCCCGGAAAAGACCCGGGAAACAAAGCACATTATTAATCTGGTTGTGATAATCTGAACGACCTGTGGCGATAATTCTTGCAATGCCATCGATAGAATCTGGTTCGATCTCAGGGTTGGGATTTGCCATGGCAAATACGATGGGGTCGCGAGACATGGTTTTTACCATATCTCTTGTAATGACATGCGGCCCGGATACGCCAATAAAGACATCCTTTCCCTCCATAGCATCTGCAATCGTACCTTTTTCATTGTTTGAATTTGTAATTTGGGCTAGGGCATCCTTTGCGGGATTCATATTGGTCTTTCTGCCTTTATAAATAATCCCATTGGTATCGCAAACCACAATATTCCTTGCTCCGGCACTAAGGAGTATTTGCGCAATCGATATTCCTGCGGCACCCGCGCCGCTGATTACAACAGAAATATTTTCAATCTTTTTCCCAACAACCTTCAATGCGTTAATGAGGCCTGCAAGACAGACTACCGATGTACCATGCTGATCGTCGTGAAAAACAGGGATGTTTAAGGCGGTCTTTAATCTTTTTTCAATCTCAAAACAACGAGGAGCTGAGATGTCTTCGAGATTAATACCACCAAAGGTGGGGGCAATGTTAACAACCGTTTTTACTATTTCATCTACGTTTCTGGTGTTGAGCAAAATGGGGAATGCGTCAATATCACCAAATGCCTTGAATAGCATGGCCTTGCCCTCCATAACGGGCATCCCTGCTACAGGACCAATATCACCCAATCCCAGGATGGCAGTGCCGTCTGTGACAACTGCAACGGTATTCTTGATAATGGTATATTTCATGGCTAGTTCCGGTCGTTCCTGGATGGCCTTGCAGACTTTGGCCACACCAGGGGTATATACCCGGGAAAGGTCTTCAAAGGTAGTGATGCCAATACGATTACTCAAATAAATCTTTCCTTTTTCATGGAGTTCGAAGACCTTGTCTTTGACACCGATGACCTCAACGAAGTCCTTTCCGATAGCTGAAAGGGCATCCATAATCTCCTTGACTTGTTCGGCATTACTAACATAGACGGCAAGATCTCTAATCTTAAATTCCCTTTCGGCCTTAACGATCTGGATATTGCCCATACTTCCACCCAGCTTGCCAATAGTAGTAAGTGCCTTGCCCAACGTACCGGGAGCGTTTTTTAGTCTTAAACGAAAGGTCACGAGATTTTCAGCAAGTTTCATTGATTTGACCTCCGCGCTGTAAATTGACACCAGATAAACCTTGATTACAAATACTTATGTAAGTATAATCCTATTTTTTATAATGTTTATTTACAGGAAAGGCAAGAAAAATAAAAGATTGAAAATACTCGTAATATCGGATATTCACGGCAATCTGGCCGCTTTGGAGGCCGTGTGTGAAAAAGCCGATATGATTTTTTGTCTAGGGGATATTGTAAATTACGGGCCGTATCCCAAGGCGTGCATTGAAAAAGTTAGAGGCCTAACGGATAAAGTGGTTCGTGGAAATCACGACAATGCTATTGGCAGGAACATGGATTGTGGTTGTTCCATAAAATACAAAGAACTAAGCGATGCTGGAAAGATTTTTACGAAGAATGCCTTAAGTGCGGAGGAAAAAGACTTTCTTGGTAATTTACCGATAACATTTAATATCGAAGTGGAAGGGAGGAAATTTGTATTGTCACATGGGTCACCCAGGGGTGATATCTATAAATATCTTAGACCAGATGTCTCCGACAAACAATGGGAATCCGAGTTAAAGGATATTAATGCTGATACCGTTTTTATTGGGCATACACACCTCCCCATGGTGCGTGAGATAAATGGCATGACCGTTGTAAATCCTGGGAGTGTGGGTCAACCGCGTGACGGTATTCCTATGGTGTCGTATGCGATCTGGGATGATGGTCTTGTTGAAATAAAACGGGTTCATTATGATATAGAGGCAACTATAAAAGGGTTACGAGCAACAAACATGCCTTCCAGCCAGGTCACGATACTTACAAGGATTTTAAGGGAGGGTGGGATGTAACCGATTGGTCAATAATCAATTGTTGGAAACTGTTGAAAAAGATACAAGGAATAATGAAATTTAAAAAATACAACTGGAATCGGGGATTTTAATGGACTTGCCTTATTTTTGTGATTGTGTTATACTTTGAGACTTTATTGGACAAATTCATTGAGCAATATATATGGCAGGTTTTTAGGGTAAGATACCAATGTCAAATGGAACAGAGAAAGATAATAATCCATCAGACAAAATAGAAGTAATACAGGCTTCCGAGGTATTATTCACGGAACAGCAGGCGATAATCCAATCTCTAAAGCAGGAATTGGAGGTAAGTAGAAAAAGGAGCAATGAACTTCAGGACTCGATGAGACGACTTGCGGCCGATTTTGATAATTACAAGAAATGGGCAGAAAAAGAACGACAAACTATTGTACGCACCGCCACTGAATCGTTGATCAAAAAGTTGCTGGATATATACGAGTGCCTTGAAAAGGCTGCCTGCACAACAAGGGATATGCCCGGAAATGAATTCTTTGATGGAATTAAATTGATCCATAAGGAATTTTCACGCATCTTGAAATCGGAAGGTTTGGAACCCATACCTTCCGTGGGTGTTCATTTGGATGTTTACAGGCATGAGGTATTAATGCGAAAGGTGAACAATGAGAAGCCCGAAGATACGGTATTGGAAGAAATACAAAAGGGTTATCTCTTAAATAATTTTGTGTTAAGGCCTGCAAAAGTGGTAGTATCTCAAAAATCAGTACAAGAACAAGAAAGCATTCAGAATTCAGAAAAGCAAGAAGATGATAAAGGAGGGTAGAAATGGCAAAGATTATTGGTATAGATCTGGGAACAAGTAACTCTGCGGCGGCCGTGTTAATAGGTGGTAAACCTACAATCATCCCGAGTGCAGAGGGAGTAACTATTGGAGGGAAGGCGTTTCCTTCCTTTGTTGCGTTTACGAAAGATGAAGAAAAACTTGTTGGTGAACCTGCAAGAAGACAGGCCGTTAGTAACCCGGAAGGAACGGTTTACGCAATAAAAAGGAAGATGGGGACTGATTATAAAGTCACCATTCGTGGTAAAGCCTTTACTCCTCAGCAAATCTCAGCATTTATCTTGCAAAAGATCAAACACGATGCCGAGGCATTTCTTGGTGAGCCGGTTCAAAAGGCTGTGATCACCGTTCCGGCTTATTTTAATGATAATCAAAGACAAGCCACGAAGGATGCCGGGACTATTGCCGGACTGGATGTGGTTCGAATTATTAACGAGCCTACAGCCGCATCGTTGGCCTACGGGTTGGACAAAACCGAAGAATCTCAAAAAATCTTGGTATTCGATTTGGGTGGTGGCACACTGGATTGTACGATTATGGATTTTGGTCAGGGTGTCTTTGAGGTAGTTTCTACCAGTGGTGATACCCAACTGGGCGGTACAGACATGGATAATGCAATTGTCGATTACCTCGTGGCTGAGTTCAAAAAGGAATACGGTATAGATCTCAAAAACGACAAAATGGCTATGCAGAGGTTAAGAGAAGCTGGGGAAAAGGCTAAAATTGAACTTTCTACTACGCTAACAACTGATATTAACCTTCCATTCCTTACGGCTGACGCCTCTGGCCCAAAACACTTTACCCATGCTATAACCAAGGCAAAGCTGGAACAATTAGTCTCTTCTATCGTTAATCGATGTGGACAATCGATTGAGCAGGCGTTAAAAGACGCTAAATTAACGCCAAATGATATTCACAAAATTATCCTTGTGGGCGGACCAACGCGCATGCCTATCGTTCAGAAGTTTGTGGAGGATTATGTAGGAAAAAAGATTGAGCGTGGAATTGACCCGATGGAATGCGTTGCTATGGGCGCTGCGATCCAGGCCGGCGTTTTATCCGGAGAGGTTAAAGACCTCGTCCTTCTCGATGTGACACCACTGTCGCTTGGTATAGAAACCCTTGGCGGCGTGTTGACCCATCTCATTGAAAGAAATACAACCATTCCAACAAAGAAGAGCCAGGTCTTTACAACGGCGGAGGATAATCAGACCAGTGTGGAAGTGCACGTTCTTCAGGGTGAACGAGCAATGGCCAGGGATAATGTGACACTCGGAAGATTCCATCTCTCTGGTATTCCACATGCGCCACGAGGTGTTCCGCAGATTGAAGTGTCTTTCGATATCGATGCCAATGGTATTATTAACGTTCATGCAAAAGACCTGGGTACCGGAAACGAGCAAAAGATCACGATAACAGCTTCAACAAAATTGAATAAAGAAGAAATTGACCGCATGGTCAAACAGGCGCAGGAATACTCAGACCAGGATAAACGGGCAAAAGAAAGGGCTGAAATAAAGAACAAGGCAGATAGTCTGGCTTACAGCGCAGAAAAGACCTTAAAAGACGTAGCAGAGAAGATAGATGCGGCTCAAAAACAAAAGATTGAGACCGCCATCAAGGATTTAAGAGAATCGACAAAGTCGGAAGATGAAAAAGATATACAACAAAAGATGGACACTTTAACAAATGCCTTACACGAAATTAGTGCAAAAGTGTATCAAGAATCAGCCAAGCAGGGGGAACAGCAACCACCGCCACCGCCGGGCGATGAAGGTAAAAAAAAGAAACAAAAAAAGGGTGAAGGCGGAGAGGATGAAATCATCGATGCAGATTATGAGGTAAAAGAATAGTGGAAGGGTGCTATTCCAAAAGAACGAGTAATACATGTTATAATATTAGGTAAAATTGTTTTTTTGATGTTTTAAAGGGAGTCAGGGGTTAGAATTCGGTCACGGGAATGAATTGCAACTTTGACATTTATTGATAAGTGCATTTCATTCTGAATTCTGGCCTCTGACTCTTTTTTTTGGATTTTTTTACGGCCCTGCCCTGCACCATCGCAGTACTGTATGAAATCTTTCTTTGCAAGTTTTTTACAACCCCCTTGATCCCCCTTTGGTAAGGGGGTGCTTCGTTGCGGCTTTGCTGCGTTATGAGAGACCCTGCATATATTTGTCTTATTCAAGTTGCAATTGCCTTTATCGTGGACATCGCTATTGGTGATCCACAATGGTCATATCATCCCGTGAGACTTATTGGAAGGGCTATAGAAAGTGCGGAATTTACGTTACGGAGGCTACCCGTTCCGGAACGTTTGAGTGGGATATTGTTAACCACGCTCATTGTACTGGGAACTTATCTGTCAATCTCTGCCGTGATGTTAGTAGCAGGGCAATGGTGTTTCCTGTATGGCGTAATAATCGGTGCCGCTATTGCTTATTTTACGATTTCTACAAAAAGTCTTGCCGATGAAGCAAAAAAGGTAATGACATTGCTCAAGGAAAATGATTTAATAAGTGCCCGGCGAGCATTATCACAAATTGTAGGCCGTGACACAGACCGTTTAAATGCAGAGCAAATAATCCGGGCATGCGTGGAAACGGTTGCCGAAGGTATTGTTGATGGTGTTGTGTCGCCGTTATTTTATTTCTTTGTGGGTGGACCAGCTGCAGCGATGGCGTATAAGGCTGTAAACACGCTCGATTCCATGGTGGGATATAAGAACGAAAGATATATCCGATTGGGCTGGGCATCGGCACGACTGGATGATATGGCCAATTACATTCCGGCCAGAATTTGTGCAGTATTAATTCCTGCAGCCTCTTTCTTGTGCGGTTATGGTTTTACAAGGTCTTTGCGGATTGCCTTCCGGGACGGCCGTAAGCATGAAAGCCCCAATAGCGGCATTCCAGAAGCCGCAATTGCAGGGGCATTGGGAGTACAGTTAGGGGGGGAGAGTATCTATCAGGGTGAGGTCGTAGAAAAACCCTTTATTGGCGATGCCCGGAATCAATTGACTTTGAAAGCGATTGACATTGCGATAAAAATACTGTACGTTGCATCCACATTGTTTTTGATCTGTGGAATTGGTGTTGTTGTATGTATCAAATATTTTAATATTATCGTTTAAGATATGCGTAAAAAACCTAACAGGGTTTTTGCTGCGTTATGAGATTCACGAATAATTTATTGGAAGGTCTTGATCCAAGGACAAAGATACTCTCCTTCCTCGCCATTATTCTCTGCATGATATTGACTCCCATAACACGTCTTAAGGATTTCGGACTCTATTTCCTGGTGATACTGGCAATTTCTTTCCTTGCAAGAATTACGCCCAAACAGGTACTGAAAAGAATGTGTGTCCTGATCCCATTTGTTCTCTTCATTGCGCTGTTTGTGCCTTTTGTAAAGGAAGGACACGTATATTGGTCATTGCAAATCGGTTATTGGAAATTGGATGTTACTTATGAGGGTGCCTGGACATTTCTTAATATGATTATCAAGTCAAGTTTGTCTATCCTTTTGCTCGTAATCGCTTCTTCAACAACAACATTTCCCGATTTTTTAAAGGGATTGAGCTTACTCCGTATGCCACAGTTGCTGGTCATGCTCATGTCATTTATGTATCGTTACATCTTTGTGCTTTTAGACGAGGCGAGACGAATGATGCGGGCCAGGGCTCTGCGTTATTTCAGTTCAAGGCACAGGGAACAGTTCCGTGTGATGGGGTATATGATCGGTGTATTATTCATCAGAACGTTTGAGCGGGCCGAGAGAATTTATCATGCAATGATTCTTCGTGGTTTTAATGGTGAAATACGGAGTGTTAAGCATTTCAAATTTTCCTATATAGATTTTTTGTTTTTAACAGGTATAATGATTTCTCTTTTGTGTATTGTTTCCGGTCTCGTTTATAAAATAGAACATATTAAAACCAGCAACGTCCATCTATGGCAAGGATTATAATCGTTTCAAACCTGAATTACTGTTATCCCGATGGAACCGTGGCATTAAGGGAAGTTAATTTTGAAGTGGAAAAAGGAGAGACCCTGGTTATTATTGGCGCCAATGGAACAGGTAAATCGACTCTGTTTATGAATCTGATGGGAGTCCTGGAGGGTAACGGGTATATCGAGATCACGGGTTTAACGCTCAACAAAACAAACGTGAAAGAAATCAGGCGCAGGATGGGGATGGTATTCCAGAATCCCGATGATCAACTGTTTTGTCCTTCCGTTATGGACGATGTCTCCTTTGGGCCTCTAAACTTGGGATGGGATGCCAAACAAGCAATTGTTGCATCGCAACAAGCGTTAGCCCTGGTGGGCATGGAAGGTTATGGATCACGGACATCGCATCATCTGAGTTTCGGTGAAAAAAAGAGGGCTGCCATTGCTACCGTGTTGTCCATGAATACAACGATTTTGTTGCTGGATGAGCCTACCAGTGGCCTTGATCCCAGGAGCACATCAAAATTTATCAATATTCTCTATGCCTTGAAATCACAAGGCAAAACGCTGTTGATTGTGACACACGATATTTTTCTCGCACAGGAAATCGCGGATCGGGTACTCGTCTTTAGTGAAGAGAAGAGACCGGCGGCAATAGGTAACTATAAAGAAATATTGAACAATTATGACTTATTGTTGAAAAACAATCTGGTCCATCAACATCGTCATCGTCACGACGAGTTAGAACATGAACACGAACATCAGCACGGTCACGTTCACAAGCACTAATCACAAAGCTATCCTGGTATAGCCTCAGGACTAAAACAAATGAAAATAGACTCCAATGCGACTTATTGCAGTACAAAAGTAGATTTTTCCGGAGATACCTGTGCAGATGGGATATGCTGTTTCATGAGTATTCCCCGGAAGCAGACACACCTGGGGATGTGGAAATATTTCCTTAAACGAGGGAATGCAACGGCAGGCATTAAACTGTTCTATACGACTCTGCAAGAAAAAGATATCGTGTACAATCCTTGTAAATGTCTGGATTTTTATTTGAAGGAGTGTAAAACTCCGGACGGTTATGCTTTCCAGGTATTGTTAAGGTGTGGCATATTTGGTAAGAGATGCCGGCCTTATACCTGTAAAGAATTTCCAGATAAGACTGATAGTTTTATGCATGATATTCTTGCGCCTTGCGTTTATAATGAATATATAGCGCCTGAAAATTATATAGCGCTGAAGCATAAACATATCTTTCAGCTATTTTATGCTATCAAGGATGATCATAAATTACTTGGAAAGATTTTTCCGGGTTACACAGTCGAAGAAACAAGAAGAAAGTTAAACCGATGCAAAGAGATAGTTAAGATAAGTGCAATCTGGAATGAAAAACCTGCCGAATATTTTCTTCTGGAAGTACCTAAGTCCAATGCTGTTTTGTACACTTCTGTCGCGCATCCGAAGATTAAAGGTGTACAACAGGCGTATAGTCATTGGCAAGGACACATCGAAAGCTGGTTAGAAAGGCATTACGGTAGCAAGTGGCAAGACTATTTAGATCGTACAATTGAGGAAGAAGCAGATGGCATGGCAAAAAAATAAGCAATTACTAAGACGTCGATATATATTGTTTGTGCATTTTCATTTGGTTTAAGGGCGGAATTGACAGAATTCGTAGCAGTTCACCCACCTCTTGTTCCTCACTGAACGCGAATTGCGTATCGTCTGTATAGCCCTGTCTGGGTTTTGAACCCTGACAGGGTATTGACGTATGGGAGGGTGAACTGTTACAAAAATGTTTATTTATGAGTAAACATAACAAGATACTTTCATATATTCAAATTTTAGTTATTGTATTCATGACGTTATGCAATGACGGGCTAAGAGCATCCTCTGTTGCAAAACCTGAAGATTTTCCTTGCAAGGGACACAACTGTGGCTGCAAGTCTGAATCCGACTGTAAAGTGCAATGTTGCTGTGGATCTTTCAATGACCAGGATAAATTTCAGGACAGCAACGAACAGAGAAATGGCTTTTATGTATTTATCAGTAGCGTAAACTGCAAATATGGGAGTGACCCATTTACCAGTATAACTTTTACAGCTAAATATCTATTAGAGAATCAAGTACAGCCAATCAAAGAATCTTTCCTGTGTTTTCGTTCTCAGGACATTTCAAAATCACTGCTTGAAGTATTTGTATCTCCACCGGAAAAACCACCAAGACACTTCATATAAAACCAATCTCTATCTCATAAAATCGCATAATTCCAATTCGTATTTCTCTGTTTTGCGTAAGATAGCCTCATTTTCGCTCAGGATGATACTCTTTCTATTACATATCATGCTGAAGCAATGAAGCGTCTCGTCTGTACGTATCCCGTATAGGCTGATTTAAGAATTACAATGACGATAGTTTGATTACTTTATTTGTGCAGGTTTTCGGATGGTACAAAATTCCCCACAGAAAGGCGGATAAAGGGGGGTGTAAAATAATTCAGAAAAAACACAACCCCTGAATTCCTATTTATTAAGGGGGACTGCATGGAACTAATTTGATTTCAAATGGAGGATTCTATGATGAAACGCCTCATAACACTTTTTTCATTTTCGATCACAGTTGCTTTTTTCACCGTTCACCAGGCACGTGCCCATGAAACAATTAATTTTACTGGAACAATAGAGATAAACATAAAAGTGCCAGAAGAAAAGACGCTACTCTATTGGACTTGTAATATGCACCCTTCTGTGGAGATGGATAATCCGGGTAAATGTCCTGTTTGCGCTATGGACCTTGTTCCAGTGTATGAAAAGGGTACAGAAGCGGAGGAAATGATAATTAAAGAGGACGTCCGGGGAGAAGCCGTCATCTCCCAATGGGGTCATGAAGAAACCAATGGCAATTTTGACGAAGCAATCTTTAATTTCGGGTTTGGAGCGGAGACATCAGAATGTGGTGAGCCTCTGGAAGAATTTACGGTGAAAGTAAGTTCTTACCGGGAAAACAAATACACCATAAAGAGTGAAGAATTCCCATTTGATCTCTGCGAAGATGGGATGTCTGCAGTTGTTCAAAGGATTCTCAATAAATATGGAAAAACGGTTCAGGATGCGCTGGGTTTGGATGAATGTTTCTCTGTGACTGATGGTTCAGGCACCACAGCAAGCGGTAAAATAGTGAGTTTTGCTATGCGACATATATCAAAAGGTAAAGTAACCATTACAGAGCATTCAGATAAAATACGGTTCAAAGTAGACCCTATACTGAAAACATTTGATGCCGGTTTCCAGAACAAAAAAGAGTATCCCATGAAGATTTTGGGCAATTTGGAATTACCTCGACAGGATTCCCAGATTCATTAATAGTTCCGGCACAATGAAGCTGCCACGACAGTGAAAAACAAACGCCCATACTTTACACAAGGTTTGTTTAACAGAAAAATACAGGGATAATGGTTGTATGACATTATCCCTTATTTTTAAAAGAAGGCATACTAATTCACAAAAAGGAAATATTGTGTATGAAAATTGTAATCATCTTTCTTTTGCTATTGATCTTTACCATCAAAGTTTACGCCCATGGCGAATGTTGCCTATCACGATCACTTTCAGAGGCAACCATTTCTGGTGTAACTCTTGCACCGAATCTTGGATTTTCCCTTCATTATGAATATACGAACATGAAAACCATTAGAGATGGCAGCAAGAGTATAAGTCCCAACACAGTATTGGATAATGTAGCCGCAGAATGGCCTGTAATGCCGGAAGAGACAAAGAGTTTCTCTATTCCAACGCGAATGATTATGCAGAAGTATACCCTCCTGGGCTCATATGCCGTTACCAAAAAAATCCAACTCCTTGCTACGGTACCCTACGTTATCAATGATATGAATATGAGGATGTTGACAAGAGGTACCATGGACCACCA
Organism: Candidatus Brocadia sp.; assembly: GCA_013360945.1. Lineage (GTDB taxonomy): Bacteria > Planctomycetota > Brocadiia > Brocadiales > Brocadiaceae > Brocadia. Next base: position 47,316 of record JABWAQ010000003.1, read on the forward strand.
CCAGCATTCCGGGCCGCTTTCACGACAGACGTATTCAGGAGCATTAGCAGCAGACATGGCACCAGACGATATGAGAATGGACATGAAGATGGACACGGTCGAGGGGTTTGGAGATATGACTCTTATGGGGTTTTATACACTTTACGCCGATAAACCCAGTTACTCAACGAAGAAACTTACCCTGGGTTTAGGAATAAAAATCCCCACGGGGAAAAATGATGAGGAATTTGACTCTGGTGGTCTTGTTCATGCCGCAATGCAACCGGGGACAGGTTCATGGGACCCCTTATTTCTCCTCAGTTATATGCATACATTGCAACCATTGGTATTTCAAACTAACCTTCTTTACCATATGACTACAGAAGGTGACGAAGGTTATGAATTTGGGGATAAGATATCATTAGACTTTATTGCCAGGTACCAGGTAACCAACTATGTAAATCCCGGTCTGGAGCTAAATCTATTCTATGCGGGGCAAGATACCGATCACGACGGCAAATACTCGAGGCCGGATGAATCCCTTCTAGACAACACTGATAATACCGGCATCACTTCTCTCTCTGTTTCTCCTGCTATTCTGATAAAGATTCCGAAGACTGACGGCAGTATTGACCTGAAATTCCAAAAACCAATATACCAGAATGCACGGGGTATACAGCAAGTAGTGGACTGGAGGGCGATGGCTTCAATCGTATGGGCATTTTAATATGATGTAATTTCTAGTATCGGCCCGTATGTGACAATAAAATTATATAGAAAATATTCAGCTTATTTATGCGGATTCCCAGGTGGCGCAGATAAACTTGACATGAAATACTTGACCAATTCTGTGTGGCAACATATAATCAAAATCCTAATCGGCTTCCTTTCGCTCGGAGTTAATTGGTTTTCGACGTTTCTTATTTGTCTGATCTGCTTTAATCAGGGCTTCGGCGACTTACCCCCCTGTTTCCCCCAGTAAACTTGGGGATTATGGGGGGAGTGTTTGAAATTCCTATACATTTAATTTCTTGATATCATATTATGGAAAATACTTCATCCCATTATCCAAGGCTATTGATAGCTGGAACACACAGTGGCGTAGGCAAGACAACCATTACCCTGGGTTTGATGTCTGTGTTAAAAGACAAGGGTTATAACGTGCAAGGTTTTAAAGTCGGACCGGACTATATCGACCCATCACATCACACGGCAGTTACTGAACGACACTCTCGTAACCTGGATACGTGGCTCATGGACCGGGATGTGTGTCTGGAATTATTTGAACATGCCCTGCCAGGATCGAATATGGCAGTGATTGAGGGGGTAATGGGGTTATATGATGGTTGTCTGGATGGAACAGAATTTGGAAGTACTGCGCATCTTGCCAAGATATTGAATGTACCGGTGATATTGGTAATGGACACAAAGGGTATGTCACGCAGCGCCGGCGCTGTGATACTGGGATATAAAAGTTTTGATAAAGAGGTGGATATACGTGGAATAATCCTGAATGGGGTTAAGAGTGAGCGGCACTATGCTTCAATAAAAAAATCCATAGAGGAAAATTGTGGTGTTGCTGTATTAGGATATTTGCCATTTGATGATCAACTCACGCTTCCCGAACGTCATTTGGGGTTGGTGCCTTCTGCTGAACAGGAGTTATCGAAACATATCTACGGTGAGATTGGAAAACTGCTGGCACAGTCAGTTGACATTGAAAAAGTGATTCATATTGCATACAACGCGGAAATATTGCCAGCTTATAAAAAAACCGTTTTTCATGGAATTAAAGAACGGTTTCCCGTGAGAATTGCTGTGGCAATAGACGAAGCCTTTAATTTTTATTATCAGGACAATCTCGACTTGTTTGAGATGCATGGTGTAGAGCTAACGTATTTTAGCCCATTGTATGACAAGTATCTCCCTGCCGGTATACAAGGACTGTATATCGGGGGAGGGTTCCCTGAATTATATGCCAATGTCCTGGCAGCAAATTCAACCATGAAGGAATCGGTCCGAAGGGCATATAAAAACGGCCTGGTGATATATGGCGAATGCGGGGGGATGATGTATCTGCTTGAACGTATGGTTGATTTTAAAAAGAAAACACATGAGATGTGCGGCATTCTTGAGGGAATGACGCTCATGGAAAACAAGAGACAAGGGTTGGGATATGTTACCGTGGAGGCGCAGTATGATAACGTCCTGTGCAATAAAGGGAAGGTGTTTAAAGGCCACGAATTTCACTGGTCATCACTGCACGTAGCTAATGGGACGCCGTATGCCTATGCCATTTCAAAGTGTAATGATAGGAAAGCAAAGATGGACGGCATCTTTAACGACCGGGTACTGGGGTCTTACACCCATGTCCATTTTGCAAGCGACACGGGGCTGCTGAGACATTTATTGAATGAAATTACAAAATAGATTTATTTTTTTCTGTAATTTCCTCTTTTCCCCTTCCCTGCGATATTGCACTCAACAGGTTTTTTATTCTTGTAAATATGCCTTTATGCTGGCCGCCAATTGCATCTACGCCTACGCCAACCGTTACATTATCTTTCCACCTTGCCAGCATTTTTTTCCTCCCTGAAAAGGTAGAGACAGGTTTCAAACCTGTCTCTACCTGGTTTTGAAATGGTGATGAATACCTGTCGAATTATAATAAAACGTTTTACAATAAGCATATAAATACTATGCACATTGTTTTATGTAAGCGCCAATTTGTTTGTCCTTATTTATAATATGATTTGTCAACCAATCGCATAATTGACGCTGGATTTGTAACACCAGAGTAGAGGTAATACCACGAGTTTCAAACTCATTTTTTAACAAGGAGAAGTCTTTTATAAATTGAGCGTGTTCCGCCTGTTGCTCTGCGTAACCTGTAAAGTTATACTTTCTCATCAATGCCTCTTCTGCACTGAAATGTTTTACTACATAATCCGCCAAAAATGTCAGTACTTTACCAACCTCATTTTTTCCCTTTCCTTGCGACATTGCATGTAATAAATCATTTATCCTGCTAATTATTCCCTTGTGCTGATTATCAATTACATCAACTCCAACTGACAAATTATTATTCCATTGCATTGCCATAATTAACCTCCTGTAAAATTGTTTAAAGATAAAATGGTCTGAGTAATTTTGTTAAGTGATACGACCTTGTCAACGGCGCCTACTTTTATTGCTTCTTTAGGCATTCCAAATACTACGCAGCTCTCTTCATCCTGCGCAATGGTCTTTGCGCCTGATTCTTTCATCTTTAACAGACCCCTTGCTCCGTCATCACCCATGCCGGTCATAATAACGCCGACGGCGTTTGAGCCGGCATATTTAGCAACAGATTCAAACAGGACTTCAACCGATGGTCTGTGGCGACGAACAGGTGGCTCCTGGTTTATAGTTACAAAATATCGTGCGCCATTTCTTCGCAATTCCATATGATAATTTCCGGGAGCAATTAACGCCATACCCGGAATGATACTGTCGCCGTCAGCGGCCTCTTTTACCCTGATGGAGCAAACCGAATTCAGCCGATCGGCAAAAGATTTTGTAAAAAGTTGCGGCATGTGTTGTACAATCAATATTCCTGGCGCATTTGGAGGCATTTGCATCAGTACCTCTTTGAGCGCTTCCGTTCCACCTGTAGATGCCCCAATTGCTATAATCTTGTGAGTACTGTTGATTAATGCATAGTTAGTCTGAGTGTATTTGATACCGGTATTTTTACTGTCGGTATTTTTATAATATTCTTTCTTTTTTACTTTAACGCTTACTGACTCTTTTATCTTACCTGCTAATTCGGTAACAATCTCATCCAGTTTGTGGGATACATCCAGCGAAGGTTTAGTAACAAAATCTAATGCGCCCACTTCCAGGGCCCTTAATGTAGTTTCACAACCAGCCTGTGTTAAGGAGCTAACCATAATGACGGGTAATGGGTAATATGTCATTAATCTTTGTAAAAAGGAAATACCGTCCATTCTGGGCATTTCTACATCAAGGGTAATTACATCTGGTTTTAAATCTATGATCTTATCTCTGGCAATAAATGGATCTGCTGCAGTTCCTACGACTTCAATCTCGCAGTCCTTGCTCAAGCCGGTTGATAGTATTTTCCTGACCACGGCTGAATCATCCACGATCAATACCTTTACTTTTTTGTTCATGGTGGGAACTCCTTTCACAATACACTATTTCTGATAAATGGTGGGCCGTACGTACCGGAATCTGGTTTCAGTACCGGCAAGACTTTCAGAATGTCCTATAAAAAGATATCCTTCAGGGGCAAGATATTTATAAAATTTTGATACCAATTCACTCTGGGTTTGTTTGTTAAAATAAATCATAACGTTCCTGCAAAATATAAAATCAAAATGCCCTTTGAAAGGAAAATCTTCATCCATAAGATTAAGCCTCCTGAATACGATCATGTTTCTCAAGAAATCCTTTATCTGATAATGATCATTGAAATGATGAGTTCCCTTTTCGAAATAGGCATTGAGCATTTGAAGGGGAAGACCTCTTAACTGATCTTTTACGTATATCCCCTGCATGGCCTTTTTTAAGACCCGTGTCGATAAATCGGTAGCCAGTATTTTTATATCCAAATCACATAGCCGTTCTATATATTCTGTCAGTATCATTGAAATACTGTACGGCTCTTCACCGGTTGAGCATCCTGCACACCATATCCTGATCTTTTTATCCCGATTTTTTCTTTTGTTTTCTAATAAGACGGGAAGTACCTCTTCTGACAAAAAGTCAAAATGTGCGGCTTCTCGAAAAAATTCCGTGAGGTTTGTAGAGATGCAATCAAGCATACTCACCAGTTCCTCACCCGTTGAATCTTCTTCGGTAACGTATTGATAATATTCCTTAAATGAGGTCAATGATCTTTCCCGTAAGCGTTTCATTAAGCGAGATTTTAACAATTCTTTTTTTGCAGGGGTAAGATTTATTCCGCTTTCATTGAAGATTAAACGCTGAAAGAGACTAAATTCTTTGTCATTGATATCGATGTCCATAGGTGTCCCCCTAAAAATCTTTTCCCCAGATATTTTTGGCAACTATTTGGCCTGCTCATCTGAGTTGGCGGTTGACAGTAGGCAGGTTCTGATACACTATTCGTCATTCGTTTCACTGTGATTATTTATGCATCTGTCATGAACGCTTTTTATCCACAGACAAATCTTTAAAGCAGTTATCCGGTAATGTATCCATTGCTTACTGTCTACTGCCTACTGCATTTGTTTGGTTCTTGCCAAATATATTCTTCATTGCCGACACCATGCGATCGTCTTCAAATGGTTTAACCACATAATCCGCTGCACCTTCCCGAATGGCTTCCAATAATGCTTCTCGCTGGTCTATGGCAGAAATCATAACTACTTTTGCCTGGTTATCGAAGGCGAGTATTTCTTTTAGTCCCTGAATTCCATCCACCTCAGGCATGACAATGTCCATAGTTACCGCATCTGGTCTCAATTCCTTATATTTTTCCACTGCCTCTCTACCATTGCCAGCCTCCCCGACAATATCAAATCCATTTCGTGTCAATATCTGCCGGATTATCATCCGTATAACCTTGGCGTCATCTACTACTAATATCCTTCTCATGTTTTAACTCCTATAGTATCTAATAATTTTGTAAATGATGTCATTTCTGGGACTAAAAACAGGTAACACTCCAGTTTCGTACCACTGATTTCAAATATTGTTTCTATCAATAAAAGCTTGTCATCCACTATGCCTTGTTCCATAACAAGGTTCGAAAATATGACCCCGGCATAGTCATTACGTATCTGTGGTGGTTGGGGAATTAACTTTGCATTAAAATCTGAAACTAATGCATTACAGATATGGCTGGCGAGAATATTTCCCAGTTCCTGTACCGCACTCTCAGTAAAAATATCATATTCTTTTGAGGTGCCTAACCGGTTCCGGAGAAAGAGGTCCGTTATGATTAATGATCCTTCCAGTGGCAGCATGAATAAAAGCTTGCAGCCTTCGTCTCCCTTGAAATCAACCATAACACTTATCATCTCTCTTTGGTCCTCGTTCATCTTCTCTGTAGCCCCACTCAGATCGGCAATGAATACTTTTGAAAGAGAAATTCTTGCACCCGTCCTCAGTGATTTTGATAATGCCCTGGATGCACGATCAATGCTAAGACTTGACATAATTTCCAATATTTTCAGGCGATCTTGAGTAATGTCCATTTTTTACCTCTCTTATTTTATCTGAGTCTTCACTCTTTTGTATCTTAATTAATCCCACGAGAAATGGTATCTAAAAAACATTTTTGTTATTAACCCGATAAATTCTTCTCTTGAACTCATCTTTAAATATTGATTTATCATTTTGCATTTTAATCTTTACATTATTCCAGGTACAATTTGTTAGTAGACTATCACTGATTCACCAAAGATGCGGCATGCTACCTCACCCGTTCCTGTATCAAACAAAATATTGTATCCTTTCGTACCACCGGTTCTCGAGGCGACGATATTAATACGTTCTTCTTTTAATATCCTTCGCACTTCCTGTTCATTTGATTCGCCGATATTAAGCAAACCATTGGTTTCGAACATCTTCGCACCGCCAAAGATTTTAGCATAAAGAGCGCCTCTGGATGCACCTGCATGGGTAACCATTTGATAAATAAAAAAGGGTAGGCCCGTATTAGCGTATTTGGTAATCTTTAAATCATTACCGTTTTTCTTAGGTAACATTATATGCAGGAGCCCGCCGATTCTATTAATAGGATCGTGTAATACAATTCCAATACAGGAACCTAACAATGTCTTTAATCCATTAGGTGTTTGTGTAATCTTTAGATCACCAACACCAACCGTAATAGCATTTTGAACATTATTCATGTTAATAAAATTCTCCTCTATGGCTTCCCTTCAAACAGCAGGGCCGCTTATGCCCATGCAATGATTCAATTCCTCAACGTGATATTAATTTAACCATGATAATTTCCTCCGGATCAGTGGGCACGAATCTTATCAGATTCGCACCCACTTACTAATAAATTCAAGATACTAAAAATCCTTGAAATCATCCGTGAGAGGTATTAATTCGTTTCCTGTCCTGTTTAATACCTTCTCGCCTTGCTTAGGGCCATTTCCGTTCCCCTTATTATACGGCTTTGAGAAGTTTCTGGTTTTATTGATCTGAATTACCTGCTTACTTCTATTGACGGAGGTATCTTTCCTTGAAAATTGAGATTCCTTTTCGAAATACGTGTGAGGTTGTGATTTATCTGAAGTTTCCAAATTCTCATTAATATTCCCGATTTCAACAGCCAGTTCGTGTATAATTGTTTTCAGGTTTTCTGCCTGTGAAGATAGTTCTTCACTCGATGATGCCAATTCTTCTGCATTTGCCGCATTCTGCTGGGTAACCGTATCCACATCTGCGACAGCCCTGGATATTTGAGTTATTCCGTCTGATTGTTCCTGTGAGGCTGCGGCAATTTCACCCGCTAAGTCCGTTACCTTCTTCGCCTCTGTCACAATTTCTTTCAGATTAGCTGCAAATTTATCGGCAATCTTTGCTGCATTCTCGGTGCTTACTACCCTCGAATTGATCAACTCGGCAGTTTCTTTTGAAGCAACAGAACATCGCTGCGCAAGGTTTCGTACTTCCTCTGCTACAACAGCAAATCCTTTACCATGCTCTCCGGCACGTGCAGCTTCAACGGCAGCATTGAGGGCCAAAAGGTTCGTTTGAAATGCTATTTCATCAATTGATTTGATTATCGAAAGGACTTTATCGTTGCCTGAATTCAGATCCCGCATCGTCATCTGTAACGTATCAAGTGCCTCATTGCCGCTTTCCGCGGATGTTCTTGTTTTGATTGCAAGTTGATTTGCTTCTTTGGCATTATCGGCATTCTTGGTCGTCATAGAAGCCATTTCTTCGATCGAAGCTGAGGTCTCTTCTATGGAAGATGCCTGTTGTGATGCCCCATCTGCAAGCGACTGACTGGAAGAAGAAATCTGACTTGCGGCCGATGCAACCTCTTCAGCCCCATTCTTTAAATTAAAAACCAGTTTCTTCAATAAAGAGGTAATTCCTCTGGCCAGGAAAAATACTACAGTTCCTACCACTAGTATGTAAATCCCATTGCCTATAATGTTTACATTTCTATTTGAGGCGATTGCTGCATATATGGAAGACATGGGGACAATCACGCTTATCCCACCACGAATGTCACCCACTTTATAATTTTCCATTTGCCTGCCGGTAATATCTTTACCATCTTTCGTTGGGCTTGTCGCAGGGTCGCCATGGCACTTCAGGCATGGTTCTTCGATCTTTAGGGGCACCATTAACCGAAATACCTCTGTGCCGTCTTCCAATTTTGCTATTTCTGAAATATCTTTTAAACTCGTGTCTTTCTCAAAACTTACTAATTGTTTTACCTCCCACGCATCGGGCTTGTTTGCAGGGTTTCTATATTTCATACTTGTCTGCTTCATCTTGAAGATGGTTGACTGACTGAAATATTCAGCAACCTCACGTCCCACAATCGCAGGAATCACCCCCTTGAATTCAAAACCACCTTTGGAGTCCGTATTTATAGACTTTTGCTTTTCTGCTATGACCTTTCTTGTCGCAATGAGTTGGTCAGCAGCCATTTTAGCCTGTTTTTGTACCTCCGCTAACATCTGGGACTTTTGCTTTTTTGTATTAATATACGTCAAAATGCTGTTGGAAATTACAACAACTGCCACAATTGTAACAATAAATCTTGTCATCATATTCATTTTACCAATCATATTTTCCCCTTTCGTTTTTCGTTGTGCCATCTTATTGTCAGGTTGTTTAAGTTTTTACGTAATTATTTAGGTTGGCAGGTTCAGGGTTCAGGGTTGGTTGTTTTCCTTTTTCCATAATTCTTAAGATATTTGATAAATCCATGGATGACATCGCGTGTTCTTCCTGCTTGCTCATAGACTTCTTTGAATTCGTAGTTCTGTAGTTTCTGGCAAATTCTGGTTTTTTCTAAGACGGTATATTTTCCTGGTTAATTCCCGTGCCAGTCGCCAAGGCTAAATATCTTAAAATCTTTCAATCTTCATCTCTCCAACTCCGAACTTTAAACCCTGAACCCTGAACCTAATCAGTTACTTGTTATAAAGAACTTTACTATTAACTTACGCTCGTTAAGCTTTCGACCATATTGATATCTTCGGCACCCAAGACCTTGTCGATGTCAAGGAGGATTTTTACCTTGTTTTTTATCTTTGCCATACCCAAAAAAATGCCGGTATTGATGCCTTCTCCAAGATGAGGCGCAGGTTCCATATCATTGCCACTGACATCGAGCACTTCCGAGACTGTGTCTACAAGGACTCCTGTGAGTTTATTTATGACTTCCACGACAATAATACATGTTTCCTTTGTATGGTCGATTTCCTGAAATCCAAATTTTAACCTCAGGTCTACTACAGGAATCACTTTGCCACGGAGATTAATTACTCCTTTCATGTAGCTGGGTGTCTGTGGCACAGGTGTTATATTCATTATGCCTATAATTTCCCTTACTTTGAGTATCTCTATACCATACTCCTCACCACAAAGCACAAAGGTCAGATATTTTCCTTCATGCGACAGTGCCTCCGAGTCATCTGTCTTTTTCCCTTTTTCCATTACTGTTTGCATATAATCCTCCTTTGCCCGTTAATTTAACATATAAATGCAATTAGTCACTGCGAATGAAAAGTTGCATTGTTGCTGGCAGAAGCCCGCCCCTGCCGGCGGTCACCATCAGGGGCCGGCTCCTAACTGACCCCATCCTTAAAAATCTTTAAATTCATCATCCGACATGGGGATTAGACGATTAGACTCGGCAGCCGACACGGCATGCTTCTTCTCGTTCTCCTCTCGCAAAGATTCGTCCAGTACTCTGCGCCTGTGCTCACTACTATCGTCGTTTTTGGTTCCTCTTGGACTATTGTGTTCCGGCTTTTTTCGAACAGAAAAGGTTCTTTTCCTTGAAGGAGAATATACTTCTTTTTTTGTTACTTGAACGCCTTCCTTCATTGAAATCCCCGCATTTTCTTTACCTGTGCCGACCTCTCTGGCGATTCTATCCACAAGTGCCTTCAGACTTTCTGCCTGTGCTGAGAGTTCCTCACTGGACGATGCCGTTTCTTCTGCATTTGCAGCGTTTTGCTGGGTAACCTGATCCATCTGGGCAATGGCCCTGGATATCTGGCCTATTCCATCCGACTGTTCGTTCGAAGCATTCGTAATCTCATTTACAAGATCGGTAACCTTCTTTGCCTTCGTAACAATGTCTTTGAGGATTTCGCTTGATTGTTTAACAAGGTCTGTGCCTGAATTGACCTTCTTTGCACTATCTTCAATCAGCTGGGTAATGTCTTTCGCTGCGCTGGCACATCTCTGTGCAAGATTTCGTACTTCTTCTGCTACGACCGCAAAGCCTTTACCATGTTCCCCTGCCCTCGCAGCTTCCACGGCAGCGTTGAGCGCCAGGAGGTTGGTCTGAAAGGCAATGCCATCGATAACCTTGATAATGCTTACGATGTTGTTACTGCTTTCATTGATTTCCTGCATCGAGTCGTTTACCTTCGTAATCGATTCGTTGCCTGTCTGTGCAGAATGGTAGCAAGAGGTTGCCAGTTCGGATGCCTTATGGGCATTCTCTGCATTCTGTTTGGTCATGGAAGACATCTCTTCCATGGATGACGAGGTTTCTTCAATTGAGGCGGCCTGTTCTGACGCCCCCTGGGCGAGGCTCTGGCTTGATGATGATATCTGTTCCGAAGCGGAGGCTACCTGTGAGGAACTCTCAGTCAGATCATACAGAAGTGAACGGAAAAGCCCCGATATCTTGCTCGTAATCTTGACGACAAGAATACCTAATCCAGCTACAAAGCCAACTGAAAAGATTCCAATAATAATCATCCATTTTCGTAAATCATCAATAGCCCTGAACGCCTCTGCCTTGTCGATCTCAGCTATAATTGACCAATTCATGCCAAGTATATTGAATGGCATGTACGCACTCAAAACAGGTACGCCGCGATAATCTTTTATGATTTTGCAATCGACCTTACCTGCAATGGCCTCTTTTACCGCCTCTGTATCTACCTTACTGACCAAAACAGTGGATTTTTCTGAGAATCTTGAATTGGAACGCATCAATTTATCTGTACCTACCAGATAGGTTTCTCCCGTTTCGCCTAAACCTGAGCGTTCTTGCATGACGGTATCAATCTTATTAATTGGCATCTGGAAGATGACGGCGCCAATTTTTTGACTACCATCATACACAGGACATGCAATAAAAGAAGCAGGGTCTCCATTTGAAGGGGCATAGGATTCGAAATCTACTAATTTAGCAACTTTGTCATGAGCATTTACTGAATTAATTTCTTTAAATAATCTTGCTATATTTGTTGTATTGTATGTTCCTGATACCAAATTTGAACCGTAGTCTAATTCCTTGAAAACGGTATAAAGGACATCTCCATTCTCCGTATCTACAAGGAAGATGTCGTAATATCCATATCCTTCGAGAATACTTTTGAAGAATGGGTGAATACGGGCATGTATTTTACTGTAATTACTGCCATCCTGTGCATCAACATATTCCAGCTTTTTGCCGGCAGGAAATGGGTTCCTGGTGATATACAGATCTCGTATCTTTTCAGCCCCTGATTCGCGAAAAGCAACTTTAAACTCCTTTATTGTGCTGATGACTATGGGACTATTTGCCAGTTGATATATATTCGCTTCTCTTTCATGAAACCAGTCTTCTATTGTTGCTTTTTTGGCGTCTCTTATACTTATCAATTGATTAAATGCCCGTTCTTCCAATGCCTTACTGGAGCGATAATAACTCCATATTCCACTAATAATCAAAGGCACTAAACCACCGATGATAAATAATGAGATAATCTTTGTGCTTAAATTCACTTTCATGCGATTCTCCCCCGTTTGATAGACAATGATATAACGACTTGTATGTAATCTGAGAGTCTCAATTGTCTTTGTTGTGCAACACCTCCTTCCCAGAGTTTATTCGATGGAATAGTATTAAAAGGGTGCATTCCCGATTTTTTGTAAATCTGGTTAACCTGGTAGGGTGGGCATCGCCCACCAGACATCTCGTTCACGTTGCCTATTTTTTGGTGGGCGATGCCCACCCAACTCCATATGGCAAGGCACGCCTTGCCGCTACAATTTTATACGATATACCCGGTTAAGCAGCCTTTGAGAGATCAGCTAATTCAACGCCATGCTCATAATGCCTCCGACATCCAGGATAAGGCCTATGTGTCCGTCTCCAAGTATTGCACTGCCGGATATGCCTCTAATATTGCCGAATTGCTCTCCTAAACTCTTAATGACTATCTGCTGTTGACCCAGGAGGTCATCGACAAGAATTCCACACCTCCGTCCTTCACCTTCAACGATCATGATGAGGGCTTCCCACGGATTAATCTTTCTTGGTTTAACGTTGTACAAGTTGTGGAGCCGCACTATGGGCAGTAATTTACCTCGTACGTTAATCAATTCTCCCCGCTTCTGGACGGTAGAAACGTCTTCCTGTTTTGGACGGATGGATTCTTCAATAGAAAGCATGGGGACGATGTATTTTTCTGTGCCAACCTGGACAATCATGCCATCGATAATGGCCAGAGTAAGAGGTAGTTTAATGGATATTTTAGTGCCTTTTCCTTCTGTGGTAGATATCTCCACCTTGCCGCGTAAGCGCTCAACATTCTTTTTCACAACGTCCATGCCTACACCGCGTCCTGAAACGTCAGTTACCTTTTCTGCTGTAGAGAACCCGGCGGCAAAGATGAGATTATAAATTTGTTGATCAGAGAGGGGATCATTTTCCTCTATCAATCCTTTTTCAATGGCCTTCTTCAAAATCTTTTCTTTGCAAAGGCCTTTGCCATCGTCTTCTATTTCGATAACGATATTACCACCGCGGTGGAAGGCATTTAATCGCACAAGACCTTCTATCGCTTTTCCTTTGACTATCCGCTCCTCCTGCGGCTCAATCCCATGGTCGATTGAGTTTCTGATAATATGTACCAGCGGGTCGCCGATCTCTTCGATTACTGTCTTATCCAGTTCTGTGTCTTCACCGGAAATTTCCAACCGTACTTTCTTGCCAACCTTTGCAGAAACATCGCGCACGAGTCTTGCCATTTTTTGGAATGTTGATTTTAGAGGTACCATCCTCATGCACATGACCTGATCCTGTACATCCTTGACAATCTTGTTAAGATGCGAAAGGTTCTTGTTTACGCCGTTATGGGTGTTTCCTAATGTCTCACTAATAAGGGCGTTGGCTATTACCAGTTCACCAACGAGGTTAACGAGGTTATCCAGCTTTTGGGTATCCACTTTAACCGTTTCTGAAGATGGCTTGCCCATTATGGATTGAACCTTGAGTGCGTTGGTAATCTTTTCCGTCGTGGTTATTCCTTTTTCAACTAATATTTCACCCAGTCGCTTCCCTTGTTCCTGCTCCTGTTCTTGTAAGGCTGTTTCCAACTGATCTTTGCTAATATCGCCTTTTTCCAATAATATTTCCCCAAGATATTTTTCTTTTGGAGAATTGCCTTGAGTATCTGTTTGTTGAACCGGGTTTTGACTGTGACCCAGAATGATAGATATCTTTGATAAAAGTGGATGATAATCAATCACCTCTAAGGGGGTATTCTTGTTATCGACCTGCTTTGCTATGGCTTCTCTCAGTTTTTTTAGTATGTCAACACCTTCGTACAGTATTTCAATAATCTCCAGCGTGATCTTTATTTTAGCCTTTCTTGCTTCGTCAAGAAGGGTCTCTAATTCATGACTTACCTTACCGATATCTTTCAGGCCCAAAAAACCCGCACTGCCTTTCATGCTGTGAATCGGACGAAATATGCTGTTAATCATATCGATATTTTCCGGATTTTCTTCTAACTGCAATATCCTGGATTCGACATCATCAAGGTGATCATTAGATTCGACAAGGAATTCCTTAACAATTCCAATATCGTCCATAAAGTTTACATGGGTTTCCATATTTATATCCTCAATTGATAAGTTTTAAAGACAATCCACAGATTACAAAAGTGTGAATATGAAGAATAAACCCGATCATCAGTGGATTCTGTGTTCTATTTTTAGTTGTGGCTACGTTATGTTGTGAAATCTGCGATTTCATCGGATTAAAGGAATACCGTAACAATTTAGTTTTTTGAAATATTTCAACAAAAACAACGTATTACCTGCTATGTAGGAGTAGGTTTGAAACCTGCCCCTACAAGACATGATTATTCATAGAGAGAATTTTTCAAAAAACTAAATTGTTACGGAATACCTTAATTAGCAATTTAACAGTACGCTATTGTTTATTAAGTGTTTGTTAATTTTTTCAATTAGTTTTTGTCGTGTAAAAGGCTTTACAAGAAAATCTATAGCGCCAGCACGAATAGCTTTTATTACATTTTCCTGTGTCGGAGCAGCGGAACATATTATGATCGGTATCGTATTGGACATGGCATTCCGTTTAATTCGTTCGCAGAGTGTTATTCCATCGAGACCGGGCATATAAATATCCATTAACACGAGGTCAATACGGCCCTTTTGAAGTAGAGAGAGCGCACTATTTGGATTGTCTGTAACCAGAACTTTATATTCACTACTCAAAATTTTTTTAACGATTCGCAGATCCGTGTTTGAATCGTCTACAGCCAGTATCGTGCCTTTGAATTGTTTACTATGGTCTTCTATGGCCTCGCAAAAAAACTCTTCGCCAACGAGCTTAGACACGCATAATATGAATTGACCGTCATCAAAACCGAGAATTCGCATGGTGACAGCGAGGACAAGACATTCTTCATTCAAAACTTCTTCACTGAGTACGGTATTCATATTTTCTTTGTTTATTAACACGGTGCCGGTTAATTTCAGGTGGATAGGTTTTGGCAGCTTAGGTCTTAATTCGTTATCCAACATGCCACAAACCTGATTCGTAAATTCTTTAAATGCGTCTGCACAATCATCATCAAAGACACCTTTGCCTGCATTTTCTCGTATTGCAGCATCTTCCATGGTCAGCAAGAGACTGCCAATCGTGATAGCCTCCTTTATGGTAAGGATTAAATACATTTCCCCCTCGTAAAATTCTTCGATCGCAAATTTTGCCAGTACATAATTCGTGTCAGCCTTTTCGATAAATGAGTGCAGTGTCGTGCAGTGCAATACCGGATTTGTCAGAAAAAATTGTTTGTTCGTTAGTTTACCGCAATCGGTACAAATCCGTGGAAATGTACTTACCAAGGTTTCCTCGAGTTTAGATGATGTCTTTTTGTTCAGGGGGTTTTCCATTGATGATCTATTTATTTGATTCTCTGAGTAATAAACCGATGTTAAACTTTTCACTATTGGATGTAAAAGGTGTCATGAGCCAGGGATCTTTGCTAAAACAAGAAAGTGCGGTTTCAGCTACAGCAGGGTGATTATTCACGGAGGTAATTGAAAGTCCCTCCCCTGCAATTACAATTGGAATGGAGAGATACATATCGCCGCATTGAGCAATTAGTTTTGTCTTTACATTTCCTGCAATCATGTTAGTTACCTCACCGATCGCATCTTTTACCTCGTTCGAAAAATTGGTCAGTTCTGTCATTAACATGTTTGATGCAACCTTTAATGCAAATTTTTTTGAGCAAAATAGGGCAATCACACCATGATATTTGCCGGTGAAACTCACTATGCCAATTACATCCGTTCTTATTTGAGTTTCGTCGATTAACGCAGCGGTGTCATGCTTTAAATCCATCATAATCATCGTTTCAAAGAGTGTTTTTGTAGACTCGGTAATGTCTAATGCGACAGTTTCCATCATACTTTCTAACGACATGATATATTCTCTCCTTTTCTTTATCAGAGTTTTAGAACCTTCAAAGTACGTATAAAAAGCTATGTGGCTACTATTTTACGAGTAAAAAATTCCCTAATTTGGACTTTAATTGCTCAGGTGTAAACGGCTTTGTCAGGTAACCATTGGCGCCGCTGTTTTTGGCCTCTTCAACCTTTGCCTCGCTGCCTTCCGTAGTTACCATTACGATAGGTATATTGCTCTTTTGCCCGGATCCTCTCATGGCCTTAACGAAATCTATTCCTGTCATATTTGGCATATTCCAGTCGCAGAGGATTAAATCGATATTATTGGAAGCGGCTTTTTCAAGACCTTCCCTTCCGTCACCAGCTTCGACAAATTCATCCACCAACAGACCAGATTGTTGAATATTCCTTTGTATAATCTTCCTCATGACAGCCGAATCATCGATTATCAATACTTTTGGCATCTTCCTTACCTCCATTTCCATCGAAGTTATTAATTTCACATTTTTCGTGTATCCACTGGTCAATTTTAGACTGTTCAAATCGCCACATATTCATTATTTTAAAAGATGGAATTGCTCCTTCTTTCACCAATTTATATACCGTGCGTGGGCTTATTTTAAGATATTCAGCGACTTGTTTTATTGTCATGATATTGGGATTTTGCATAGACGGTCACCTTTTTGCATAGATTGTCTTTCCGTTGCATTTGATACCCCAGAGTATCGGAAAAATAAAAAAATAATTTAGCAGGGTTTCCCTGTTTCAAAAAAAATATGATTACACCGTATTAAGAAACCATAAGTATTTGGGTTAACAAGACATATCAAAAGAAATAAGATAATTTCAAAGAATATGCGATGTGTTACGGTTATCACAGAGAACTAATGATGGATAGAAATAGTTACGATGATGGGCTAAACGTGGAGACTACGAACTACCGTGCTTAGTATTCTTCTTTGATTATAAGAAAGGCACGATTTATGAGTGTGTATGAGCAAGTAAAACAGGCGCTACAGGACGCGGTTAGATGAGAAAATTGGTTCTTTGGATGAAAGGTTGAATGAGAAAGCTGTTTCTTTAAATAATAAAATCGATGTTGCAATTAAAATTCAGCATTTTTCTATAGCAGGTAGAATTTTCTGGCAAAATTCTGTGAGCGTATTGTCTCGGGCCCCCATGACGAGGATGCAGTCACCACGTTTAACCTGCTTTTTAATCGCCGGGATAATAGCGTCTCTCTTTTCGATGAAAAAGGCATTTTTACCGTTTCCTTTTACCCGCTTGATAATGTCGGCGGAAGAAATGTTTTTCTTTGCCGTCCCACCTGCATAGAATATTTCTGGCATAAACAGAATATCATCGGACGAGAGGACGTTTGTAAAGGCATTGATGATCTCCTCCATCATAAAGGCAGTAGGACCGTATCCGTGAGGTTGGAAGACGGCAATAACCCGTTTGCAACCTGGCTTCACAGCGTTTAGTGCTGCCATAATCTTTTCGGGATTATGGGCGTAGTCGTCTATTACCTTTACTCCATCAACCTCGCCAATAAGATCCATACGACGTTGCACACCCATGAATTGTCTGAGCGCTGCGGCTGTTTTGTCATCACTGATATTTAAACTTCGCGCAACAGCGATAGCGGCAAGCGCATTCGATATGTTATAAATACCGGGAAGGTTTATCTCAAAAGGCTGACCGTCTACGGTGAATGTGGACTGAAATGGTGTAGAGACAATATCTTTTGCACTTATAACGGCATTATTATTTAATCCGTAAGTAATAACGTGCCCATGTCTGAAATTTATCGTTTTCAGATATGGACAATCCGCATTAAAAATGAGTGTGTCGCTGGTGTTTTGTGAAAGAGTGACAAACATCCTGGATATTTCTTCGATTGTATGGTGATCTTTCGAAACATTAGTAACAACGGATATGCGAGGTGTATACAAAACGATGCTGCCGTCACTCTCGTCAGCCTCAATGGAAATAATATCCGAAGTGCCTGTCTTTGCATTGCCCAAATGGAAATTATTTACAAAATTTTTGATATACCCGCCCACAATAATCGTAGGAGACAGGCCAGCGTAATCAAGGATATAACCCACCATAGAGCTTACCGTTGTCTTCCCATTCGTCCCTCCAATAGCAATCCCATACTTTGGATTAAACATTTCGGCCAGGAGGTCGGCACGCTTTATGATCTTTTTATGAAAAACAGACGACTTTTTCATATCGGGGTTATCTTCTTCTATAGCTGAAGAAATGACTACATAATCCGTATTTTCATGAATACCGGAACCATCCTGAGGATGGAGTGTGATACCCTGTGTCAGAAGCTTGGAAAATACGTCAAAGGCAATCTTTCTATCGTAATTTCTATCTGAGCCGCTGACAATATGACCTTGTTTCCTGAGCACCTGGGCAATGGCACTCATACCAATACCACCTACACCGGTGAAGTGATATGAAAGTCCTTTTGAATTCAGTTTTCTCACAGTATGACTAAGAGAACTTTGGGGTATATTTTGATTTGTTGCTTGTTTCATAAATTTCAGAATTTCAGGACTATACAGGATGTAATTTTAATTGTCAAAATATTTCTCATTTATATTATTCATTCTTGACAAGTCTCATCACACGTTCTAGAATCGAGACACTCGACTTTGTGTATTTACTGATATTATCAAACGGAGGTAGCACATTGGATACGTTAGGCAGACATATCATTCTTGAGATGTGGGGGTGTTGTAAAGATATCATTGACAACGTGGATGTTATAAAAAATATTCTCACAAAGGCTACAGAGTCTACAAAGGCGACTTTGGTGGATGTGATATGTCATCGATTCAGTCCCTATGGCGTTACCGGTGTGGCTATTCTTGCGGAATCGCATATTTCTGTTCATACATGGCCTGAATACGGATATGCCGCCGCAGACATCTTTATCTGCGGCAATACCGTTAACCCAATGAATGCTGCTTCTTATATGACAGAGTCATTCCATGCAAAAGAAACCTCCATATTAGAATTAAAGAGAGGATCTCTTGTATCCAAAAAGATTCACGACGAGAAACCCATAGAAATAAGTATGGACGTCCTTGATTCTCATTCCGCAATAATGCATTTATAAAAAAAGATAAGAGGTCTTATGGAAATACCCCCGTTAAATTGGATAGAAGATTATTTTAACAACTACGAGCTCCACAAACATGCCTTCAGGAATATCATATGCCAGGTACAGTCAGAAATACAAAAAATCATAATTGTGGATACTTTCAATTATGGGAGATGTCTCATCCTTGACAACGAATTTCAATCAGCTGAGATGGATGAATTCATCTACCACGAGGCGCTCGTACATCCCTCCCTTATTCTGCATCCGGGTGCAGAAAGTGTGCTCATTTTAGGCGGTGGCGAAGGGGCAACGTTGCGTGAGGCGCTTCGTTATCAAACAATAAAAAAAGTCGTGATGGTTGATATCGATAAAGAAATGATCGATTGTTCCAAAAAATATCTTCCTTCATTCCACGCAGGCGCATTTGATGACAACCGTGTGGAACTTGTCATTGAAGATGGCCGGAAGTATCTGGAACGAACGAAAGATCGGTTTGATGTGATTATTGTAGATGTGAATGATCCGTTGGAGGGTGGCCCGGCATACATGCTTTTTACGATGGAATTTTATCAGATCGTTGCAGAAAGACTGAAAAAGGATGGAATATTTATCGTGCAGTCGGGTGCTGCCTCCGTTTCGGAGAATGAGTCATTTACGAGCATTTGCCATACATTAAGCAAGGTATTTCCCCATGTATTTCCCTATGTTGCTTATATTCCTTCTTATGCACTCCAATGGGGATTTACTATGGCAACGCATAATCCGTCAAACCTTGATATTACTGGTGAAGAAATAGATGCAAGGATACATTTACGGCTTACCGGCGCGCTTCGTTTTTATGATAGCATCACTCACCACGCCTTATTTAATCTGCCAAAGTATTTACGGGCAGACATTCAAAAGCAAAGGAGAATAATACGCGATAAAGATCCGTTAAAAGAGCTTTATCCTGGTATTTCTGTAAATAAATAAATTGAAACTGAAGACATTAAAATACAAATTTGAAATTCATGGTTGTGATCATTAATCGGTTAGTCCAATAACTTCAATATCGATGCATTCCTCCCAATTTTCATTTTACCATTTGCATTTTTTATTCTTAGCAGTATATTCCATTTCCAGCAACTGTTTTTTTATATGGACTCCCGATGCATATCCGGTTAGTGAGCCGTCAGAACCAACAACTCTGTGGCAGGGAATAATGGGCGCTAAAGGATTTTTATTATTTGCCATACCAACTGCCCTTGCAGCTTTGGGGTGTCCAATCTGTTCTGCAACCCACTTATAGGACCGGCATTCTCCATAAGGAATTTCTCGTAATTTCCGCCATACCTTTTGTTGGAATGGTGTTCCTTGGTCCAAATCCAAAGGAAAATTGAAGTGTACCTCCCTACCGTTAAAATATTCTTTTAAAACAGCTATTTCAGATTTTAGAAACGGATGGTTTTTCCTGATTTTTACAGGCGTGCATTTTGGACTTCTCCCTGTACGCTTCAAACAGGGAAACAGATGTGCGGGGTCTTCTTCCTTACTATGGGGAAATGAAATCCGGCAAACCCCTTTTGCGCTTTTTGCAAGGTACACGAAGCCTATCGATGTTAAAAAGCTGCTAAAATAAATTACCTCGGTATTATTTACTCGAATCTTTGTGTCCAAAAGTCAGCCGGTATCCTTTAACGATACCCATGATAGTTAAAGTAATAAAAAGCAGGGTTGCAAGCACGGAGATTGTAAGGGTAGTGATTAACCAGAACTCCTTTATACAAAAACTCCACCATTTATAACCTAACAAATGTATGCCAGCTTTTTCAAGGAAAAAGAGAATGAGTGAAATAATACCAAATCCAAGGACAAGGTGTTTGATGTCCTGTTTGTGAGGCGCCATGGAAATCGTAAAAATAATGATGGTTAATAGGAAAAAGATATGGCGGATATTTACGATACGAAGCTCGTTCTTAAAGGTATTGAAGGTGACCCATACGGTATCAAGCAGATGTCGTATCAAGTCGAAAAATCCCTTGAAGGTAAAGTGTATTTCCTGGGGGAATGTGTTGTTGAGATGGATGGGGTGGAAGAGCAATTTTGATATAAAAAAGATAAAAAAGGCACAGCCAAAGATGGGTGCAGCAGCAATGACGAAGTTAAACAAAAAAGGAACCTTGGGTTTGTCGTATTTAATCCCCGTGTTATTGGGAGTAAATAGATTCAGCTCTTTAATCGTAGTTCCCGTGATGAGACACAGCAATGCGTGACTGAGTTCATGTACGATGGTGCCGGGAAAGAGAAAACCCTTGACCATCTTGGGATTGGCGTGCTTTATCCACAGTCCATAAGTTGCAAAACTAAGGAAAATAACTAAAATAAGACCGATTGCTAACGAAAAGTATATCATAATGTGCGATTTAGATTAGCAGAGGTCTTTAGATATGTCAACCCGAAAAAACAATTTGAGAAACACAGGAACCCCTGCTAACGCAAGAGTCCGGTGAATAAAACAGGTATAAAAGTCGTAACCATAGAGCCGCAATTTAACTGAGCCTTTATGCAAAGAAATGCTTTGCAATTTGGAACCAGGGATATATAATATGTGTCTAATTCGCCGCAGAGGCGCAAAGGACGCAAAGAAAGCAAGCAGATTTATGTTTTATTGTTTCCGGTTGTGGATTAAATTTAAAATTGTAAATCGTAAATCACAGACCGTAAATTTTGTTATTCTCTAAAAATCTTTGTGACCGCGATGTCATCCGTGGCGAACGATACTGATAATTTCTATGGGGACGTAGCTCAGTCCGGGAGAGCGTCTCGTTCGCAACGAGAAGGTCGGGGGTTCGATTCCCCTCGTCTCCATTTTTTAACTATAATAACGATAAATGTTTATGGTTTTTGACCTAGGTAAAATAGCGTCACCAAAATGTAATTTGCCGTTAGTTCTTCATCGGAATTAAAGACTTTTTAAAAGCCAAATGATATCGGCTTCTTGCTATTAAAATTTGGTAACAGTTCAGCACCCCCACCTGACCTCCCCCATCGAGGGGGAGGAAGTGTTTTTCTCCCGCCCCTGGTGGGAGGGGAGTGAACTGATACAAAATTTGTCAATACTTTTCTTAAAACAGACTTCCCATAAAATTTATATTCTAAGGTGTACTCCATTGTTTAGACAATGGAGTACACCTTAGACACTCTGCCTCCTCTGTTCTGATTTTTACACCGCTGCCAACCCAAAAATCAACCGCGCCAGATGTTTCCGTTGCAAAAAAGCTTCAACGCCATCGACATCGTTATGACTGAATCCAACTCCTCTTTCCTTGACGCCGTCCATCTATTCTTCCTTGCTATCAAAATACCACGTAATCTGAGAATTTCTGAGTCATTTGTTGTGGATCTTAGCAGTTAAACTTGTACTCATTTCCTCTCCTTTTGAGTTTGAATCAAATCTAGCATTTCTTCTAAGTTTGTTGTTAAATACCACCATCCGTTTTTGAATGAGGCATAGTCAGAACCTCCCATTGCAGATGCATACCGAATCGAGTTGGCATAGAAAAACCACTGTTTCATCCACTTATGTTCAATCATTTCATCGAAGGGATTTGATGGGTCTGCCAAACCTTCGTTCCATGCCTTAAGAAGCAGTTGTGTAGCAACAAGGCTCATTTTATCTGTTTCGGCTATCGTTGAATCAAATTTGGAAAAATGCAGATTGACCCAATCCGAATTGTGACAGCATTGACATATTTTTTTCATTTCGGCTTGGCGAAGAAGCTGCTCGTTTTTATCGATTAAATATTCTGAAGCCGGCTCCCCTGTAAAAGCCGTAGGAATGGGCAAACCATCTTTATTTTTAATGAGGTATGTCCTCCCATCCTTTGGTTGAGGATGGGAGTAGATAAGTCCAAATATCCTGACCCATAGTCTTGAGCCGAAATCATGTGTCCTTGATACGACAACCTTACCATCCGATGTGGTTATAAGACTGTTATGACAGGTAGCGCAGGTGGGGGCCTTAAAATCCTTGCCAATTCTCCAGGGAACATTATTCCAGTTCCACTCATACTGCTTTGAGAAAAAGATGTTCCCGTGTTTACTCTCCTGATAAACATTAAACGCAGGTACGTCCGGTTCGAGGTGACATTGGGAACATGTATAAGGCTTTCTGGCAATCTCTATTGAAAAACTGTGTCGTGCATGGCATGGCGTGCATGCCCCGCGGCTTCCATCGGGGTTAATCCTTCCCACTCCCTGGTTTGGCCAGTTGGTAAGGGCAGGAACTTCAATAACCCCAATTTCTGTGGATACCTTTTTCATTCCATTTACCGTAACCAATGTACCATGACAGGCGTAGCACGTTTCAGCCTTTGTATATTCGGATGCCTTCAGGAGGGTTATTTTATCACCTTTGACTTCTTTTAGGCCTGGAATTGTTTCAACAAAGGTATGATAGAGGGGATTTTTTTGCAGGATGTCCAGTGCATTGGCTTTTTTGCTTACTGAATATTGGTCTGCCTCAGTAGGGTGGCAAGTCTTACAATCATTCGGCGAAACAACCACATTGATCTTGAATCCAAAATGATCAAAGTTATCCTTATGAGCAGAAGGGTTCTGTCCATGACATTCATAACAGCCTACAACTACCGATCGTAAACTTTCAGGGATTACTTCACTTGAAATCCTCCTCTCCAGGACAGGCTTTGAGAGCGCTATTTCCGGAGTTATTTTTGAATGTCTGCTTGTAAGCCAATCATCCACAATGCCCGGAGTGTATTTTCTATGACACAATACACATAATTGAGTTTGCTCGCTAAGGCCGTCCGGTAATGGTTCCGACCGTTCTTCACCGGCAAGCGTTTCCACGGCGCACAGAAGCAAAGAAATGAGACAGAACAGATAAACAAATATTCTATTCATCAAAGACACCTCCATGAATTCCTGTTAATTTGAGATACGCGATCTTTCCCTTTTACTATATTTAAATATTTCCATAATGACGAACGTAAGAGAGGAAAAGCCAAAGACGATAATCCAGTCCTTTAATCCTAAAGGTACTACCTTAAAGACATCTTTCGAGTGGGGAATGTAGATAATGGCCAGCTGCATAGTCAATGAAAGTGCAGTTGCCATCAAGAGTTTTTTATTGGTGAAAGCGCCGATCTCAAATAATGAACGTCTTGCATTTCTACAGTTAAATGAGTGAAATAACTGAGAGACGACCATCACACAGAAGGCAACCGTTCTAGCCCGTTCAAGATCGCCAAATAATTCGCCACCTAAACAACATGGTATCAATTCATTGAGGAACCAATAATATAAATATCCGGGGTTTTCACTGCTTGTGAGGTAAAAGACATAGAGATAGGCCAAAAGGGTGCTGAGCGCTATAAGAAAACCTTGAAATACCACCAACGTGCCAAGACTTTTGTCTATGATCTGTTCTGTTGACCTTCTGGCTGGCCTTTTCATGATATCAGGGTCAACCGTATCAACACCAAGGGCCAATGCCGGTAATCCGTCAGTTGCAATGTTGATCCACAATATTTGTATAGGAAACAATGGTAAGGGCAGATTGCATATTGACGCAAAGAGCATCGTCAGTATCTCGCCTGCATTACAAGAAAGCAGATAATGAATGGACTTCTTTATGTTGTCGTAAATACCCCTTCCCTCTTCAACGGCGGCAACGATGGATGCAAAATTGTCGTCCGTTATGACCATATCAGACGCCTCTTTTGTGACATCGGTACCCGTGATACCCATGGATACACCGATACTTGCCTCTTTTACGGCTGGGGCGTCGTTTACGCCATCACCGGTCATAGCCACAACATCACCCCGTTTCTTCCATGCCTTCACTATCTTGAGCTTGTGTTCGGCGGAGACTCGCGCATACACAGATATATTCGGTACTTCCTTTACCAAATCGTTATCAGAAAGCGCATCCAACTCTATTCCATCAACGGCCTTTAAATTGTCACGCAGGAATCCCAATTCCTCACCAATTGCCTTTGCTGTATTTTTATGGTCTCCGGTAATCATAACGGTCGTTATACCCGCCTCATGACAGGTGGCAACAGCGTCCTTAACCTCTGGTCTGGGTGGATCTATCATAGCCAGTAATCCGGCAAAGATCATGTCTCTTTCCATCGGAACAGGAGCGGGACGGATAATTTCATCATCAAGCGGTTTGAATGCCACACCGAGAACACGCAGGGCAGCGCTCGCCATCTTGTTATTTTCATTCAAGATAGCCTGAATGTCGTTTTCTGTGAGGTTACTTATCCCGTTTTCACTATAAATCCTTGTGCAGTCCTTCAGGATGACATCGGGTGCACCTTTTTCACAAACGAGCTGTGCCGCGTGAGGTGTATTCCTGATAGTCGACATCTTCTTCCGTTCTGAATCAAAGGGTATCTCTGAAAGAAGAGGGAATTTTTTTTCTAATTCTTCCTTCCAGATGCCTGCTTTAGCGGCAACGCTCAGGATAGCGCCTTCTGTAGGGTCTCCTATAACCTTCCACATAGTATCATCTTTTTTAAGGCTGGCGCTATTACATAGTGTGCCTATGCCCAGGACGAACTTAACCACTCGTTGGTCGCTTTCCGGAAGAGGCGTGTTATCGAAAGTAAAATTACCCTCCGGGGTATAACCTGTCCCTGAAATATCAAAGGTTTTACCGTTGGTAAAAATCTTTCTCACGGTCATCTCGTTTTGGGTAAGGGTGCCTGTTTTATCTGAACAAATGACCGTAGCGCAACCAAGTGTTTCCACTGATGGTAATTTTCGAATCAGTACGTGCCGTTTTACCATGCGTTGCACCCCCAAAGCCAGGGCAATCGTTACTATGGCCGGCAGCCCCTCCGGGATGGCGGCAACGGCAAGGCTTACTGATATGAGGAATGCTTCTAATAGCGGGTCCTTTCTCCACATTGCCAAGAGGAAAACAATTGCCACGATCCCTAAACACAAATAGACCAATTTTTTCCCAAATACCTCGAGTTTACGCTGAAGGGGGGTCTCTTCCTTTCCGGCCTCTTGAATAAGACCCGCTATCTTCCCCAACTCAGTACGCATTCCCGTTGTTACAATAACACCGGTTGCTTTACCGCTTGTTACCGAGGTGCCCATAAATACCATATTTTCCCTGTCCCCGATAGGCAAAGAGGCATTTTGAAGTAGTTCTGTGGACTTGCCGACAGGCGTTGATTCCCCGGTAAGAGATGCCTCCTGAGTCCTCAAATTGAAAGAAGTGCATAGTCTGCCATCGGCAGGGACATAATCTCCAGCCTCCAGCAATACGATGTCACCGGGTACAATATCCCGAGAGGGTATGGAGTGCATTTCACCGTTCCGCATTACTTTTGAAAAAGGCGCCGATAATTTTTGTAAGGCTGCGAGAGATTTCTCCGCCCGGTATTCCTGGATAAACCCTATCATGGCATTGATGATAACAATAGCAATAATGGCTAACGCATCGACCCATTCTCCCAAAAATCCGGAAACTACGGCAGCCGCAATCAAAATCCACACAATAAAGACATTAAATTGCCTCAAAAAGAGCAAGAAGGGGGATACGCCTTCTCTTTCCTCCAGTTGATTCTGACCATATTTCTTGAGCCTGTTCTCCGCCTCAGTATGGCTAAGTCCGGTATCTGTGCTGGTACGAAGACTCCTTATTACCTCATCGATCTGTGCCGTGTGCCAGGGTGTATCATCAATTTTGTCTGCCATAGTGGTCCTTAAAAACAGTGTAACGATGTAATTTTTAGTAAGTTTTTGTCTCCTCTTTGTCACGTTCGGCTGAACTGACGACGATGTCTCCTCCTTGCGAAGGAGAGGGGTACCAGGGTGGTTAATTTGATGTCGCTAACAGCTACGTTGCCCAAAGCGCATTATTTCTTTTATCCCGCACCTTCACCGCATGCCCACATGGATTTGCTGACATACGTACCACTTAAACCAACTACAAAGATAAATGCCACTACCACACGCAAAATACGGCACATGGTAAACTCCTTTCAAAAAGTTTCATACTTCAGACAACATTGAGTTTAAAGTATCACATATTCAAATGAGATGTCAAACGGAATCTGTTTAAAAATTCTCAGAAACAAAATACGTAGCGCGGGTGGTTTTTCCCTCACACAGACCGACCACAAGGAATCGGCGCAGTCTTTTTCAAAAAACTAAATTGTTACGTTCTTACAGTCTCTGTGCTGCTTGGATGGCTTGGCAAAAGGAGCAGGCGGGGTTTGGAAGTTTGGAGATTGTCAAACCTACCTCTCATCAATACAATTCCATAGATAATCTGCTTAAGATTTTGGATTTAACCGGACAAATACCTTTGTACTGAAAGGAGACAAGTTTGTAACTTCATTGCAGAGGAATTTTTGTTTTATTTAAGCGGGTTTTCGAGTGGCACGGACAAACTTAGTTTGTCCGTGCCTAACTTGGTGTATAGGGATTTCAAACGCCCCCCATAATCCCCCCGTTTACGGGAGGAAACAGGGGAGTAATCGCTGAAGGCCTAATTAAACTTGACTTGTAAAAAACGAATTAAGATTTTTCTTTTTTGTGCACCTGTGTGACCAGGAAATTTTGAACCCCCATGTCTTTGATTTCTTGTAGATATGCTTCCAAGTCATCGGCATGTTTTTCTTCGTCAAGAAGGATATGTTCGAGCAATTCGCGTGAACCTGCATCACTTTCATCGTTGCAAAGCTTGATTGCGCTATTGAATCTCTGAATTGCTATCTTTTCCAGTCCATGATCATTATTGACTTGCGCTTCTACAGTACTTCCAATATTGATTTTTTCAATTTTAGTAACGATAGGAATTCCCTCTAAATAGAGTATGCGTTCAATGAGTTTCTCTGCGTGTTTCATTTCTTCCACGGCCCTTTCCTCCGTATCTTCGTAAAGGAGTTGATATCCCCAGTTTTCACACATCTTGGCATGTACAAAATATTGATTAATAGCCGTTATCTCTGCCGTAAGCACATCATTCAGTACCTCGATAACTTTTGCACTTCCTTTCATAAAAGGCCTCCTCGCATCTAAGAAATGGTTTTTGCGTATTTAATGAAATCAACAAACTTCTTCTGACTGACGTATAGGAATTTCAAACCAGGGTTCCCTCCCCTTGATGAGGGAGGCCAGGCGGCGGATGAAAAGAAAGACCTCACCCCTCCTATAGTCCCTCCCATCAAGAGAGGAACAATTTCATTTTCTGTATTATAATTTGATACCTTGCGAATTGTAAAGCATAATTTCCTTTTTGTTCTCTAGAAAAGGATTGACTTTAATTAAAATATTTAATACTCTAAATAACTTGTTAATTTCAATATTTTGGAGATTAGATAAGGGTTGAACATGGGACTCATTGTACAGAAATTTGGCGGCACTTCCGTTGCCAATGCAGAGCGCATCAGGACAGCTGCGAAACGGATTGTTGAGACATATAAGACGGGTAATCAGGTTATAGTGGTAGTGTCGGCAAGGGGGCAAACGACTGACGAACTCATTGACCTCGCCTATGAAATTACGGATAAGCCTTCGACACGTGAAATGGATATGCTCATGTCTACGGGGGAACAGATTTCCATTGCCCTTGTGGCCATGGCAATTCATGCCCTGGGGTATCCGGCGGTCTCCTTCACAGGAGGGCAGGTTGGCATCGTTACCGATAGTTACCATACCAAGGCGCGCATCAGAAATATCAATACCCAGCGGATAAAAAAAGAACTGGATAACGGCACAATCGTGATCGTTGCCGGCTTTCAGGGTATCGATGCAAAAGAAAATATTACCACCCTTGGTCGTGGTGGTTCAGATACAACGGCTGTAGCTTTAGCGGCAATTATGAAGGCCGACCGGTGTGATATTTTTACTGATGTGGACGGAATCTATACGGCCGATCCGAGAAGAGTTCCTTATGCACGGAAACTCAACACGATATCTTATGATGAGATCCTTGAGCTGGCGAGTTTGGGTGCGCAGGTGATGCATTCCCGTTCAATTGAATTTGCAAAGAAATATAATGTTCCCCTTTATGTCCGGTCAAGTTTCAATGACAAAAAAGGGACGTTGATTTGTAAGGAGGCAAAAGAGATGGAAGATATTGTTGTAAGTGGTGTCGCGGTAAGCAAGGACGATGCAAAGATTACGATCAGGGCTGTGCCTGATGTCCCTGGCCAGGCAGCCAAGATTTTTCATGAGATTGCAAGAAAAAACATTAACGTAGACATGATTATCCAGAATGCCAGTATCGAGGGCCGGGCAGATGTGACGTTTACGGTGCCCAGGAGCGATTTGAAAGAGGCGTTGAATGTTGCGGAAAAGATTAAAAATGACCTTGGGGCTAAAGAAGTCATATACGACAGCAAGATTGCCAAGCTTTCGGTGGTTGGCATCGGCATGAGGAGTCACTCTGGCGTGGCAGAGAAGATGTTCAGAGTCCTGGCAGATGAAAAGATTAATATCCAGATGATCAGCACATCGGAGATCAAGATTTCCTGTGTTATTGACGAGGCGCATGCCGATCGTGCCCTGCGGTCAGTCCACACGGCCTTTGGGCTGGATAAAGTGGAAAAAGCAGAGGTCGTAAAAGTTTAGGAAATACGCCAATGTGGATTTTCTGGCCGGTTTAATCATCCCCGGTTGTACCAAAACATTTTGTTTTTTTCTTTTGGGGTCAGCATTGTCCGGTTAGGAAATTGCGTAGTATACAGGCATCAAGAAAAACGAGAAAAAATAGTGTTTTGAGGAGATATTTTACTTGACAATTCAGCAAAAAGTATTCGCAAAATTTTTCGTAAAAACCCTTAACTATAGGAGTTACGAAAAATGCCGCGCACTTTTCATCCTCATGATAAAAAACAAAACGTACCTTCGTTTC
>JABWAQ010000062.1 GCA_013360945.1 Candidatus Brocadia sp.
ATACTGTTCTAACTACTCCTGCTTCTTGGCATACAGGCTACCATAATTTCAAAGAACAAATATTGCATTCAGACGCAATTCCTTAACCGGACAACGCTGGTTTCACATGCATCTATAATTTTTTCTGCTTCTTCCAAATCCTCTTTTGCAATAGCAGCGTCAAGGTAGCTTTCAATATCATAATCGCCTATTTGTCGTTCTCTGAATAATTTTTTTAACGGCTTTCATAGCTCTATACCTTCTTTCATTATATTCAAGCCGAGCGGAAATGGCTTTCTGAGTTCCCATTCCTTTTCATCATATATAATATCGCCAATTAAAACGTTATATCTGTTTAAAAAGTCAACCCCTATCTCCAAAAGAACTTTTTCGTATGCCTTTTTTCTTTCATCAAGGACAATTAATAAATCATAATCTGACCCTTCGGCAAAATCGCCCCTTGCACGTGAGCCAAAGAGAATAATTTCCTTTACGTGATTTCCCAGTTTTTTTCTCACATTATTTGCAAACTCCTGGGATATTTTGTCTGGCTGATTCCTTTTTACCTCCCTCCGGATTTTATGTTTATTAACGGGTTTTAATTTTCCCATATTTCGTCTTTTCCGCCGCAGCCAATAAAGCATCAGTTGTTTTTTAAGCGTAGCGCATTACACGATAGTATCAAACCGTATTTATATATTAAACCAGGGCGTTACCCAGATATATTTTACGTGGAATACGAGCCTCAGGCATACCTTTATGGGCAGGGCCAGCATGGATAAGAAGAGAAATGACACCATGGCATATCTGAGAATCCCGAGTTTTTCCAATGCCACGCTTCTCCTTGCCTTCATGAAACGGTATGGAATGGTCATGCCCGTGAGGAAATATCCGATTACCACTGCGCCGCCGAGAACAAATCCCAGGAAAGATTTGGAATTAACACCAATAAAACTGGTCAGATCGTAGTTGGTTTCGGCTGCAATCCGATGGAGATCCCATTCCTGCCAGGGCCAGAACCAGAGCCAGCCAGGCCCCCGCATGAAAACACCGACGATAATCAGCAATATCCATAAGATATGGAACCCGAAACAAAAGGTAAGCATGGCAAACTTGCGTTCCCTGAAGGTGTAATAACCGTTGCCTTTTGGATTAAAATCGATATATGGAATGGCCATGAGGCCAATAATAATCAGCATAGGGATAGCGACTCCCGCAATCCAGGGGTCAAAGTAGACAAGCATCTCCTGAAGCCCCAGGAAATACCACGGCGCCTTTGCCGGATTCGGGGTCATGGTAGGATCGGAAAGTTCCTCCAGCGGCGCATCGAGGAGGATAGACCAGACAATGAGGATGATGGTGCAGATGATTGCCGCCAGAAACTCCTTCCTTACCAGGTACGGCCACGTGGGTATTTCGTCTTTGGATATGTCGGCGTCCTTTTCCTTGGCGAGGGTAGTGCCTTTAATAAAGGTCAATGCCCGGTATCTGCCCTTGTCTTTTGGTTCTTCTGCTTTGTTGTCTGTTTTTTCCATATTTATTTTATTACAAATTTGAAAAGTAAATCTTGGGAAAAGATTGGTTATTCTTTTTACGCATTATACTTCTTCCAACAGGGAAAAATATTCTTCTCTCGTAATACCTGCCGTTCGCATATTATTTTTGGCATTTTACGACACGCTTACAGATTCAGTAGCAACAAGTTTCGGAGGAATCCATCGTCCGCTTGCATCCTTCTTGTACCTTGATTCCTCAAGGATATCTCCAAGCGTTCCCATCTTTTCTGCTTCCTCAAGGAATAATTTTACGGCAGTCTTTAGCATATCTTTCGCATGTTCAGTATCTTTTCCACAACTTGAAATATCCAGTTCTGGACAATAAGCCACGTAAGCCTCGTCTTCCTTGAAGATAATTATGTCGTAATCAATAGGTATCACGTCTACTACCCCATCTTAAAATACTATTTCAAGATAACAAGTTCAAGTTCTCCTCAATCCATAATTATTTATCCTTCTCTGCCCCCGACAATTACGTCACCTTTGGCATCAATACTGCCTGCAACAATGTTCTGACTGCCCTCTATCGATATTTTCCCTGTATCCTTTTGACCTTGTGGCAGTTGTTGCTTTGATGCTGCATAGGTATCCCGTGTGATTGATGCAAGAGCCACAATCATGATAATTGCCAGTTGAGCAATCGCGCCTTTTTGTGTGGTGTGTTTCATATAATTTTCTTTATTATAGTCGCATAAGGAATTTCAAAGTATGTATCATGGCATGTCAGACAACCCCTTTATCCGCCTTTGTTAATGGGGGCTAAGGGCAACAACCCCCTTAATCCCCCTTTGCTAAGGGGGAATCGAGAAAATTCCCTCTTAGTAAAGGTGAAATCGAAGAAATTCTCCCTTAAGAAAGGGGGCGAGGGGGTTGTTTCTGTTTGGTGTTTGCCATGTATCTAAAAGTTGTTGAGTTTTTGTCTTTTAAAATCCAATCTAATTTAACGATAAGGATTTTCAATCCGTGTAGAGGCAATTCATGAATTGCCTCTACACGTTAATGAAAAAACGGACAAAGTCCTAATTTAATGCTCATATTCCTCCGAATAGGAAAAACGCTTCATCGTGATTGCATTTACCGGACACCGCTTTACGCACAGTCCGCACCTGATACACTTTTCCTCGTCAAGCACCATCACGGCATCCCAGTCGCCAGCGATTGCGCCTCCATCCTCTGCGTCGCTAGGAATTTCGACCTTTTCACGGGAGGCCATGGATATGCACTGGTGCGGACAAACATCAATACAACCACCGCATAAGATGCAGCTTTCGTCGATAAAGATATTGTAATGGCAGAGCAGGCAGCGACCTGCCTCCTGAGAAGTGTTTTCCCGCGAGAGCCCCCGTTCAACCTCTGCGTCAAGGGTTCGCCTTTGAGACATGGGGATGGCATCCTGGCTTTGCCTGGGTGCGAAGTCATAATCTGGCATCCTGTCCGAAGGGGATTGATCTTTGTAATAAAAGGTATAGCCCTTTCTCTCCTCCACCGTTAAAAACCGATGGATTGCCCTTGCAGCCTTTCTCCCGTCTGCGATTACCTCAATGACATTCCTGGGGCCGGTCACACAATCACCGCCGGCAAATACCCCGGCTCTGGTTGTCATAAAATCCTTCGGGTCGATAACGGGCATCCCCCAATGATTGATCTTTATTCCACACCGGTCAGACAGAAAGCTGATGTCAGGCGACTGGCCGATGGCCGCAATTATCAGGTCAACAGGAACCATAAAATTGCTTCCCTTCACCGGGACCGGGCGCCGTCTTCCCTTTTCGTCCGGTTCGCCCAGCGTGTTTTTTATACATTCGATATGCGTCACCTTTCGCTCATGCCCACCGATTATCCTTACCGGAGAGGTTAAATAGTGCATCTGTATGCCTTCCTGTTCCGCCATCCTCACTTCCAGTTCACCCGCCGGCATCTCTTCCAGTGTCCTGCGATACATGACAGAAACCTCCCTCGCGCCCAATCGCAACGACGAGCGCGCACAGTCTATGGCGGTAAAACCGCCGCCAAGAACGGCAACCCTTTCGGGAACCGTCTTTCGCAGCCCAAGATTGGTATCTTTCATGAACGTAACGCCATGCAAAACCCCTTCCAGCTCTTCTCCGGGGATTTCAAGCAACTGTGACCGGTGGGCGCCCATGGCAAGATATACCGCATTAAATTCCCTCAATAAGTCGTCAAATGCCTCAGGAGTGTCGATGGGGCTGTTCAAACGGATGTCAACGCCGAGCGCCTTGATCCAGTTCACTGCATCTTCTATCGCTTCGCGGGGCAGTCGATACGGCGGAATGCCCACGCATAACATGCCTCCGGCGACGGGTAGCGCTTCATAGACGACAACGTCGTGTCCCTTTGTTGCCAGATCGTTCGCTGCAGCAAGACCGGATGGCCCTGAGCCGATGATTGCGACGCGTTTCCCTGTCTTCTCATCGCGTATCGGTTTTCGCGATGATTTTACCGAAGCGAAGTCGGCAGCGCTTCTTTTCAGTGAACAGATGGCAATCGGTTTATCAATGGCCCCGCGGCGGCATGCGGTTTCACAGGGATGCGTGCATACCCTGCCGAGGATATGCGGGAAGAGGTTTGCCATGAAATTCAATCGTAAAGAGGCGTCAAAATCTCCGGCGACGATGCGTTCGATATAATTCATGGCCGGTGTGTTGACAGGGCATGCGTACTGACAATTAATATTTTCCCTGAACCAGTGGTCGTCGGCTTTGACTATTTTATATTCCACGATACGCTATTCTCCCTTTTGATGCTTTCCTTGTTTCATTCGTTTGTCATTTTCAAACGCCTGTTTAAAGGTAATGAACGTAAAGAAAAACAATAAAAGTATTAAGCCAACAATGGGGATGTTGTCAGGTTTCGTTATAATTGCCCAGACGTTTTCCATGTTCAAAGTCTATAAATTAGGTATTCAGCGACTTACCCCCCTGTTTTCCCCCCGTAAACGGGGGGATTATGGGGGGGGTGTTTAAAATTCCTATACGTCAAGCTATCTTTAGAGCGGCCCGGAAATGCCGCCGTCCTTGCGGATCCTCCAGAAATGCACCATCATAAAGATGCTTATAATAAGCGGCAATCCGATGCAATGCCATACATACGCCCTGAGCAGGGCGTTCCCCCCGACCAGCGAACCGCCCAAAAGGGCGAACCGTATGTCATTATGCGCCGTCATGCCCAGTTGTTCTCCGAAGGGCCCTTCGTGTCCAAGCAGTGGAGTCGAACGCGCCATGTTCGTTCCAACCGTTACGGCCCAAAATCCCAACTGGTCCCAGGTAAGCAGATAGCCGGTAAAACTTAAAAGGAGGGTAAGCACGAGCAGGACAACACCCACGCACCAGTTAAATTCCCGCGGCGGTTTATAAGAGCCCGTAGCAAACACGCGGAACATGTGGAACCACACCGTAATGACCATCAGGTGAGCGCTCCACCGGTGCAGATTCCGTAAAATCGCGCCGAAGGGCACCTGATATTCCAGGTCTTTTATATCCCAGTAGGCGTCATGGACGGTGGGCCGGTAATAAAACATCAAGAGCACCCCCGTAAACGTGAGTACCAGGAACAGGAAGAAGCTGATACCGCCCATACACCAGGTAAATTTTAATTGGGGCGCATGCCTCTTTACCCTCGCCGGATGCAGGTGCATGAAGACGTTTGAAACAACTTTAAGCATGCGATTCTTCGGCGTGTCGGCAAAGGTGTGTCTGAAGACGGACTTCCAGACCTGCGAGTTAACCGTTAAATCCATGAGCATGCCGAATAACCCCTTTTCTTTCAGCATGTTTCTGTATTTTTCCAAAAAATTTTTCTTAAGTTTATTAGTCATTTTGTAGTTGCCCAACCCGAACGCGTCGGAACATGCAGCGCAACCTTTATGTCGCTATCCTGCGAACCGCAGGGGTGGCGTAACCCCGCCCCTGCACAAGAGTCGTTGCCAAATTGTTTTTGTTAAACCTTTAAGAATGCGCCGGCCTTGTCCCATTCGCCACGTTCACCTCTGAACCTTACTCCTTCGTCAACGATTATTTGCCCATCCTCACCCACTGCAACCCTGAATCTCTCCAGAGGCCTTGGCGCGGGTCCCTCAATATTAAGTCCATCGGGGGTAAACCCGCTCCCATGGCAGGGACATTTGAATTTGCCCTCTGCTGCAAGCCAGTTAGGGGTACAACCCAGATGGGTGCATTTTGCCTCGATTACATATAGCCTGTCAACCTCCCTGACGATCCATATCCGGAACTGTTTTTTAAACCTTTCACTTACCCCTAACGGGTACTGGAAGGGATATCCAATCTTATACCTTGTCGGTGGTTCAATGATGGTTCTGGGAAAGAAGAACCTGATAACGCCGCCAAATAGTGTTATGACAAATATCCCTATAAAACCCCAACCCGTGCAATACAATAATCTTCGGCGATTTACCGGAGTTTCCAGATTTTTTGTTATTTCTAACATAGTACCGATATGCACAGAGAATAAAAAATTTTTATAAGAAACCGGAGAACAAAGTGCTTTTTGTTATGGTATCTTTATTTTGTGTTCGTTTCAATTAAATATAATAATTTTCCGAAAAAGAGAAGTCTAATATTCTATTGATTATTTGTTTAATACTGGTACTATATTTGGAGTACGGAAGGCTTTTTTTGGGGACTTCAATGCACCAGTGATTTGACGTATATGAAAAAAAGGAGAATGTCCGATGGTAGACATATTGGCGAGAGATATTATTCTTATCATTTATGTAATGTGGTTAATTATCACGGGGGTATTGGTCTTTTTTATGCAGGCAGGCTTTGCATTCCTGGAGAGCGGACAGGTCCGATCGAAGAATGCCACCCACGTCTATATGAAGGTCTGCGCAAATATCGGTTTGGGCACGCTGGTCTGGTGGCTGTTCGGATTTGCCATTTTCTCCGGTAATTGGAATTACTGTATTCTCGGAGTGGTTGATCCGGGAAACGTGGATAAACTGAACGTGTATGGGCATTGGTTTACCATGTGGGGCTTTTGTCTTGTTTCGTGCTCCATCGCATCGGGTTCCATATCAGAGAGATTCAGTTTTAAGGCATATCTTATCTATGTGGTACTCTATTGCGGGTTTATGTATCCATTTTTTGGATGGATGGCCTGGTCTGCAGGGCCGCTGTTGCAATGGGGTTATGTTGATTATGCAGGTTCCGTGGTGGTGCATTTCCAGGGTGGTTTAACAGCCCTTATTGCCGCAATGATTGTAGGTCCGCGGTTGGAGAAATACGCACGCACGAGTAAGAAAACGTGGCTGTTTGAGTTTGGCCGCGGAGAGTGTTATACCATCCCCGGACACAACGTTTCACAAATGATACTCGGCGTATTCATATTGTGCGTCTGTTTTTACGGTTTTAATGTGGGGTCGGTATTGGTCGGGTCGCTATGTGAGCCATCGAGTGAGGCAACAGCCAGGAAGATGATCCATATCCTGGCGAACGATTTACCTACTACCACGATCAACGTCACCATGAGTATGGCGGGCGGTATCCTCGGTGCGATGTTTGGCGGGTGGCTCGTGAATAAAAAACCCGATCCGCTTACTACGGGAAATGGGGCGATAGCCGGCATGGTGTCCATTTGTGCAGGCGTTGGTTTTACCCATCCCGGCTTTGCCATTGTCGTAGGGGTAATCAGCGGAGGGATTATACCGCTGGTGGTAAGGTCACTTGACAAGATAGGGATTGACGACACTGTAGGCACGTGCGGGGTGCATTGTACTGCCGGGGCTATTGGCGGCATTGCAACCGGTGTTATGGGGCTTATACGGCCTACCTATCATGACGTGAGTTGTTATATCGGTATCCAAGCCCTGGGTTTTATCATCTGTATCGTCTACGCCTGTTTGTGCTCGATCATTATCTTTGGCGGACTGAAAACGGTAGGTTTGGGCCGTGTAACTGAGGAAGAAGAGACCATGGGACTTGATATTTCTGAGCATATGACACCAACCTATCCAGAATTTGTTTCGGGTGGTATAAAAGGATATTAGTATGATGCGTGTGGTAAAATCGATACGGTTTGCTCCTCTCATAGCCCTTGTGGTACAAGGGCTATTTTTTTCTTTATCTGCCTCAGAAGAACTAAACAAAAATCCCCCCGCTATGAGTATTTGGGAAAGGCCACGATATGAAAAAGCCATGCAATATGCTGAAAAAGGGTCTATTGATCTGGCGATACCCGGATTAAAAAAAATAGCGGAGCTTTACCCGGATAACGCAGAAGCCCATGCATATCTGGGGTGGGCTTATAGCCAGAAAGGATTGATTCCTGATGCAATAGAGGAACTTCAAAAGGTCTTGCAGATAAATCCAGACTTTCAGAGGGTACCCTTTGAATATCCCATGGCAAAAGAGGTTCCGGCAGAGGTCGGGGAGTTTATTGCAAATTTTGAGGACGTAATTGACCGGGTAGATGAATTTCCCGGCGCACATGCCGTGTTGGGCCTGTATTATGTGCAGCTGGGGAGGTTGGGCGATGCCCTGAATGAGTATAAAAAAGTATTAAATCTGGAAAATGATTCCAGGAAAAGAGAATCACATGCTGATGAAAAAGAGACAATCTCTGTGATTGATCAGGCAATAAAAGAGTACGAAGAAGTTTTACAAGTAAAGCCTGATTGTGTGAATGCCTATATAAAATTAGCCTGTGCCCAT
The DNA here is from genome assembly GCA_013360945.1 of Candidatus Brocadia sp. GTDB lineage: Bacteria > Planctomycetota > Brocadiia > Brocadiales > Brocadiaceae > Brocadia. The sequence continues at coordinate 8,225 of JABWAQ010000062.1, forward strand.
GCAGAAAAAGGGATGGTCGACCATTCTATTGAAGATATGCCGAAGGCGATATCTATGGAACCGGACCGAACAGAAGCACACGTCTATCTGAGTTGTTTTTATGCAATGAAGGGGATGTTAAATGAGGCATTACATGAGTTGGGTGAGGCGCAAAAAATCAGGGACGGTGTCCTTGAAAAACTCCTTACAGAAGGAGAACACAGCATGAATGCCTGCATCTTTGACAAGGCGATAACGGCAGCACAAGAAGCTATTAAGGTATATCCCAAAAACAAAAAGGCATATTACCTGCTTGCAACGGCGTATAATAGAAACGGTGAAACAGATAAAGCGATTGAAACATGCAAAGAGGTCATTCATAGGTATCCGGAAGACGTCCAGGCGTATGCGTTCCTTGGATGGATGTATGTACACTGCGACTTGTACGAAGATGCAAAGGAACTGGTAGAATGGACAATTCGCAAAGAGCCCGATAATGCCGAAATTCGGGCGCTGATGGCTGTTCTTTATGCCTCTCAGGATCAACTCGAAGAAGCCATAACGATGTGTGACATGGTTATTGATAAAATATCGGCAAACGGTAAAAGTATAAAAGATTTTGGCTGGATGAGAGGAAAGGTGCCCTTCATCGACCAAAAATTCAGGGAGGTAATGGATATCTTAGAAATAAAATCAGATTATGCAGAGGCATATCTGTGCTTAGGGTGGTTATATTCAAAGAAAGGAGAAGACGGGAAGGCAATTTCAGCCTATAAGAAGGTTATTGGGTTGACGCCGGATTCATACGATGCACATCGGCGTTTGGGAAACGCGTACATACAAAAGGGAGAAATAAAGGATGCAGCGATCGAGTATAAGAAGGCGTTGAACATCTTATCGGGCATCCAATTACAATAATAAATCCTGCAAGCAAAGCTGCAATCAAACCTTTCTCTTTTTTTCTTCTTGACATCTGATGATATTTGTGTTTTCTTAAATTTATCAAATATTAGATAGCCGCCGTTTTTGGCGACGGCTATCTACAAAGTTGTACTGAAGGAAAACATTCCGATAAAAGGCAAACCCTGAGTGATCAGGATAAGCAAAGTAACGGGTCTTTAAGCGCATACACTATACAAGCACGCATTGACAAAAAGATGGCCTTACTGCCGAAGGTGTTTTTCAGAAAAATATCTTTGCAGTAAGGTTTTTTGTTTTTACGATTTTAGATTGTAACCCTGAAACTGACAACTTAAAATTCACACGTAAAAGACGATTGGTGGAACAATGTATATGACAAATCTACCGCTATGCTCAAAACTATGGATTTTACCCAATTCTCTCAGGCAAAAAACATAAGGGAGGTTTATTGATTTCTTTTATACAAGCGTTAAGGAAGGACAGTGGTTAGATGGGAAAACCCCTTCGCATACTGTTCGTTGATGATTCTCCGGATGACGTTGAGTTGCTGCTGTATGAACTGCGGCGCGGTGGGTATGATCCAACGTTTGAAAGGGTTGAAACGGCCTCTGCCATGAAAACGATGCTCGAAAGGCAGTCATGGGATATCGTCCTTTCTGATCACTCCATGCCCCGCTTCAGCGCGATAGGCGCACTGAAGCAGTTGAAACTCAGCGGACTGGATCTGCCATTTATCATCGTGTCAGGCGCTATCGGCGAGGACCTTGCAGTTGCATCCATGAAAGCCGGTGCACACGACTTCATTATGAAGAATAATCTGGCACGGCTTGTACCTGTCATTGACCGGGAACTGATCGATGCGGCGGAACGGCAGAAGTGCAAGCTGGCGGAGGAGACGCTGAATAAATACCATGAATCCCTCGAACGGCTCGTGGCAGAACGGACAGCGGCGCTGATGGAGACAAACGAAGCGTTACGGATGGAAATCGAAAAGCACGCGCGGATGGAAGAACAAATCAGATATATAGCCTTTTACGACACCCTCACGTCCTTACCCAACCGGACGTTGTTCAATGACCGTCTGGCTCTGGCATTAGCACACGCACATCGTACTGGCGAGACAGTGGCCGTGCTGTTTTTAGACCTGGATAGATTCAAGGCCGTAAACGATACGCTGGGGCATTCTGTGGGAGATCAGTTGCTGCGCATTGTCGCTGACAGATTGAAAAGCTGTATCCGTGAAGAAGACACAGTTGCCCGCTTCGCCGGTGATGAATTTACGATCCTGTTGCTAGGCGTTATTCAGGCGGAACACATAATCAGTATCGTGCGTAAAATCCTCTATGCCATAAGACAACCATTAATGATTGGTGGACACGAACTCTATATCACTTCCAGTATTGGAATTGCCCTTTATCCCGGTGACGGCGAAGATGCTGAAGCCCTCTTGAAGAACGCCGACACCGCTATGTATGATGCCAAGGAACAGGGGAGAAATAACTACCAATTCTACACCTCATCCATGCACATCAGATCCTTTGAAAAAATGGTACTGGAAAGTAATCTTCGCCGGGCGCTGGATCGCGAAGAATTTGTGGTCTACTACCAGCCGCTGGTGAGTATCAGCACCGGCCAGATCGTTGGTTTGGAAGCCCTGGTGCGCTGGCGACACCCCGATCGGGGTCTGATTTCTCCTGAAGAATTTCTTGTCTTATCAGAAAACACCCGGCTGATCGTCTATATCGATGAATTGGTGCTGTATACCGTCTGCGTACAATGCAAGTCATGGCAGGATGCCGGATTTCAGCCCTTATGCGTAGCAGTAAACATCTCAGCACATACATTCCAGCAACCAAATCTGGTGGAAATGGTCATGTCGGTACTCCAAAAAACCGGTCTGGACCCTCATTTTCTGGGGTTGGAAATTACGGAAGGCATTGCCATGCAGGATATAGAGACTACGATTAATAAATTAAACAGGCTAAACGCCCTGGGCATTCAAATCGCTATTGATGATTTCGGCACCGGTTTTTCTTCTTTATATTATCTCAAAAAATTCCCCATTCATAAACTCAAAATCAGCCGGCACTTCGTGAGCGGTATCGAAACAGATCTACATGATCAACTGATCGTAGCATCAGTTATTGCCCTGGCGCAGAGTCTGAAATTCAAGGTCGTTGCTGAAGGGATTGAGACTGAAGAACAGCTTAATTTCCTAAAACAGCAAAAATGTGACGAGATGCAGGGGTATTTGTTCTGCAAGCCTTTACCCGCAGAGGAATTTAGGAAAATGGCAGTGCGTGATATTATATTGCAAGGCTCACGATAATAACGAATGCACGATTTCAATATTCTGCTATGTATTTCTTCAGTTTATCTATCTGACCACTGAGTTTCGTTTTAAAGAAATCTTTTCGTTTACCTTCTTCTTTGCTTTTTTCTTTACCTTCTTGGGCCCCTGTCAGTTCAATAGTGTTCTTGCTTCTTTACGTAAACTCAATTATTGCCTTTACTATTGTATTGGACGGATACACGGCGACCGCTATTCGTAACAGTTCAGCACCCCCACCTGACCTCCCCCATCGAGGGGGAGGAAGTGTTTTTCCCCGCCCCTGGTGGGAGGGGATAGGGGAGGGGGGTGAACTGATACCGCTATTCTATATACTCATCAAAACGTTACTTATTTATGCCCGCGGGTGAAATTGCCGATGGATGGCCTTGAGGTGTTGTTTGCTGACGTGGGTATAGATTTGAGTAGTCGAGACATTGACGTGGCCCAGCATTTCCTGGACGGAACGCAAGTCCGCGCCGTTTTCCAGCAGGTGGGTGGCAAATGAATGCCTCAGCTTGTGTGGGGAGATGTTTCCATGGATACCGGCTCTTAAAGCACATTTCTTTACCATGACCCATATATTTTCCCTCCGAAGGGGCCTTCCTGTTTTTGAAATAAATAAATAGGCGCTGTCCTGACTGTTTTTAATCTGAGGTCTGGCGAGTTTCAAATAATTTTGAATAGCCTCAATCGCCTTTGTTCCAAGGGGTACGATGCGTTCCTTCGAACCTTTACCCCTGCACTTTACATAACTGTATTCGAGATTAATCCAGTCAAGCTGAATCGCAACGACCTCCGATACCCGCGCACCGGTGGCATACATAAGTTCAAGGATAGCCTTATTTCTCATTCCTAATTTCGTCTTAGTATCAGGCATCGAAAGTAAGTCTTTGACCTTATGGACGGGAATAAATTCCGGCAGTCTTTTCCAGAGCTTTGGTGTATCGATCAAAGCAAGTGGGTTCATGTGCAATTTCCCTTCCGAGAGGAGAAATTTGTATAACATACGGATGGCAACAATGGCGCGGGTGATGGAGTTGATGGAAAGGCCACGGTTTTTTTCGGAGATAATGAAGCTGGTAATTGTATCGGGGCGGACGCTTTCAAAGTCCGGTATGTTTTTCGAGAGCAGGAAGGCGGTAAATATGTGCAGGTCGTGGCTGTAACTGATGATGGTATTCCTGGACAAACCGCACTCGACGAGGAGGTAGTTGATAAATGACTCGATGAGATCGTCTAATGTATTTGCTTCAACCATAACATTGTTGTTCATACCGCAAAAAATTACCGCGTTATATCTCCTTTAATAAATAAGGTTCAGGGGATTTGTAAAAGCAATAAAAATATTTGTTAAAAAGGTTGCTATTTCAATAGCTTTCTATCACAATTACTCCTCTGTCTTTTTTCTAAGCAATGTCCGCCCTATTTCCAATAAAATCTTTTTCAGACTCATTGGCTCGGATTCAATTACTTTACCATGAGGAATATGAAGATGTCCGGGTATGTGGAAACGTCCTTGTGGTGTTTTACATTGTCCCATCTCTTCACTAACTTGCCGTTAGCACTTTGCCAGTGAAAGCTATATGTCTCAAGATTTATCGTGTTTTTACGGAAGTGTATATATTCAGCAAATTCAAGAACATCCCCGTTTGATAAATTGCATTTTATTCGAATGTAACCATCTTCGTCTCCGACTTCGCGTTTTAATACTTTAAAGGATGAAACGACACGACTTATTATAAGCTCGTGGATTATGTTATCGAGATAATTTTCAATCATTTATTTTTTGCCTTCAAGCCCGATCTTTTTTTCTATGAGCCGATTATGCATCTGATAAATGGATGACCATTCGATAAAATCCATATTGTCTCCGATCTTACCTTCACTGAATTTCTTAAAGAAAACCGATGATTTCATTCCGTAAGCACGTTCAAATACCTTTAACTCTTTACCCAATCTCTTTATCTCCCCTTCATATTTTGCAATTTTATAGTCCAGCATTTTTGATATACTTTGTGAAATAAATGGATCTTCTCCATGCTTTTCGATAAATTTTTCCAGATTTTTTACTTTCAATAAGGTTTGTTTCATGATATCCATCTCCCTAGTATTTGTTCCTTTTTAATTTATTCTCAACTCTCTTTAGAAATGGCAAGGCACTTTTTCATTCGATCAAGTTAGTCCCCCTTAGCAAAGGGGGATTAAGGGGGTTGTGTTTTTTCTTATCGCCTTTTTCTGTCAGTGTTATTTTACAACCCTCTGAGTCCCCCTTTTTATGGGGATTTTATGACTGCTACCGCCCACATACCCGCTTAAATAAAATGAAAATTCCAATACGATTTCATTAGTGCCCACAATGATAGCGGCGATGCATGTCGTACGTACGCACAGAGTTTGTTTTCCTATAATAGTCTCTAAAGTGGAACGAATAACCAAACCACCAGTTATTTCCCCACCGTTCTTCATCATAATCTATATGAATGTTTCTGCTTTCTGTTTCAGAGGAATATCTGCGTCCCAAAAATATGGGATAAGGCACCGTTTCCACATTCGATGTTTGAGTCGCTGATTTTTCTGCATAAGAAGTCACAGGTTCGGGATGGGGCAACATAAAATCCTTGAAGCAATGAGGACACTTGTAAATAGTATCGACAATAAGATACTGACTTGCCTTGTGAATTATGTTGGCATTGACGTAATCAATCGAAATCGTCTCACCACAGTGCGGACAAACTACGTGCATAGAGTTTTGATCATGATGTTCGGCTGAATTCCATGTTGTGTACGCGCGATTTTCCTCGTGTGTTGCACATCCGCAAACTGCGAGTAACGGCACAGAAATCATGAAAACGAGCGCAGAAAAAAATCGTTTCATTTTTCTCATTCCTCTATATACCAAATTTAATCGCAGGAACAGAAATTCTCGGTGCTTTCGCAATCCTCTCAGAGTTTTCTATTAACTTTGCAATCCATTGTCCCACTTCAGCCTTGACAACTTTCTCGCCACATTGTGGACATACCCCGGCAGGTACATCCTCCACAACAACGAGCTCCCCTCGTATCCAAAAATCTTGTTTGATAAGTTTCTCTTGCATAGGGGTATTACAAATCTCACACTCCCCATAATCATATCCAGATACTTTTCTCTTCATCTTATTTCCTCTTAAGCGTAAGTCGTGATTAATAATAATTTTCCTGTACTTTCAATCCTACAAATAATTGCAATTTCTCTTCCATCTGTTGCAGGTCCAACAACCTCGTAACTATCCCTCTGGGGTCTCGTGTAAATTTACGTCTTATTCTACCATGGGCAATTGCCATTTCTATATCTGCGAAAACAAGATTGTCATTAGCCATTTCTTCAAAGAAGTGTGGAATAGTAAACTCATATTCTTGTCTTGCTATTTTTTCTCTGATTTTGTGAATAATGGACAATAATAACGCTTTCCTTCTCGCTTCATATTAGCTTTGCACAACGAACCGTTTTCTCCAAATAGAATAACATCTCCATATTTTATATATACAACGTTATTTGTTTTCTCCCTCTCTTTAATACAGCCCATGATTGACCATTGGCTAAAGATATGTCATTGGCTGTACTTCGATCTTTAATATGTTATTTACTGTTTTTTAATCTTTTTCTAACGCATTCTAAAAAGCTCATGGCAACTTGATTAGTATATGAGCTATTTGCTGGTTTTAATTCAGGACCTTTTAACATTTTCATAAAACCTTCTTCCATTGTTTTGCTCTTATTTTTAATTCTATGGTACGTCAATAACTTAAAATTTATTACAGATAAAGATTCATTCCATTTTTCAATCAATATATAGTATTTGTTATATATTTCACCGTCCCAATCGAATGTCAAATCTGTTATAATAATTCCCGTCTGTTTATCAGATTGTATTATTTTCTCTCTTTGCTTTTTAAGAGCATAACCAACTGCATCCCATACTTCTTCAAAACGGTTAGGAAATTCTTGGAAATGATTATCAAAGAGGTTGGTATCTTTAACATCGGAAATCAACTTTTTAAATGTTAGCTTTGCTAACAATCCTTTAAACCGTAGGTCTTGTTTAAAATCTTCCGGTAAATTGGTATCTTTTACCAAATCAGATGCTGATAAATCCGCGGGTTTTCTATTAATCGCGTCTTGAAGAGATTCTACTGCATGTTCCGTGTCTCCTTTTCTTGCGTATGCAACGCCCATAAAATAATAAGGTTGATATTCAGCGGGTCTAAGTTGTTGTGCCTTCGTAAGGTGCTTAATTGACAAATCGAATTCGTTTAGCATTGTATAGGCAGTACCTATGTTTGCATTGGCATCATAATCTTCAGGGGCAATCTCCAGCAATTTCTTATAAGCCTGAATGGCAGCATTCCAGTTTTGGTTTTTAACAGCATTTTCCCCCTCTTCTTGTAAAGAAATTATCTGCTTTTCTTTGGCCTCTTCTATTGCATTAGTTTTTTCCTGTTCCTGCTGTGAAACATCTTTTGGCGCTAATTCTCTATGAGGCACTTTTAAATGTGTTTTTTTATCATCTGAGTTATGTTTTGCTTTCCTTAAGGATATGAACGAACCTCCAGTATTCCATTCTTTAAGTCGCCACCCATCGTCAAAGAGCTCAAACAATGCATATGGTTCATTTAATAAGCTTTGAATATCCCAACAACTTTCGAAACATTGGTTAAATGGATTGTCATTACTTTCTACTGTACCATTGAAAAATACTTTCGCAACTTTCGTCCCTTTACCCAATGTCTCCTCATTTATAGTTATATCCATTTTGTCGACATATTGAATACCAGTGATTTCATTTGCAATAACCTTAAAACTAAAATTCAAGTTTTTATCTAGATATTTTTGTCCTGTTTCAGTCAGTGAAATTCTACCCTCAGAAATTAATTTATTAGGCCAATTATTATCTTTTATTCTTTCAACTATGAGTAGATTTTTGTTTTCCAAGCACGACCAATATGAGCGAAGTATTTCCACTTGATTATATATATCTTTATTTAGAATAAATTCAGGAAGAAATTTAGTGTCTGTAGGTATTGATATACTTTTGCTTGTAGATACTTCGTCCGGAGTATAGAAATACCAATCACTAGAGATTGTTAGGTTTTCTGAAATTAGAATACGCTTGGCATTATCTCTGTTTAAGTTCTTTATGGAGGATAAACTATGACTTTGAATCGTTGATGGCAGTTTTTCATCCTGAATATTTGTCAATTTTGTCGTTAAACCAACAACCTCAATTGCTGGAAAGTCTAGTTTTTTATTTGAGACTTCGATGGTAATATTTCCACCTGAAAAATTTCCTATCAACTTACTCTGATCGTTTAAAACTAAAGTATCCATCGAGAATGATACAATATTATCAGTGTTTATCTCAATTTCTCCGTATTTTGTCTTGAATTTGACTGAAGAAGATACAATAGCCCCTGTAAAAGTACTTCCATCTTGCATTATGATACGATCTGGGACAGATGCTGATAATGTACGATTTGCAGTTGGTGCTACCGATGAAAAAAGCAAAATGGCTATTAACCAGATTAAACGAAGAACTCGAATACGAAGGAAAATCTTCAAAAACTTATTTTCCATAACTAGATATCTCCTTATTAAAAATTTCAGATATCTTTGAGGAATTACCTTAAAAGTACATGCTCTAATATTGATAGATCGAATGTCTATCTTCGGTATTTGAGTAATTATCTTTTATTGTCGTGTACCTCGCAAACTGTGAGAGATTTTATTGGAATTATGAAGAAAAACTACGTAAAAAATTGAACTGTTTAGCCAGCTTCAGTTGGCTAAATAGTTACAAATTTTATCATTTACTTATGAGTTCATAAACAAGCGCAAAATTGTTATCGGGATACCATGTGGCATATTGATTATTAGAAAATAACCAATCCTCAAATTTCCCACTGGGCCCTTCAACTTCAACAAGAATAGCAGGCACACCTGTTTGATCCGATTTTTTAATAACTTCCCGTTTGAAATCAAAGGACGGGAAATAATCAGATACCATAATTTGATTGCCTAGCCCTGCAATGGTATATTTCTTCCCCAATTCCCATGGCATGGTTTCAACAATATGTTTATCCTTTATATAAACAATTACCTGCTTTCCTTCTTGAGAGTGGAAAATCTTTACAGTATTTTTTGCCATGTTAACACTTGCAATTTCACTGCAGGTTAATTTCAAATTCTTATGCTTTGCGGGGTGCATCTTATCCTCCCAATCGGGAAATTTTTCAAATACCCAGCGGGTTTCGGTGCCTTCCGGTCCGTTAATTTCCACCTGTACAGCAGGATTATCAGGCGGCTGCTCACTTATAGGTCGCCTATCTCCATAGTTAAGCACATATTGTAACATCCTTATAGTATAATCTGTTCCTTCAAGTTTAAAGACTTTATTTAATCCCATGTGAAAGTCTTGAGACAACTCTTGTCCTGCTATCGCAACAGATATCTTTGCATGTGCGGTTTCAATAGATTCGATGACTTTTTCTAACTCTTCCTGAGAAGGTAGCCAGATATGTTCTAAACGCAAGTTTTGATTTTTATCCTCATAATAGTTATGGTCATTGGCTACTAACCATCCTTCTGCAACAATCTTCTCAGAATCAAATAACTTCATAAAAATGGCAGGATTATCAGGCTTGTCAGACTTATTTATAGGTTCTTGTTTTAATTCTGCATCTGGAATAAAGTCCTTAACTGTTACTTTATAATCCGAATCGGGGACACACTGCTTTTCTCCAATCTTTGTATCTAATATTTTTTGACTGTTTTTACTTTTTATATAAGATAAAAGCTGGAATTTAGGAGTATTCTTTTCTAAAGAAGTTTGCTTTGCAATCCTTTTCTGCTGTAAAGTTTCTTCTGAAGTTAATTCATCATGAGATTCTCTTTTTGGAATTATATCGTTACAGTTATAATCTTGACAGAAATGAACTCCTACAAACTTTAGATGAGGGACTTGCATTAGGCCCAACAAAGGGACTTGCAGTTCTGTTTTCCCAAGAACCCTTCCTGCCAGGACAACAATAAGTCCACTTTCTCTAAACATTCCTTTTTGTATATCAGAAACTACAAAAAAGGTCTCACCTTTTCCACCAAAAATTCCCTGTGTAGCAGTTTGCATTGTTTCAAAATCTGTTTGAATAGCAATGATTTTGCCTTCGTAGACAAATGGATTTACATAAAGTTCTGAAATATCAGGCCACTCCTCGACGCTATTATTCTTGACAAATTCATCACGTCGTTTGATGGCTTCTGCCCTTTTTTGCTCCTCCTTGGCTCTGAGTGCAGCTATTTCTTGTCTTTTTCTTTCCTCTTCCTGCCTTTCTCTAACCTCCATTTCTTGCCTTTTCTTTTCTTCCTCCAGACGCTTCTTTTCTGCCAATTTGGCTTGATACCTCGCCTTTTCTTCTTGTTCTAATCGTTTTTTTTCTTTTAATTTGGCATTGTATTCTTCATCTTCTTGTGATATGTGTTTGTCTCGCGCAATATTATCATACTCAAGCCATCTAAGTTTATTTGTATCATTGGTTAATTGCAGCACACCTCTTACTGCATAATTATCATTTCCGTCTTGAAAAAGCAATACTGTAACGCGTTGAGAGTGGTTTTTTCTTGAACAGTTTTTTAACGCAAAATATCCTGCTTTTTCCATTATATAATCAGCCACTGGTTTATAACTTAGATTAATATCTTTATTGACAATACCTTTTATATTCCAAAGACGTGTGTGTCTATATCTGTCATCTTCAAATATACTGAAATTGTACGCGGATGTGTCGACATTTACAGTTAGATGCCCATCCGCCATTGTTAAACCGTTTTTTGTTGTACAATAGATTTTTGAGTTTTCTATAGTATTTTTATAGATTACGAGAGTTCCATTCCCGTGTGCTTTTCCATCCACACATTCTCCCAACCACGCAATACTTTCGCTTGACTGAAGACTGAGCCAAATCTTACATCCAGAATTTTTATCAACAACCCAAGTGGGTTTTTCTGCCTTGACAATGGTGTTGAGTAAAAGGAAGTTAGTAAACATTATGGTAATCAAAGTAAATAGTTGCATTTTGAGTGACTTCATGACTTATCTCCAATAAGAGATGTAGGCAAATGAAAATGCAAAATAATTATAAGTTTTCAGAATATTTGTTTTGCGAAAGGTTGTGTATCTTAGGCACTTAGGTATATTGTACTAATCAGATTGTTAACTACTTATACCATTTTGTAAGACAAAATCATCGTCCCTTTTAATTCCGCTGAGCCTTTACATCCGTAAATGAAACGGAATGATAAAATTCCGATTTGTCTTTGAAATCGTAAAGCACATAATCGAAAGAAATCGCAAAATTTGCTCCTATTTCGCTAATGTTATCTATTTTCTTCGGTTCAAAGTAAAGAACTACCGTACCTACCGATTTAGCATTTAAACTCACACCGTCTTTAGTCCATTTGAATGTACCTCTATGATATTGGCTTCCTCCGTTATATTCTTTAAATCTAAATGCATTACCCCTTTCATCTGTCAATCGTGGGTCACCAGTTGATGCAGCTAATTTGAGTTCCTTATCTGACTGATTCAAAAAGTCCATGATTACACCAACCCGATCTTTGGATGAGACGATTACATTTTTCATGGTCACTAATAGATCGCCAACCTTCCTGGGTTTCAGGCTACTGGAAGATGAAATATATCCAGCGGTTGGCGACTGTGAATGAGGAGAGTGAGGAGATTCTATTTCCTTTGCAAGCAGTTCTTCTATAGCCTTTGTCTTTGCAATATTTCCTGTAGCGGCGCTTATTACCTTTGCCGAGGCAGTATCAAGGGACTTGACGGAAAGCCTTATACTGTCTCCGAAAGGTGTTATTGTCCCTGTTATAAGGGTATCTACACCGGCAATCTGCCCCAATTTTCTTGCTGTCTGGGGATCTATTAAACCGGTGGAGGAAAGTTTATGTTCTGCAAGTATGCTTTTTAAATGGGTTCTATCCACAACCTCAAAGCCTTTACTTATGTTGGCAAGAGACACAGAGAACTCCTCGGCAAGAAATCTTCCAAGTTCGGTTACATTTCCCTGGAGGTCTGTGAAATCAACGACTGCTACTGTTTTTTTGCCTGCTGTAGCAATCTTCTCAGCCATAGCAATAGAGAGGCTATTTATTTCCTGTTCATAGGCATAGCTGATTTTAGAATTAAATGCGAAAAGAATAATTGATAAAGCGCAAATGTTTAAAAAAGCCCTACGTAATTTGTTTTCCATGAGACTTTATCTCCTTATGAAAGTATTTAATATTTTTTGTGAAATTACATTTGGTATCCTTTCTAATAATATTTCTTCTGCGGCATCTTTTGAAAACCCAGCGCCTGTTTCAGTGATAGTAAAACTGTCTTCAATCGTTCCTGTTTCCGCAGAAACTAGATGTACTTCAATCGAGACTTTTGCGGTTATCACATTTTGCAATTCTGGATTTTCAGAAAAAATAACTATCTTTTTGCCAAGAATTACGTAGTCAATATACTTGGATAATTCCAACTTCTTTACTTCGTTTGCATCTCCCCTGAAAATCCCCTCAAATATTCCATCCGAAACAAATGAGTCGGTAAAAAGAGAAGAAACTACATTAAGCCTCTCGTTCTTAACTGACAAAGCAATTTTCTGGGTTATATCCTGGCTTACGTTGTTACCTTCATCAACAACAAGAACTGCAACTTCTTGTGATTCGGAATTATTAATGAAAGACCGAGTTAGTAGATAGCGCTTGAGAAAGTCTTCATGTTCTTGTGCTTTTCTTTGTTCTTCCAGCCTTTTAGCCTCTTCCTGACGCTGTTGTTCAATCTTCAAGGCTTCTTCCTGTTTTCTTCTCACATCTTCCTCAAGTTTTGCCTTTATCTGTAAAACCAATTCCTCCGTTACCGGTTTTAACTGCTTTCTAGAAACAGGATGTATTCCTGAACTATCATAAAGTTCATAATTGCCGGATTCATCTATGTAGTACCATACTTTATTTTCGCCGGTTAGACTATCAAAAAATTCTATTTCATCTATTGAATTATAAGCCATTCTCCTTGGCTGCATCCCCCTCTTTTTTCTTTCTAAATTGACTATCATCTCAGGTGTTGCTTGCTTTAATTCTATGCCATATTTGGGATCGTAACCAGGTGCATCAAAAAATCTGATTCCCTCAGGCGTTTCCGCATACCATTTCAGAACCTTTCCTTTTGAAAAGGCAAAGTATGAGGTTTTCGTAAAATGATATAAACTAAAGTTGTAGGAGATAAGAATTGCAATAAGAATTGATAATCCAATATATCTGCGTTTTTTGTTGATTGGTGAAAAGAAATACCACTTTAGTCCAATCATAAGAGGAACGATCATTGATAGTACTACTGCTTGAATCAAATATTTGTTTAAACCTGTGAGATCATGGATAGAATCTACAAAATAGGAGTAAATTTGGTAAATAGCAACGTGCTTTGAAATCGCAATAAAAGGTATGATAAATAAGGTCAGTATGACAATTGTAATTCCCGCCTTTATCCAATTCCTTTTATTCAATAAAATACCTCCCATCTTTAATGAAGGGGCTTAAATATTAAGAAATTTCCTTTTTATCTTATTGATTTTGCTTTCAATTTATTATTTAAGAAAAGGAAGGAGACGGGATAAGGCCTAATTTAATGTTAAGGAATTCAACGTTATGTAAGGTAGGAGACAACCCCTGTTGGCGACTTGTGACAATTGCAAGCCGTTGTGAATTACCAATCGCTGTCAGGGGACGGGCTCCTTACCTTTGCAACCAGAAAAGTTGACCAAGACCTGATTCGTAATAGTTCACCGCAGAGGAACAAATAAGAGGGAAAAATCCGCACAATTTTTTCTGTTTATCCTCTAAAACCCTCTGCGTTCGTTCGACTGAGCGTTCGTCTGAGCTCACGCCGAAGACTCACGACGAAGTCTCGGCATTCTCTGCGGTGGGCTGAACTGTTACCCTGATTCAATGGTGAGGGCTGGACCGGCTTTTATAGAGTTCTGCCTCACGGTCAGCGTCACCAAGCATTCCCTTGGAACGGTACAATTCTTCGAGTACCTTGTGCACATCTACCATGTCAGGATTAACCTCAAGCGCTTTTTTAAGAGAC
>JABWAQ010000063.1 GCA_013360945.1 Candidatus Brocadia sp.
AGGAGTTCCAGGGTAAGGTTGTATTTCTTTAAGGTCCTGAGGATTTCTTCATGGTCACCGCCGGCATCAATGACTATTGCTGCATTGTCTTTTTTAGAACCGATAATATAGCAGTTCACTGCCAGGGGGCCAACGGTAAGCGATTCAAAGATTATGTTGTGTAGTTTCATCAGAGAATAAATCTGCTTTTGCAGTAATATTGAAGGGCTCTTTTATTAAAAGTCTCATTTTCCATTGATCTTCTTACGTCAATCGTTTCCCTGGCAAACGTGCCGTGACAACCCTTACAGCGCCATAACTCGCGATTTTCGAATAACCCTTTTTGCTTTTGCAGACCAATGAATATAAAGGTGCTACCATAGCAATGTGGACAGACAAACTCCTCTTGTACGTCATTGTTGTTTTCTTTAATAACCATATTTATACCTTTCTTCTGAGAATGCGTAGTTATTAAAATTCTCACGCCATTTTATACATGTTGTCCACAGAAAAGGTCAACAGCAGGCGACTTAAACAGATGAGGAGTTGCACACGCTATTCTAACAGGGGGCGTTAGAGGGACTTTGTGTGCGTATAGGAATGTCCCTGTACATACCGAATTAATTATTGCATATTGAATTGTTATCCTTATGGGCATCTTTTTTTTTGTTACGGCAGTGAGTTTTTAAATTCATCGATGCCCTTGCATCGCTGCAACACGCATCACATTCACTGGGATACTCATGACAACGTGAACAATCATTCTTATCGTGCTTTCTCATAAGAGACTTTCTCCTTATTGTTACCAATAAAATTTTTTTTGCGTATAATAATCGTTTGAATGCGCGTGTTCCAGAAACAGTTTATAATTCATATATTTCATCCACGTTTCAAACTCTTGAAGTTCTTTATTCAAATCATAGAGACAGGCACTCGTCTGTTGTTCAGTAGCATTTACATCTTTCATAACAAGATTGAGCAAAAAAATGTTTCTCTTTCTTGATCTTTGGTATAATAATATGTTTTAATCCGTAGTTCTTATGATGATTATTATGTCTTTTATTCGATGATAAGCAATAGTATTATCGGTTCTCAGTTCAGGAAATTTAGGAATTTTTATGGACTTCCTTCCCAAACAACACCTGGAAATTGGCAATTATATAAAATATGTCAATGAAATCCTCCATAAGTGTGACAAGGGGATCGAATACTGCAAAATTTGTCCGAATGAGTTCGTCTGTTCGGAATTGGAGAAGGATGACTTCGGTTTACCTGATTCAACGATATCGGATGTATTGACTGCCATCCAATATGCGCTAAGTAAGGTACCTGGTTATCTGAACCCAGACAAAAGAAGTGAACTCAGGGCGCGCATTAAAAACTACATCAATGAATCCTCTGTTCAGGAACAGAAGGTTTGGGAAGACAGCATCCTGGGCATCTTACTGGATGACAAGCTTGCCAATCCGGCATATAAACCCAAAGCGGGCGCAGGCGAGATCAGAACACTTTTCACCTACAACCCCAGGATTGGCTTTTCCGCTTCTTTGAAGTGTATCTATGCAGAAAATGAAACTTC
Organism: Candidatus Brocadia sp.; assembly: GCA_013360945.1. Classification (GTDB taxonomy): domain Bacteria; phylum Planctomycetota; class Brocadiia; order Brocadiales; family Brocadiaceae; genus Brocadia. The sequence goes on from JABWAQ010000063.1 coordinate 1,559, forward strand.
CTTACAAAATACGGCAGCAACGTTACCAGGGAACATTTTTTTGAATAGTATTCTGGCGGTAAACCAGTTTGTCCGGTCCAAACAAATCCAGGATAAAATTCTTCCGCCAGTGACTTATATAAAGTATCACCTTGAAGATGGTGTGGTAAAAATAATACAAAGATGTAACCTAAACGACATTGGGCTTCCCGCTGCCTTGGCTTATTATTCCATGCTTACAAGGTTGACTATTCCTGTGAATATTGTTGTAACAGGCGGATTGGACAGTCGCGGAACGGCCATTCAGGCAGAACCTATCGGTGACAAAGTGGAAACGGTTTTAAGGGAACTACATTTTATCGACAAAATCATCGTCCCTAAAGGCGCCCCGTTGAGGGTGCCTGTTTCCAGGAATATAAAGATAATCGAAGTGAGTGATCTCGAACAAACCATAAATATCACATTCGAAAGGCAATGAATAATTCTCCCGTCCCGCCGGAAAGCCAATTCATAAAATTCCCTTGCACCCTTCCGGTTTCTTCGCAAGGCGGGGACTTCGTCGTGACGGTTCGGCACGTTCACCATGCCCGATGCTGCACCCAGAGCCTTCGGCGTGGGCGTTCGACCGGGCTCGCAATAAAGCCGACGGAGGGATAATTTCCTCGCCCCTTGTGGGAGATGGTCTGGCTGAAGGGGATTTTTGCACCAATACTATAACTTCACAATCAATCCCTGTGCCATCTTGATTTCCTTTGCATGGTTGACTGTCCATGCCGTACGGTGAGTCACTACGTCAATCAGCGTACTGGCGGATGGCAATCCCGTCCCGCTCTTTTTAACCCCGCCAAATGGCAAATGCACCTCAGCCCCGATAGTAGGCAGATTTACATAACCCAAACCGTATGCACAGTCATCCCGTATTCTCCTGGCCTTCCGAAAATCTTCAGTAATTACCGCACACGCAAGGCCATAGTCAGTGCCATTATGTACTTCTATAGCCTCGTCAATATTTTTTACCGGAATAATTGCGAGATGGGGACCAAACACCTCTTCCCGCAGCACCCGGATCTTCGGGTTATTTTGCATACGATATACGAAGGGTGACATAAAATAACCCTTTTTGTATTCGTTACCCGTGAGTCTTCCTCCATCCAGCAATACCTTTGCGCCCTCCTTTTTGGCCAGCTCATTGTATCGCGCAATCTTTTCCGTTGCAGCCTGGTTAATCACAGGGCCCATAAATACGCATTCATCCAACGGGTCACCAATTTTTATTCTTTTGGTTATCTCAACGAATTTTTTTTCAAATTCGGCCAATACCTTTTCATGTACAATCAACCGGCTCGCTGAGGTACATCGCTGACCCGACGTCTTAAAGGCGCTGATAATGGCCGCATTTACGGCAATATCCAGGTTGGCATCATCGAGCACGATCAGGGCATTTTTCCCTCCCATCTCACAGGCACACATCTTATCGTGAAATCCGGCAACAACCTGCTTTATTCCTGAGCCTACATCATTAGAGCCGACAAACAACACCACATGAGTATCCGGATGCTTCACCAGCAAGTCCCCACATCCTCCGTGTACGACATTAATAACGCCCGGTGGAAAACCTGCCTTATGCGCATATTCGGCAATTTTTTGTCCTGTACCTGCCGTTTCCCTCGAGGGTTTGAGAACAACCGTATTCCCTTCCACTACCGATGGGCAGACCAGCCACAACGGAATAGCAAAGGGAAAGTTCCACGGTGTAATCGCCGCCACAACCCCCTTCGGTTTCCGGCGCATAAAGGAATCTTTCTCCGGAATCTCGGAGTCAACCACGTCACCGTGAGGCATCCGTACGGTACCGAATACATACTGGCACATGTGGATGCCTTCCGTAACGTCGGCACGCCCTTCGACAATCCCTTTCCCACATTCTTTTGTAACCAGCCGGGATATTTCCTCGTGATCCTTTTTCAGGAGTTGAGTAAATTCGTCCAGGTACTCACCGCGTTTAATGCGGGACAAACGACTCCAGCCATCATAGGCAGCTTGCGCCGCGCTGACGGCATTATTTACATCCTGCCCGGAAGAAAGGGGAAATGTCCCCAATACCTCGTCACAATTGGCGGGATTCCTGCTTTCAAATTTTTCGTCCGAAGCGCTATTTATAAATGACCCGTTGATGTAATTTTTCCCTTCCATAGCTCTTCCTCCTCATGTATAAATTTACAGAGATTTACTCTATAAAAACATTTTTATGTACGTCTTTCAATACACTTCCAAATCCCATGAATTAAGACTTCGGCGACTTTCACAAGGTAGAGCGACGAGCCTCGCCGCTCTACAACCGCAGCTTTGCTGCGCTATGTCGTTATTTTAAATACTCCGTCACTTTATCTCCCATGCCGGACGTTGAGAGTGTTTTGTCCCTCGTCGTGCCGGCAGCGGCAATGTCACCCGTCCGATACCCGTCTTCCAGCACGGACATTATGGCCTGTTCGATAGCAGTTGATTCTTTGCCAAGGCCAAAGGCGTATTTCAGCATCATGGCCCCGGATAAGATTTGGGCTAATGGGTTGGCCTTACCCTGTCCCGCAATATCCGGCGCTGAACCGTGAATAGGCTCGAAGAGTCCAAAACCCCTCTCCGAAAGGCTGGCGCTGGGAAGCATGCCGATGGAACCGGTAATGGCCGATGCCAGGTCGGACAGGATATCTCCAAACATATTTTCCGTTACAATCACGTCAAATTGTTTCGGGTTTGTCGCCAGTTGCATGGCGGCATTATCCACGTACATATGATTAAGCTGAATTTGCTGATAATTTTTTTGGACGAAATCAATAATCACCTTTCGCCAGAGTTTCGAACTTTCCAGGACGTTTGCCTTATCAACAGAGGTCAGTTTCTTACTGCGTTTCATAGCCGCCTCACAGGCAACCTTCGCAATCCTCTGAATTTCAGGTACGGAATAGATCATATAATCGACTGCATAATCCCCCTGAACCGCACCTTCCTGTAAGGTAATCGACTGTACCTTGTTTTTGCCAAAATACACCCCTCCTGTCAATTCCCGTACAATGAGGATATCCAGCCCTCCTTTCAACCGTTCAGATTTTAAGGACGCTGCATCGGCCAAGGGTCCAAAGATCACTGCGGGACGCAGATTCGCAAACAAACCGTACCTGGCCCTCAAGGGCAACAACGCTCCCCGTTCGGGGGTTAATTCTGCCGGCAGGTTATCCCATTTCGGGCCTCCTACGGCGCCGAAATAAATGGCATCGGCAGTATCACAGATCTTTTTTGTTTCGTCGGGCAGTGGATGACCACACTTGTCGTAAGCGCATCCCCCTACCAAAGCCTCTTTATATTCAAAGGCATGATTAAATTGTTTTGCAATGGCATCCAGCACCTTCAGTCCTTCCTTCATTATTTCCGGCCCGATTCCATCCCCAGCCAGTACCGCAATGCATTTCTTCATGTATTCATCTCCGTATAATCCATAAATCTTTACAAGTAACTTATTTTATTAGGCCTTCGGCGACTTTGTTTGCAGCCACACGTAGGGGCGAAGCATTTGCTGATATTAGATTTGAATGCAATTTTATATTCTGGACAGCAAATGCTTCGCCCCTACAACAAAGATTGAAATTCCTATACATTGAATTAGGACGCAAATTTTTCTGAGACACATCGTAGGGACACGGTGCGCCACGCCCCTGCAAGTCTGTCAATCGTCCGACTGACCCTCGACAGGCTCAGGATGTAGCGCCGTTCATGGTGAGCATGTCGAATCATCACGATGGTATCAGCGTTAATCCGTGTCCAAAATAAGGAATTATTTTACCTTTATTTTAAAAATAATCTACTTCTATTTATTGTTGATTCTGCATACGAAATGATTAAAATTACAAAAGAATTTATATGTTGTTCTCTATAAATACAGGAGCTTCATTGAAGATATCAGTAATAATTCCTACTCTAAATGAAGAATCCTACATCGAGAAAACACTCCGGAGTATCATCAAGCAAGACGGAGAGTATGAGTTCTCTGTGGTGGATGGCGGAAGCACCGACAATACTATTGCCATTGCAAAGAGGTATACCCGTGTAATAAACAGCAAAAGTGGGCGGGCGATCCAGATGAATACAGGTGCGCGATTGTGTCAAGGCGATATTTTACTATTCTTGCATGCTGATACCGTATTGCCAGACAATGCCTTCCGAGAAATAAGAAAAAGAATGAAGGATGATATGGTGGCAGGAGGTTCCTTTTATATTGCATTTGACGCAGATAATTTTATACTAAAAGGAGTTTCATTTATAACGAGATTCAACTTCAGGCTTTTCCATTTTGGCGACCAGGGAATTTTTGTAAGGCGTGACGTCTTTCAAACGCTCCACGGATATAAAGAGATGCCGATCATGGAAGATTATGATTTTTACAAAAGACTCAAGGGGCAGGGAAAGGTTATCCTTTTACGAATGCCGGTGATTTCTTCCGCACGAAGGTTTATCAAAAAAGGAGTGATGAGACAATTATTAATCAATAAATTTGTGGTTCTCTCCTATTGGGCCGGTACGAATATGCAGACAATTAAACGTTTCTATGACGGCACGAAATAAAAATTATGCAAATATTGCTGACTAACGATGATGGCATCTATGCCCCTGGGATAGCCGCCTTAAAGCATACCATTCAGGATCTGGGACAAATTACCGTAGTGGCCCCTGATGTTGAACAGAGCGGCGTGGGACACTCCATCACCTTCAGCCACCCGTTGCGCATCCGGGAGGTGCATTTACATAATGAATTTATCGGTTACGGTGTAAATGGCTCTCCGGCCGATTGTGTGAAATTAGCCATTTATGATGTTGTAAAACATAAACCGGACGTAGTTATATCAGGCATCAACCTTGGTTCCAATGTTGGTATCCATATCCTGTATTCCGGAACGGTGGCTGCGGCGGTTGAGGCTGCCATCATGGGATACCCCTCTATTGCCGTCTCCTTTGAGATTTCCGAACAATATACTGATATTCAGGGCGCAGCAAGTGTTGCCAGGAGGGTCATAGAACTTATTGTAACCCATAGGTTGCCGGCGGGGTCATTGCTCAATGTAAATATTCCTTCCCTTCCCCCTGATCAGATTAAGGGAATCCGGATAACACGACAGTTTGCGCATGATTTTAAGGAAACCTTTGAAAAGCGTATAGACCCAGGCGGAAAGGCCTATTATTGGCTCAAAGGCACGAATAAATCCGTTCACCGCGAGGAAGGCACGGACATTAACGCCATCAATGAAGGCTATATCTCCATTACGCCCCTCCGCTATGACCTGACAGACAACAATCTCCATAAAAAAATTGAGGGATGGGATTGGAAAGGTATTGTGTCGTAAGTTGTGAGAAACAAGCGTGTGTGGTCTCTCTTGTTAACTGGATTGTATAGGAATTTCCATTTTATTTATGCGTGTATCAGGGTGGCACGGACAAACTCTGTTTGTCCGTGTTCGTCCCTAACTTAATTCTCAAGTAATACAAGACTTCTAAGTCAAATCATAAAGGCGTATATTTTTTATAAATGCACGAACGGTTACCTTTAATTCTTGACTAGCCCACCCGAACTAAATCAAGCGCTAACATCATTTTTCCGCATAATCCCTGAATACATAATATTCTTAGTATCCATCACCGCTAGTCTCTTTTTTTAGTTGAACATCAATTGTCTCATTTTGCCCTTCTGCAAGCACAATTTCCTTTTTTTCAGTTTTGTAACCAGGCTTTTTTACTTTGAGGGCATAATTACCGGCGCTCAAATTTGAAAATTCATATGCGCCATTATCTCCTGTTGAGGTCTTTTCCTTAAAATCCAACTCCTTACTTTTTAACGACACCTTTGCACCGGCAATAGGATTCCCGGATTTATTAGACGTTATAACGCCAGAAATATGGCCGTGTACCGCAGGTGTAGGCTCAACAGTGAGGGTGGGGAGTGGGGAGGGGGTAGGTGAATGTGCATTCGTACTATTATGCAAAGATAGACAGCCAATAACCACTATAGGGCACAGATAAAACGCAATTTTTTTAACCATGTTAATCTCCTTGTGATAAAAATATTTAAATACTATTAGTTTGAAAATTTATCCGGTATTACAGACAGAGTCAATAAAAATTTTCAGTTTTTGTTTATAGAAGTCGTAACAGTTCACCCACCTCTTGTTTCCTCACTGAACGCGAACTGTATATCGTCTGGATAACCCTGTCAGGGTTTAAAACCCTGACAGGGTATTGGTGTACGGGAAGACGGGTGAACTGTTACTAAAAATATTACCTGAGGTATTCTCCGGACATGAATGGAGCAATAAAAATCTTGACTTGTTTCTATTCCAATTCTATAATGAAACCTAAAATTGCCGTATTGTTGTAAGAGTATCGGGATTTTTTGTATTTTTGTGTTTTCGTTGTGTAAAAAGTTGTCAAAGGATTCATGTAAAAAAAATGGGCAGATAGCTCAGTTGGTAGAGCACAGGACTGAAAATCCTGGTGTCGCCGGTTCGATCCCGGCTCTGCCCACCACTTACTACCCTGATGGAACGTTGATATTTAAAGTAGTCAAAGTTCTGTGACCTCAAATCAAACATGGAATAATTGTCCAATACGCCATAATTCTCCCCCTCGTTTTATCATTTCCACTTAGATAACTTGCGAGATGACCGGGTTTTCATTTAGCTTACGATTAATACTATACTCAAGGAATCTTTTGTTTTATCTGCTATTATTATGAAAAATTTACAGCGCCTGGACACGAAATCTTTAGAAGAACGTGCAAAGGTTATCCGAAGGCATATCATAAGGATGCTTGCAAAAGCGGGTTCCGGGCATCCCGGCAGTTCATTATCAACAGTCGATTTGCTGGTTGCGCTTTTTTATAATAAATTAAGGCACAACCCACACATACCCACGTGGTCTGATAGGGACAGATTCATCTTATCAAAGGGACACGGTTGTCCGGCGCTCTATGCTACACTTGCGGAAATGGATTATTTCGACAGAGACAAGCTTAACACACTCAGGCAGTTTGGGAGTATCCTTCAGGGACATCCGTGTATGAAAACAACTCCAGGCATTGAGATATCCGGAGGATCGCTTGGACAAGGGCTTTCCGTTGGTCTGGGGATTGCCTTAGCTGCAAAATTGGATAAAAAGGACTATAGAACGTATGTAATGCTGGGCGATGGAGAAATTGAGGAGGGTCAAATCTGGGAAGCTGCGATGGCCGCAAGCCATTATAAAGTGGATAACCTGTGTGCAATTCTCGATCAAAATGGACTTCAGATCGACGGATTCATTCACGAGATTATGTCATCACACCCGATACCTGATAAATGGCGGGGTTTTGGCTGGCACGTAATTGAAATTGACGGACATAATTATGATGCTATTTTAGCTGCCTATGATGAGGCAGAGAAGATACAGGAGCGACCAACGGTTATTGTGGCAAAAACCGTGAAAGGAAAGGGTGTCTCTTTCATGGAAAATCAGGCCGATTGGCATGGTAAGGCGCCATCGAAAGAAGATGCGGAACGGGCGCTGGCTGAATTAAAATAGATAGTGATATTTCACTGCAGGGGTGTGCAAAGAATGCACGAAGATAAAATACCTTATGAGACAACTTGTAAGAAATTTATAGACTTAATGATACTCATGATTATGGACAGAATGGAAAACGATTGAAAGGAATGGCAGTCATTATCTTACTCGACAAAAACAGAGGTTGTTTGTTCTTTGTAGGAAGATTACTGGTGGATGTTAATGTGCAAAGACTTCAGCGGGTTTTCAATATTATCAAATTATCACAATGACTGAAATGATAGCTACGCGTCAGGCATACGGCGACGCACTCCTGGAACTGGGAGAGAAAAACAAAGACATTGTGGTACTGGATGCCGACCTTTCAAAGTCTACGACTACGGCAAAATTTGGCAAGAAATATCCCGATAGGTTTTTTAACATGGGAGTTGCCGAGGCCAATATGATGAACACGGCTGCAGGATTGGCAACGTGCGGAAAGATACCGTTTGTAAGCAGCTTTAGCATCTTTGCAACAGGCCGGGCATGGGAACAAATCAGAAATACGATCTGTTACAGTGGTTTAAACGTAAAAATTGTTGCTACACATAGCGGCGTATCCGTTGGGCCAGATGGGGCGTCACACCAGTGTATAGAAGATCTTTCCCTGATGAGAACAATTCCCACGATGACGGTTATTGAACCGTGTGATGCAGTTGAAACAAGAAAGGCCATTCTGACGGCTGTAGACTATAAAGGCCCCCTCTATATCCGGTTGGGGAGGGCTGCTGTGCCCACAATTACAAAAAAGGAAGACCCGTATGCCGTCGGGAAGGCGAATATCCTCAGAATGGGAGACGACGTAGCAATTGTTGCCTGCGGTGCATTGGTGGTCAACTCACTTACCGCAGCCGATATGCTATCGAAGGAAGGAATCAAGGCAACAGTGGTCAATATGCACACGGTAAAGCCAATAGATCAGGAAATACTGATCATGGTTGCTCAGAAGACGAAAGCCGTGGTAACAGCAGAACAGCACGTACTGGATGGCGGTTTGGGCAGCGCCGTTGCGTCGGTATTGGCACGTACCTATTCCGTACCCATAGAGATGATAGGTATTGATAACCGCTTTGGCCAATCGGGAGAACCCGATATCCTCTTTAAGGAATACCACCTCTTGCCTGAAGACATTGTTTTGGCAGCCAAACGAGCTATAGGACGTAAGAAATGATGAAAAAAAGTTTACGTATTTTTTTATTATTGGCAACCCTCATATCGTTGGGCGCTCTTTCTTTTGGGCAGGATAAACCCCCCAAAAAACCTCAAGGCGAAATAAAAGAAAGTGTCCGGCAGACGAAAGAGGAATTGTATGAAGAATTTGAAGAATTCATCAAGGTCGTAAAGGAATTACAGGATAAATATGTTGATGAAATAAGCCTGAACACCATCCTTACGAACTCATATCGCGGCATGCTTTCGGGACTTGATCCCTATAGTCAATATTTTGGCCCCGAAGAATTAGAGGACCTCAAAATTGAAACGGAAGGAGAATTCGAAGGGTTGGGAATTGAGGTGATTATAAGAGACGGATTATTAATAGTAATCACCCCCCTGGTCGATTCTCCGGCATTTAAAGCCGGTATATTGGTAGGGGACCGAATCATCAAGATCGATGGTGAATCTACAGAAAATATGAATATCCGTGAAGTTGTGAAAAAGCTCAGGGGAAAATTAGGAACGAAGATTGCCTTAACCGTTGTTCATGAAGGTGATACTGTCGCTACCGATATTACGATTGAACGTGCAAAAATTTATGTAAATAGCATTCGAGGCGCCAGAATAATTGATGACGCTTATAAGGTTGGTTACCTTGCCGTGTCAAATTTTCAGGAAAATACCATCAAGGACATGGATGCAGCCATACAAGATTTGTTAAAAAAGGGCATGAAAAGTTTGGTACTGGACTTGAGATTTAATCCAGGCGGTTTATTAAATACGGCCGTCGACATGGCTGATAAATTCCTTGAAAAGGGTATAATTGTTTCTACGCAAGGCAGAGACAAGACGCAAAATTATGTGTACCAGGCTCATAAGAAGGGTACGTATCCGAATTTCCCATTGGTGGTAATGGTAAACAACGGAAGCGCAAGCGCCTCGGAAATTGTTGCGGGCGCACTCAAGGACCACAAACGAGGTTTATTGTTAGGTGTTAAGACATTTGGCAAGGGGTCTGTGCAGAGTTTAATCCCTGTGGGGGATGGAAAAGCGGCCCTAAAATTAACGACGGCACGGTATTATACCCCTTCAGGGGTTTGTATCCATGAAAAAGGAATTGAACCTGATATAAATGTCCCTCTCAGTTTTGCTGAGATCAAGGCATTGCACGAACATCTATCTATGCTCACCCTTGATAGTAAAATGAATGATGTCAAGGGAAAAGAAAAGCCGCACTATTATAAAGACATCCAGCTTGAAAGAGCTGTGGACATCCTGAAAGGCATAGAGGTCTATGCGAAGAGCGCACATACACGTTAAAATATTGAAAATGTAGTTTCTCTTTCAAGTGATTTTGATTTAAGGCAGGAATATTTCCTGCCTTTTTTATGCTATGCTAATTCTGGGCATCGAAACATCCTGTGATGAGACATCCGCTTCAGTTGTGGAAAATGGGAGAGAGATAGTATCCAGTATTATTTTGTCACAGGATACCTTGCACCGCAGTTTTGGAGGTGTGGTCCCTGAAATTGCCTGCCGTGCACATCTGGAGTCCATCGTGGGGATTATTAATAACGCCCTTGTGGATGCAAAAATAACGCTTGCTGAAATTGATGCAATTGCAGTTGTGAATACACCGGGGCTGATTGGTGCCTTGCTTATTGGTGTAACAGCTGCAAAGACGTTGTGTATGGCGCTAGACATCCCTTTAATAGCCGTTGATCACCTCCATGCACATATCTACGCGAATAACCTTGAATATGACAATATACCGTATCCCGCCATCAGCCTTGTAGTGTCGGGAGGACATACCATTCTTTTTTTATCGGAAAGCGAGACGAAACACATACCACTGGGCTGGACAATTGATGATGCAGCCGGCGAGGCCTTTGATAAAGTATCAAAAATACTTGGTCTGGGTTATCCTGGCGGACCCATCATTGATAAACTGGCAAGGCGCGGGAATCAATGTGCAGTTGCATTTCCAAGGGCTTACCTTGAGAAGGACTCCCTTGACTTTAGTTTTAGCGGGCTAAAGACAGCGGTATTATATCACTACCGGAGATACGATTCAAAAAATACCGGGGCAAAAATACCGTCTGATCAGGAAATAGCGGACATTGCCGCAAGCTTTCAGGAAGCGGTCGTTGATGTCCTGGTGGAGAAGACCGTCCTGGCATCGAAGATACATCGTGTCCGCGGAATACTAACGGGCGGGGGTGTAGCAGCGAACTCCCGGCTCCGGCAGAGATTGAAAGAAAAATCAAAAGAACTATCTATCCCCGTATATTGTCCATCGATCCGGCTCTGCACGGATAATGCGGCTATGGTAGCAGGACTTGCCTATAAGAAGTATTTAGAAGGGGATATCTCAGGACTTGATGTTGAAGCTATTCCCTAGCACGGCGAAGGCCGCACCAAATTCTCTTAAAAAGGGTTGTAGAAGGTTTGCAAAAAAGTTTATCTGCGTAGTACTTTGTATGTATCAATCATCGTTACTGACGTAATGGCGGAAAGGATAAGGTGCACCCAATATTGTTTACATATTAAACATTAAAAGGTTTAAAATGTTTGATATTTCATCCACTCCATCTAGTTTCGTTAAAATTACCCCTCCTGTTTAAACCGAAAAAGTACAGGATGTCTGTTTTGGCTCAAATATTGCTGCTCGTTTGTAGTATCGAAAATACCGGTTAATGTTGCCTTGTTGGTCAAGTTTCTGTATTACATTATCGTTTTTAAAAAGGAGGATGTTGATGAAGTTATACGGCAAAAGTCTTAAAAAATATTTCACTTTTATGCAGGTAGTCGCCGTGCTATGGATAGTTTTATGTCATACAACCCTTTTTGGAGGAGTTGTACCTGGCACATATAAGGTAAAGATCAGCGCCGACACCATTGAAATCGGGCAGGATACCTGGGTCTTTTCAGAGGACGGGAAATTTGAGAGCGAAGGTTTAAAGATAGAAAGTGAATGGGAAAATACAGATAGTGATTCCTTCGAAATCAAAGCGGATGAGGGAGAAATTACATCGGCTATTCAGATGAATTTATTATTGATAGGCCTGAACTCCTCGGATTATGCGCTAACGGTTAAAACGGTAGATATATCAGGAACTTCTCTGGGAGACACCATAAAAGGGGAGATTAAGATAAACTCTAAAATAAAGATAACAAACCCCATACAGATAACCTTTAAAACGAACGGAACTGCTGCTTTTAAAGGAAAACGGATTCCGTAATGGAATGGGCCGTAATTTTCCACCTACTGTGCTCAACGAGCAAACAGTATCACCGGCATAAAAGTTGGCGGCTTGATTAGCCCAAAAAGAATACCGTTACCGGCCCCCCCTCGAAGATACAACCTGATCGCCTACTCTATTAAATCTATTCTGATTGTTTCACGGCCGATCTGTTTTCTGACATAATTGCATAACCCCTTCAAAATCGCCCCTATCCCTTGACGAAATCCTCCCCCATAGAACCTTACGTCGCTTCTTCGGCACTCATACAATATGATGCTTGCATTCACACACGGTATGTGCTAAACTCCCTTTCATTCGTAGCTCCTTTCTTATGAATTGACCACTCAAATAACCAAACCCGAACGAGCCGGGAAAGACAAAATCGTTCGACCGAGATCACGACGAAGTCCGAAGCACAAAATTTGTAGTAGCAATTCAAGAATTGATGCTACATAATATATAACGTGGCTTTGCCGCAACCAAAATACATGGTTAAAGAAACAACCCCCTGTGTCCCCCTTTACTAAGGGGGATTTCTGAGTTCCCCCTTAGTAAAGGGGGTGAAGGGGGTTGTAAAAAAACTTGCAAAAAAGAAAGATTTCACACAGTAATACTATAATAGGCTAAAACTTTTGCACAGGCTCTTAGCTCAGGGGTTGCAAAATAATTATGGACATCGACGTCATAAAAAAATTACTGGAAGATTATAAGTCCGGGGAAGTGTCAATACATGACGTTCTTGAAAAGATTCGGGAGTTGCCGTATAAGGATATCGGTTTTGCCAAGGTGGACAGCCATCGGAAAATCCGTTGCGGTTTTCCAGAGGTCATTTTCTGCCCGGGTAAGACCCCTGAGCAAGTAGTAAAAATAGCAGAACATATTATTTCTGGCAAGAATGATCTGCTTGCGACCCGGGCAAGCATGGAAATTTACGAGGCTGTTTCCAGGGAATTTCCAGAGGCCGTTTACCACGAACAGGCAAGGGCAATCACAATACAAAAAACCCGTCGAAAGCTACGCAAAGGGCTCATCCTGATCATAACGGCCGGTACTTCAGATATCCCGGTTGCCGAGGAGGCGCGGGTAACGGCGGAAATCATGGGTAATGCCGTGCAGGTATTGTACGATGCCGGTGTTGCAGGCATCCACCGGTTAATGAAAAGTCATGGTGAACTGCTCAAGGCCAATGTAATCATTGTCGTGGCAGGAATGGAAGGCGCTTTGGCAAGTGTAGTAGGCGGTCTGGTAGATTGCCCTGTCATTGGTGTTCCCACAAGTATCGGTTACGGCGCCAGCTTTTCCGGAATTGCCCCACTTTTATCTATGTTGAATAGTTGTGCCGCCGGTGTTTCAGTCGTGAATATTGATAACGGCTTTGGAGCGGCTTATGTCGCCTCATTGATTAACCGGGCAAAGGGATCGTAGGAACACGGTGTTCCGTGTCCCTATGATTCATAAGGATGCTAATATCGAATATTGAACAAGGAATCAATAATACACTTTTATGTATGAAGTAACCACATTACCAAAGATTCCTTCCAGAAAAGCCGATACCCACAAAGGCGACTATGGGAGAATATTGGTGCTGGCAGGTTCCGGTGGCATGACCGGCGCTGCATGTCTCTGCAGCAGCGCTGCCCTGCGTGCCGGAGCGGGACTTGTAACCCTGGGCATCCCGGAGAGCCTGCATGGAATCGTAGCATCCAAATTGACCTGCGTCATGACGCATCCCTTGCCAGAGACGCATCTAAAAACCCTTTCAGATCTGGGACGTCAGGACATCCTCGATTTTTCACAACGGTTTGATGTGGTTGCCATCGGCCCCGGTCTGTCCCAATACTTAGAGACGAAGAGATTGGTGCTGTGGTTATTACAATCTCTTGACCGTCCCATTGTGTTGGATGCCGATGGTATTAATGCCCTGGCAGATAATCCCGGAATATTACAACGGATAAAAAAACAGATCGTACTTACGCCACATCCCGGAGAAATGGCACGCCTCGTCGGGGTATCCTCAACCCATGAAATTCAATCAAAACGCTTAGATGTATCAAAGATGTTTGTTAAAGACAGGAACAATGTTACCCTGGTGTTGAAAGGACACCAAACCATAGTCATCGACGAAGAGAAGTTCTATAGAAACACAACAGGTAACCCTGGAATGGCCACGGCCGGAGCCGGAGATGTATTGACGGGTATGATTGCCGCTTTTATAGGGCAAAACTACACGCCTTTTGAGGCAGCACAGTTGGGTGTATATTTGCACGGCATGGCAGGAGATCTTGCGGCACAGGAGATGGGTGAAATTTCGGTAATCGCCACGGACATCCTGAATAAGTTGCCAAAAGCGCTTTTGACTTATGAGAAAAATCCGTGTATATGAAACGAATATTTATCTTGGTTATAGTAGGATGGGTTTCCGGTGCTTTATATGCGGGAAATACTGCTTATTACCCCCCTGATGGGACAATCGAAGAGAGGGTGCGTGAAGGGATTGAAAATACGCAACGGTGTATAAATATTTGTATCCACAATTTTGCTGCCCTGAATATTGAACACGAATTGGAGGTTGCTAGAGACAGAGGCATTCGTATACGTATCGTAATTTTAGAACAAAGTGATAGCGAGGAGAGCGGACCACTTGTAGAAACACTAATTCATGAAGGATTCGACGTCAGAATTCTTAAAACTCACATCGGTAATGCCCAAGTGCAGGATTTCATTTTATTCGATGACCGGGTGTTGGTAACGGGGGTGTACAATTGGCTGGCTTATCGAAACAGAAATAATTGCAACGATGTCCTGTTTCATTGCGATCAGGACAGAATCCGTACTTACAAGAACATATTTTCTACTCTGTTCACGGACGGAGAGACCATTTTTTTATTAAATAACAGCAAAGAATTGGCTAAAATCAATATATCTGCACTTGCTCCTGCCCCCAATACCCTGGATACAAGACAAATCATTCAGGAGGATAAGAAGACAACGGTTATTAAAGAAAGTTCAAAACCGGCCCAAGAGGCAATATCTAAAGATTACCTTGACATTTCTTTCGAAGATATGGATAAACAAATCGGGAAGGAGAGCACGCTTTCCCGTTCCGAAAGAAATAAATTCTGGAAGAAATACAAGGGTAAATATGTCAGGTGGTCCGGGATTGTGTCTTACAAAGGGATGGGACGCGTGGATTGGAATCGTGTTGGAGTAAGCCGTCAAAATAGCCAAAATGCAGAAGTGGAAATACTATTCGACTGGAGGATGTTTGAGAAGGTGATGAGCGTGCAGATAGGAAGCATGATCAGTTATAGTGGCAAATTGGTCTCCCGCCCAGGAATCAATGCCCCATATCGCCTGGACGATGGAAATATAGAATAGGGATCGTATGGAGGATAACACATGAAAAAGATTACGGCAATTGTGAGAGAAGATAGATTCGCTATGGTGAAGAACGCCTTATTGGATATCGGGTATCCTGGTATGACAGTAACCGAAGTAAAAGGACACGGTCATCAAAAAGGCATTACCGAACAGTGGCGAGGAAGAACCTTTAAGTCGGACTTCACAAGAAAAATGCAGATGGAAATAGTGGTTATGGATAAAGATGTCGAAAAAATCATGGAATGTATTGTAAAAGAGACCAAGACCGGCAATATTGGGGATGGTAAGATATTTATCTCCCCTATCGAAAATATTATTCGTATCCGTACAGGAGAAAAGGGAGAAAAGGCCATTTAATTAAACATTAGGGAATTTGCATGTTTTAAGGATAGTTGCCGTGGCGGATGCCTGTGACTCGTTGTTGTCAGAGCGGCTGTATCGCAAGGTGCCCGACAAGGAAAGTGCGCGGGCAGAACTTATGAAATTTTCCGGCATATATTTTGACCCGGTGATTGTCGAAACACTTACAGCCGACATATCTAACTTACGATAATGAATATTTACCTTAGAGATGGCGCCAATATTGTGGTTATTGGCGGTGGACCTGCGGGCAGTTTCTTCACCCACTTTGCCTTACGGATTGCAAAGGAACATGGACACACGATTTATGTAACTATCCTTGATGGCAGGAACTTTATTCAAAAAGGCCCTACCGGTTGTAACATGTGCGCCGGGGTTTTGTCTGAAACCCTCATCGGAAAGATGGAGAGCCAGAGGATTATCCTCCCCAAGTCACGTGTTCAACAGGAAATAGAAGGTTATTACTTTCAGACACAGGAACGTGGCATTCAATTACACCACCCAAAACCAGGGCACAAACCGAAAATCATTACCGTCTTTCGCGGAAACGGTCCCCGGTTTTCAGAGTTAACCACCAATATCAGTTTCGACGATTTTTTGCTGAAACAGGTAGCATCTCAAGGGGTAAAAGTCATTCCTGCCGTTGTCGAAGAGATAGAGTTGCCAAAACATCCGCAGGATTTGGTAAACATCGTTTACAAGGAAGCGGATGTAAGAAAAAAGATGTCTGTGGACCTTATTGCTGGCGCATTCGGACTGAATACCGCCATTATTAAAAGGATTGTTGGCAAGGAATTCGGCTACCGGGAACCGGAATCGGTGCGGACATGCAATGCGGAAATCTACCTGGGACGTCCCTTTATTCGGGAGCGCTTTCATAATACCATTTACGTATTTGCATTAGGTATTAAACCCATCAAATTTGCCGCCTTTACCCCCAAGGGAGACTACATTACTGTTTCACTCATTGGCAGGGAAGACATAACAAAGGCCCACCTGACAGAATTCATGAAGCATCCAAAGGTGCGCGCCCTCCTGCCGGAAGGGTGGACACTGCCCAAAGACCTCTGTATCTGTTTTCCCAAAATACCTGTCACCCACGCCGTCCATCCCTATACAAACCGGTTGGTAATCATAGGAGACGCCGGCATCTCCCGTACCTATAAAAACGGCATTGAATCGGCCTTCGATACCGCGCGGTTAGCCGCGCGCACGATCTTCGAACAGGGTATCTCAGAAGAAAATTTCAAGAAGGGATATTACAAACCTGCCTTAAGACTTTTGGTGCAGGACAACTTCTTTGGTAATCTCATGTTCGGTATTCATGATTATACTACATCCAAAAAGCACCTGGTAAATGTACAAATCGACCATCTTTCAAAACAACCGGATGCCTGGGAGTCTATCCAGATTAATAGCATCCTGTGGAATATGGTCACTGGCAATGCAAGTTACAAAGAGATTTTTTTCAAGGTTATTGACCCGCGTCTGCACATTACCATGTTTCCCTATATTTTTTCGGCTGCTATGAAACAAGGATATGATTATTCTAAACATCGCCCGCTCCCGGAGCATAAGGAAAGACTCACATCTTTACAAAAACGAGGACTGGGCGCACTGGAGGACGGTCAGACAGTCGCCATAATTGGCGGTGGTCCTGCTGGCGCCAGTTGTGCGATTACCTTAAAGAACCTTGCCAAAAAACGAAATATGAATCTGGATGTTATCCTTTATGAAGTGAAAGATTTTGAGGGTGGCATTGAACACAACGAATGTGCAGGCGTTCTCTCTCAACCCATCGAACACATTATCGGGGATATGCTGGGAATACCCTTTCCCTGGCATCTCGTGAAGAGGGAAGTGCCCGGCTATTACCTCCACACAAATGGACACGTCACCAAACTTGACGGCGAAGGTGAAATCTCTTACGCCCTTCGCAGGATTCAGTTTGATGCCTATCTCCTGCAAAAGGCGAAAGAGGCCGGTGCAACGATCATCAGAAGCAAGGTTACTGACGTAGAAATTGGCGCCAATAAGGTTACGGTATATAGTGAGACACAACACGTACGTGCCGATGTCGTCGTGGGCGCATTTGGCCTTGAAGAAGGCACTCACAGGATATTTGAACGGGAAACTCCGTATAAGTCCCCAAAATTTTTATTAACCATACTGACCAAATTTCATCCAGAGGGAAAACAACACAACGTGGAGGATACCGATGGATACATCCACGCATTCTTACCTTCAATAAAAGAAATTGAATTTGGCGCAATTACTCCAAAGGCGGATTACTACACCATTAATATCGCCGGGGCAAAGATTTCCTCCAGGTCTATGGATGAATTTCTCCAATTACCCGCTGTTTTAAAAGTACTCCCGGAAAACTTCCATGAATCCCTGAAGAGACTCGACTATCACCGGGGTTGTTTCCCCATAAAGCCTGCCAAACATCTCTACGGAGACCGGTACGTCACCGTTGGTGATGCAGCGGGCCTCATCCGCCCTTTCAAGGGCAAAGGGGTCAATTCGGCATGCCTCATGGGTATAAAAGCGGCAGAAACCATGATGAATGCTGGGATATCCAGGGAGGCATTTCGCACCTATATGGGTAGTTTTCGTGAAGTCATAAAAGACCTCCCCTATGCACATACCGTAAGGAGATTTGTCATCTGGGGCGCTTCCTATGGCTTTCTCACACCCATTATTCAAATCGCGAAGGATAATCCGGTATTGAAAAAGGCGTTATTCGATAGCGTGTCAGGGAAAAAGGCATATCGCGAGATTTTGATGAACACAATCAGCATAACACTCTTCATCAGAATATTTATGACACTTATTCGCTGGCTGATAGGGCGCATTCCGGGAAATAAGCGTTCTATGTATTAGTGAGTTGTGTAGGATGGGTTAAGCGAAGTGTACCCATCGGCTCATGGTTTTTTTGGTGAATTTACTTCGTCCAACCTAAATGCTTTTTTTGTGTCTTTCGTATTATTTGTGTGTCTGACCCCAGTTTCCACAATTGCATTGACACATTTTTTAATGATTTAATGAAGAAAACCAGGACGTCACATTCTCGGATAACCTGTCAATGGCAAGCTTCTTGTTTACTATAGTTTGCGCACACCTTGTTTCCTGCCGAATTTAGGCGGTGTCACCATGTATCTCCGGACTCTAAGGCCTCAAACTCTTAATATAATAATAGTTTGAAGCCTTGACTTGCTATTCTTTATCTGCCTTTGCCATTTTCGGCTGGTAGATGCAATAGGGCTCTTCGGCAAGATAGTTGCCCGTGTCATAAAAGGCACGCGCCCTGCAACCCTCGCAGACCTTTTTGTATTCGCATGCGCCACACTTGCCTTCCAATAAATCAGGATCGCGCAGTTTCTGGAAGACGGGCGAGTCGTTCCAGATATCAACAAATTTTTGTTTCTTTACATGGCCTGCTTCCACCGGCAAATAGCCACAGGGGAAGACCTCGCCCTTGTGGGAAACGAAGCATACGCCGGTGCCCGCCAGGCAACCCTTCGTCATAGCCGCCATGCCGTGGGTTTTCGGCGAAATGGTAATTCCCTCTTCCTTTGCGCGTTCACGCATGATGCGGAAATAGTGGGGGGCACAGGTGGCCTTGGTTTGAATCTTTGCCTCTTTGGAAAGGTCGTAGAAATGGTTCAGCACCTCCTCGTACTTCTGAGGATGCAGCATCTGATCATCGGCAATCTGAACTCCGCATCCGACCGGTACCAGCATGAAGATGTGCAATGCGTCAGCGCCCAGTTTCAGGGCAAGGTTGTAAAGGTCATCAACCTGATGAACGTTATGTTTTGCAATCGTACAGTTGATTTGCATGCTCATGCCCAGGTTTTTTAAGCGTTTAAACCCGGCGATAGACCGCTCAAACGAGCCGGGTATTTTCCTGAATTCATCATGGGTCTTGGCGTCGGCGCCATCAAAACTGATGGAAACCCTGGCAATGCCCGCGTCAACGATATTCTTTGCCGTTTGGTCATCCACGAGGGTGCCGTTTGTTGCAAGCGCAACGCTTAGTCCCTTGCTTACAGCATACTTTGCAATCTCGAAGATGTCGGGCCTGAAGAGCGGCTCACCGCCGCTGAGCACCAGGATAGGCCTGCCTGCCTCAACTATGGCATCGACGAAGGCAAGCGCCTCTTTTGTAGTCATATCGTCCTTGGCAAGGGTGGTGCTTACGTCTAAACGGCGGCAATGGACGCATTCCAGATTGCACCCAACAGTAGTCTCCCAGAAAACCAGGCGCAGCTGATTTTTCATGTTTTTCATGTATTCTATGGCAGACTTGCCGGAAGTATCGTCTTTGATGCGGGTGTAGGTTTCTCTTATCGTTTCAGGATGACTGCCATGTTCGTGTGATGCAGGGTGACTGCCATGCATCTGTGGCATAGGATGGCCACCTGGGTGTTTACTGTGTGGATGATGTGGATGCGACATGTTTTCCTCCGATTTTAATTGATTGTGAGTCAACCACAGTGGCCACAGAGAAATAAGGAAAAGACTTTCCGTGATTTCTATAACCTCTGTAGCAAGATGTAGTCAAAATTTAATTAGGCCTTTGGCGACTTTTTATTATAAGGTTAAACCCACCCCTGAATCCCCTCCCAGGAGGGGACTTCTTTAGTCCCCTCTTGAGAGGGGGTTGGGGGTGTGTAAGGCAGTA
>JABWAQ010000160.1 GCA_013360945.1 Candidatus Brocadia sp.
CCGTATCTACAGCCCTATACACCACCAACCATGCCCACTGCGAACTCTTCTTATATTGAGTGTCAAGTAATTTATAAAATATTTTCGCTGAATAGTTACATCATCAATGCCATAAAATTTCATCACATCAGTTAAGATATGATTTTCTCCTTCCTGTCCCATCTTCACAAGAGGATTGGGGTCGGTATTTAATAATAGCTTTTTAAAGAAACTTAGTCTTTCTTCACGAGCTTTTTTAGAATTTGACTGGCTTACACAATTTATCGCATATTCTTGAAATGCAAAACATTTCTCATTTGATGGAGATATGTCGGGGCCAACAAGAACCATTATTCTATAGAAGGCATCTAATGTCTGTGGTGGTATATGAGTGTTTTCTTTAATAAATCCCCAAAAAGTATAAAAGTCATTTCTTTGCCTATATCGGGTTTCTTTTAGGGGATAGATGCCATTAAACCTAATAAAATTCTCAAGGCATTTTTGAAATTCATCTTCAATCTTTTTGGCGTCAACCTCTGAAAAATTCTTATTTTCATAGAACTTATCAACTTGTATTTTTTTATCAGTAATACCATACTTAAGTAAGGTTAATAGCTCTCCAATAAAATCTAAGTCATTCATCCTTGATCTAGTGGATTCAGTGAACAGGTTTAGAGTTTCAAATTTCTCTGAATCAGCAATTCTTTCAACTAACTTTTGGACAGGAGTATCATAATATTGTGCTTTTAATATTTCAGGACGATTCAGTTTTGTTCCAAATTTATTAACACGATAATAGAATTCCTCAATTGCCTTATGTTCAAGCACATTTTTCATTGTGATAACTGCTAATTTATACTCATTTAGAAAAAAGTGTTTATTTGCATCGTCGAATTTTTCCTGATTTAAATCTGGGAAAAATCCTTTCACATAGCCTAAAATAGTTCGTGTTCTTTGCTGACCATCAACCATCTCAAACTTTCCTTGTGTTTTTTCATATAAAAAGAAAGCTGGCAATGGGAAGCCCAATTTTATAGTATCAATTAGGCGTTTCTTTGCTGGTAAAGACCAAATATCTCCCCTTTGATAAGGAGGATTTAAGTCTAAATTACCTCTCTCGTAAAGTGAAATTAACTCCTGAATTTTCCATTGCTTAATTTCAAATTCCATTGTAATCCTTAATCAAACAAAACAAGCCGCACAACCTATCCCTCAGCTTCATCCAAAATATCAAGCAGGTAAGGAGACTTTCTATTAACGGTACGGGCGGTATGTTTTAAATATTCCTCTTTGTTCTGGCGGATGCGTTCTGGACATATAAGGTCTTCTAGACATTCATCCTATATCCATGTATAACCATCCTTAAACTCTACTTTTTCATAGTATCTTGGTACACCCACACCACTTTCTTGAGAAATCTTAAAGATACCATAACTACTCAGTTGTTTTTTGTAACTACCGTATATAACAAAGAATGGCTAAAATCACATAAGTTAGTATATATTGCACTGCTATATACAAACAAAAATTGCAAATTAAGGGTTTTTTGTCATATATAGTGTTTTTTGCTCAAACTACCGAATAGTTACAAGATATCAGTCATCACCAATACGTCTTCATTATCCAATAGTGAAAAATCATTTGTATAGGACAAAGGATAGCATATCGTTTTAAGGAAATCAAATACCACTTTATTGAAAATCTTTATTCCTGCACGATGGTCGTGTCGTAGATCCGCGGCATTAATTTTTAGACTTGAAATAGCTGCAAACAATATAAATAATCATATGAAAGAAACAATATTATCAGAAATAACCATGCAGTAAAACTGTCGTTCTTATATGATCATTCCAAGACACCGCACAGCAATCCCAAGAAATAAATTCTCCCTTCCTATAAAACTTGCACTTAACGATCAAATCATTAATCCTTCAAGCACTGTGTTCGATTATGGTTGTGGTAAAGGGACCGATGTTGCACTTTTAAAACAAAAGGGCATCAAATGTTCCGGATGGGATCCTGCCGAAGACATTGAAAGACCATGTATAACTGCGGATGTTGTGAATCTGGGATATGTAATTAATGTTATAGAAGAACCACAAGAACGAATAGAGACACTAAAAAATGCGCTTACAATGGCAAAACATGCTTTAATTGTTTCTGCATTGACAGATAAGGAAACTAACCGGGCTGCATATGCAGTTAAACATGGTGATGGTATTATTACCTCTCGTGGTACTTTCCAAAAATTTTATACTCAGGTAGAACTTAAAGATTTTATTAAGAAAACTCTTGGAAACGAACCAATATCTGCTGGGTTGGGTGTTGTTTATGTCTTCCGTGATGAAGCAGATAAACAGCTTTTTTTAGCCACAAGGGTCAGACGTATTAATTATGATATTTATAAAAGACCGATTCTCTTAGAAGATAGATATAGAGAAGCAAAAGAAGTAATCGAAAAGTTTGTTAAAAAAATTGAATATTTAGGCCGTATTCCTAAAGAAGACGAGTTTGAAGCAACGGAAGAATTGAAGTCAAAGTTAGGGTCTTTTACAAAAGCGTTCAAGTTAGTAAAACATATATTTCCAGATAATTTAATTGAACAAAGACGTGAACAACGCATAAACGACTTATTAGTTTATTTGGCATTATCACACTTTCAAAGCCGTCCACCTTTTGAGCTTTTACCTAAAACCCTGCAATATGATATGCGGATATTTTTTGGCAGCTATTCTAAAGCATGTGAAAGGGCAGATGTGTTACTTTTCCAGGCAGGCAAATCAGAAGCTATTGACATTGCCTGTCAGCAGTCAAAAATAGGTAAGCTTTTACCAGACGATCTATATATGCATCGAAATTATATAGAACATCTATCCCCTATACTCCGTATTTATGTAGGGTGTGCACAAGTATTAGTTGGTGAGATTACGGATGCAAATATTGTAAAAATTCATCGTCGTACAGGTAAAGTTAGCTATCTAACATATGGTGATTTTGATAAAAAAGCCCATCCATCTCTTGATGAGGTAATTACCATAAATTTAAGGACGCTTGAAATCCACAAACGTTCTTATAGAGAATCAGAAAATCCACCAATACTTCACCGAAAAGAGACATTTGTACTTCCAGATTATCCGCCCTATGAGAAATTTAAGAAGCTAACTGACAAGGAGGAAGAACTGGGATTGCTTGATAACCCATCCGGTATCGGATTTCAAAAGCAGTGGGAAGATCGATTATTACAGCAGGGTTATAAAATCCGGGGACATCAATTGGCAATTAGAGGACACCATACCTAATTTTTAATTCATAGAATTAAGTAAAGCGCCCCCTGAATTCCATCGAGCGGTTTTGGAACACTTCTCATGGCAGGTATTCGATCATAATAAACAGTTAAGCTTGCAAACCTGCACCCGCTTGGAGAGTGAGGTTTAACACAATCTTGCCAAATATCTGATCAAATCTGTACTCGTAATAATTCCAATAAGATTATTATCTTTGTCCACAACAAGAAGTGAATGGAATACTCCATCACTGAGGAGATGGGCGGCTTTTCGCACCGTGCTGTTGATATCGAGGAATTTCGGGGACATCATACCTAATTTTATCTCGTAGAACCCAAGTAAGATATCCCCGGCATTGCTTGGAATTTGTAATTTTTCAAGTTGGGTTCGTGAGGGCTTATAATCTGAATCATTGGCTATGAGATAGTTCCAACAGAGGAGAATAAAGCTCATCTTCTATTTCAGATAAAGCCTTCTGTGTGAGCCGGTAATTATCCTGCTCAAGCCGATTTATTGGTTGCTGGATGAGGTTGTTGAGTGTTTTTTGGACTTCATCTTTTATTTTCATTCGCAACTCAACCCTTTCTACCCTTGGAGCTTTAACGTCGATTTCAATTCCATATAATCGACCACTGTTTTTGCCAATTACAAATGTAACGTAATCATCTTGAGGTTGTGCTTTCGTTGGTTCATCGCCTATATATTTAAATTCAATAACAAAAATGCGGAAAAACTATGTCAGATTAAAAATAATAACATTTCAGTAATGCCTTATCTTCCCGACAGACATTGGCGAAACATTTATTTAAAAATCTGTAGAGACACGGCGTGCCGTATTTCCATAATGCAGCGTGGCGATTTAGCCTTATTTTATCATAGTCGTTCAGGCAAAAACATATTTGGTATAATGCAGATTTCAAAACCACCCTATCAAGACCCGACAACTAAAGATATAAACTGGCTTGCCATTGATTTTGAGCCTGTAAAAACCCTTGAACTACCAATCTCATTAAAGTGAATCAAAGCAGAGCCGTGTTTACAAAATATTGGACTCATTAAACAACCAAGACCATCCATAATGGCATTCGCAAGAGATGAATTTGAGTGCATTATAAATTTAAAATCATAGAGTCTGTGTTTGCCATGCGTGGGGCAGTGGATGAGGCAGTTGAGGTGAATAAAAAACGACTAATATTGGATGCTTGTTGACAGAATACATAGTTTTATTATACAGTTATAACATGAAGTTATATATCAGTTCAGTTTTTTAAAAAATCTTGATATAAACTATACTTGTTTAAAGAAGGGA
>JABWAQ010000064.1 GCA_013360945.1 Candidatus Brocadia sp.
ATGGTGAAGGTCACGATGAAGGTGCAAGATCAATGGGAAAAACGCATTAATTTGTAATATTTTTTCTCGTATGTAGTAATGGATAAAAGGAAGCTGTGCGAAGTTTGCACAGCTTCTTTTTTTTATACAAAGAAGTTGAATTCAGAGAATTTTTAAATATACTTAACTAATTAAAATTTTAATAAATATATTTTTTGCATGTGAGTGGAGATAGATATGAAATTGTATAAATATACATTTTTTTTAATTTTACCTGCTATTTTTTGTTTATCTTTTGGTTGCGAAAAGGGGAAAAATCGATTAGAGGTAGCCGATGGATTAGTTAAGGAGAAAAAATTAGACGAGGCGTTGACGGAATATACAAAGGCAATAGAAGCCAACGTAAACCTTGCAGAGGCATATTATGGCAGGGGTAGTGTTTACCTCGAACAAGAAAAGCTGGAAGATGCGGCTATTGATTTCAGAAAGGCCATTGATATTAATCCCAAATATATTGATGCCCATAAAAAATTAGCAGAAACTTTTATAAAGATCGGTGCTCCAGATGATGAATTTCAAAAGCGTTTTAAGGCAATCGAAAACGACCCTGATAATCCACTAACTTATGTGGAACTTGGTGTTTTCTATCACAAGTTACAACAAGAAATAGACGCTATTGATCAATACAAAAGGGCTTTGGAACTCGACCCGAAAAACCCGTACATCATGTTTAACCTGGGTGTTGGTTATTTGGATATGGGTTTGTATGATGATGCTGAAACCATATTTAGGCAGACTACTGAAATAAACTCTGCCTACGATAACGCGCATTACAACCTTGCAATCGCCTTGCACAAACAGGGAAAGGTTGATGAAGCAATAAAAGAACTCAATAAAACATTAGAGATAAATCCAAAATATTCTAATGCATATGTTGTGTTTGGTTTGATTAGCCTTAATGAAAAGAAGTTTGACGAGGCCATTGCACACTATAATAAGGCAATGGAGATAAATCCGGATAATCTTGATGCCCGCTATCAAAGGGCGATTGTCTTTGCATTGCAGAAGAGATATGACGATGCGTTGGCAGAGAATATGACAGTGTTAGAAAAGAATCCCAAATATGTCAATGCAGCATATAATATTGGCGTAATTTATCACAGAACAGAACGTCTTGACAAGGCCATGGAATGGTATGACAAGGTAACCAAAAAGATCGATCCGCTGTATGAAGATGCTTATTATAACAGGGCTCAAATCTATTCAATGAAGGGAGATCACAGCAAGGCCTATAGCGATTACATCTCATATTCTTATATTACGAAGTGGCGGACGGGAAAAGATCCTGCCGTCGTGTATAAGCAGGATGAGATCAAGGAGATGTTCCTTCAATCAGTACCCATGTTGGAAGGTCAGGGAAAAGACCAGGAAGTAGAATTGAAATCAAATTAGAACAAATATTTTGATGATGCTCGATAAGAAGATACTCTCCGTGAATTTGAGAAACTCCTTAAAAAAAGAGGCATTATCTTTGGGATTAACTCTTGAAAAAATCCGTTAGTATCTTGGCAATGTTTATAATAAGATGGATAAAAGGACAAGGCGATAACTGGGTATGAACAGACAGTGGTGCCAATTCAAAATTGGTAGTACTACGTTATGATATAGGCGTTATTTATCTAAAGAAGAAGATGATCAGCCATGCCATCAGGGAATTGCTACGGTAATTACCCTTGATCATGATTATGCCGATGCCTGTCTGTCCCACAGTAACGCTTATGAGCTGGTAGCAGGGTAAATACACAAAACAATTACTATTCTTACAAGTGCGCTAATTCAGCCTTTGCAAGGATTTACAAAATGGTATATACGGATTATGTTAACTATCAGTGCACTTCTTTACCCTTTTCTCCCTGATTGCGAGCATCTGTAACAGTTTTTTCGGCCTCTGGTTTATAATCTTTTACACACCGGAAGCCAATGCTTTTGTTTCTGTCCTCAGGTTTTCCGAATATCCTTACCGCACAGCGCATTTTATATGCATAAGGAGCGAACAGTGAACCTCCTTTTATTATTCGAACACCAGTGCTGTTTTCTGGTCCTTTAGGATTTATACTTGGGCTAGTTTGGAAATATTCCGGGTGATACCAATCGTTGCACCATTCAGAGACACTGCCGATTAAATCCAGACACCCATATAGGCTTGTCCCGTATTCAAAACTACCTACAGACAAAGGTGCATCCGGGCCTACATTGCATCGCTTTGCATCCCATACATTGCCCCAGGGAAATCTGCGACCGTCTGTTCCTCTTGCGGCCTTTTCCCATTCAGCCTCGGTGGGCAGGCGTTTACCTGCCCATGCTGCGTAAGCATATGCATCGTACCAGTCGACACGGCACACAGGATAGTCTGGGTAATCATAATAGGGATAATCCCATCCTGTGTGGGTTGTTCCCGGTGTGTGATCTTTATTTTTTGGTTCGCCCGGGAAGCACTTGCTGTGGTCGCCTGTAGTATTGATATATTGTAAAAATTCCCAATATTGTGCATTGGTGACCTCATATTTATCGATGTAATAAGCATCTAAATACACTTCATGTTGTGGGGTTTCTTCAGGAATGAATTCATCTTCACCGGTGCCCATAACGAACTTTCCGGCAGGAACCAACATCATTTCACTCCACTTTTTACGATTTTCATCCAAGGCTTTTTTCATCTTTTCGTTCCGCTCAATCAGGGTTAATTCCTTGCGTTGGTTCTTTTCCGTAGGATTCATCCCCTTTTCTAATTTGTTAATATAAACTTTAACGTCCTGCAATGCCTTTTGATAATTTTCATCTGACTTCGTTTCTGGCGGTTGTGCCTCCAGTAATTTTTTACATTTGTCGAGATGGGCCAGAGCTTCCCTCTGTTTTCCCAGCTTCCAGTAAACTCCTCCCATCTGAAAGTGAAGAGACGGAATTTCTGGATTTAATGTCTCTCCTTTTTTATATTCTTCCAAAGCCCCTTCAAAATCATTCAATTCTTCACGCAGCCGATTTCCTTCCATGAAGTGGTACATGGCTGCTTTCGTCTTTTCTTCCTGAGTGGCGTCTGGAGGAAGATTAATTTCTATTTTTTTATCAGGGATAGAAATCTTTTTATCGGTTGACGGTCTGAAAATAAGTTGCGTTCCATCTTTTTTGCAAAATTTTTCTCCAGGATATGCCTTTTCTTTGCAGGTTGGACATATGAGATCATCTTCGCTGAATTCTTCAAGTTGTTTGCCGTCAGTGCTGCAGAAGCTTACGTCTCCAGGGTATATTCTGCCGCACTCCGGGCAAAGTTTATTTCGAGTAACATTTTCTGATGTTTTCGATAAGGATTCTTTTTTATGAGGTGAATTTCGCGCTTCTTTTTTAACGTCTTCTGCCAGAAGTGCCTTGTATTGCAGCGGTGGAAATACAGCAAATAGAATGAGCAGATATATAAACTTCACAAGAAAAACCTCCTTTTAGTCATGTATAAACAACAGGAATATATACACATACAAAAAGGGATACGTTGCTGTATCCCCTTTGTGTGCTGTGTTGTAAACGATTTGGTAATCTTAATGTTTCTTTTCGGTCATCTCAATACCGATGGCCTCTGTTTCAAGCTTCCAATTTGACCATGCCCCCCATTCGATATATTTCTTACCATCGGACAACCAATATTGTGTACCTTCTCTCTCCCTCGTACAGGTAAGGTTTTCAACCGTGCGAGTCTGTGTTTGCTTTATAATCTTGAAAAAAAGGCAATCGACCTGATGAAAGTTGATTTCGGAATTGTTCTTTACTTCCTTTAGTTCAAGGTCCTCAACGGTCAATTTTTTTTCGTTAAATTTCTTTTCATCTACTGGGATTTCATAGGTGATTGTTTCCGTTACTTTAATGGAGATAGGGTTGGGTTTTTCATCGATCCAGGGTATTTGCACCGTGCCTTCATAAGGTGCAAATGACTGGTGAAAACTCGGCGCATCTTTGCCAGGTTGTTTGGTAGTATCTATAATTCCCCCGCCTGCATGCTGTCCGTGGGCTGATTTTCCTGCAAAAAATGCAAAAGATGATAAAATAATGATGGAGCAGCAAATCAGGTATTTGGTAATATAGTCCTTCATGGATTTGGATTCCTTGGATAAGGTTGTACGTGATAAAATCTCTTATCGGAAAATTTTACATGAGGGTAATCATTTTGTCAATTAATTTAGATAAACGTGATTTTGCGAATCTTTTAATAAATTCTTTCGGGAAAGAGATTTTACCGCTAACCAAAAATACTGTAGAAAATTGTAATTGTAAGAGCCAATTTTACAGCTTCTTAAAAAATGACTTGAACAACAATATTCTTTGTGGTAGAATTTTCGAACTTTTGTACATATTAAAATTTGTTTATTGTTTTATACACACAAATAGTCTTTTAAACTCTTGAATTTTAACTTTACTTATAGATAGCTGATAGGGTTAATAAAGCAAAGGCCTTCATTATAAAAAAAGAACAGTAGGAGGAATGTATGGAGCGGTGCAAGCAGGTGTTGGAATTTGTCCTGAGAAGAAAAAAACTGGTAGGCTTCTTTTCCATAATCGTATTAGTTGTTTTTTTTGTTACGTTAAATAAGGTTTACCATTATTCAGAGAAGAGCGAGTTTTGCGCAAGTTGTCATGAAATGAAGATTCATTATGATTCGTTTAAGGCTTCGAAACATCATAATGAGCACGTCGAAAATTGTCATGCTTGTCATGTGGGTCCAGGACTGAAGGGTTATGCCCATGCGAAACTCAGCGACGGAACGCATGATTCTTTCATGCACTCGTTTCAGGCTTATACTGACGGTGCATTTATTGAGATTGCTGAAGATAGTCTCAAAATTTTAAATGGCAACTGCATACGCTGTCATTCAGAAGGTTTTACAAAAGATAAATCCCACATTGAATTTGTTTTAAAAAGTAATAAGCATCGCACGGATGCCAACCACGTGACATCACTTGAAAAATTGACATGCACTGATTGCCATCTCGGTATAGTTCATCCGCACATGCCTGGCGATTTGTTCAAGGCCTATGCAGCGAAAAAGATCATGCCTTATGGCACGTATGAAGAAACGGATTGTCTGGCCTGCCATAAAATGGCTACACCAGAGACTGTTAAGGAATGGACAATGGGGGCTCATGCCATAAAGGGTGTGACGTGTGTTAGCTGCCATGGAAATGATCACCGTCATATTGCAAGGAAACGTGGCCATGTTTCTGCAAGTACCTGTGGCGAATGCCATCAGAATCAATATGTTGAGTTTAGAGAAAGCGGACATCTTCAAGGTCATCCGGTAGCAACTCCGGGAAAATTCGATGTTATTAGTACAAGATTATTGAATATTGAGGGCTGCAAAGATTGTCATAAGTTAAGTTTAACTTACGAGTTTGATAGAGTTGGCGGGAGTTGCGATGCCTGCCATCCAAGCCACAAATTTTCTGTAGCGGAGGCAAAGGCATATGATGCCTGTGAAAAGTGTCATATTGGTGGACCTGAGCATGCTCAGTTAAAAACCGATAAAGGGTCAATTTTTGGTAAGGTTTTAGAATTACGCAACCAGGGGCTTATCAAAAAGGATTTAGTTACCTGTCAGTCTTGCCATGGCCCAAATAAATCACACAATTTTAGTAAGTCTTTTATACCGAAAGACATTGATGTATTGATCTTCGGAGGGTATGGTTATTTCACGCCGCAGACATCCCATCAATAAGATCAAATTAACTTGATTGTATAGGAATTTTTATTTTATTTGTGCGTGTATCAGGGTGGCACGGACAAACTCTGTTTGTCCGTGTCCGTCCCCAATTTGAAATAACCTTACAATTGGTTTAACATAAATCCCACCGGGTTGAAACGGTGGGATTTTTTTTGCTGCACATCGTATTTGTTTTAAAAACAACCCGAAAAGCAGAAGTTTATCTCCTTTATCAACTCTACTTTAATCCGCGAATGAAAGGGCAAAGATGGGGAAGAATTTAGTGCAAAAAATAATAAGTTTGCATCTTGTATCCGGCAAGATGAAGGCCGGTGAGGAGGTTGCTATTTCTATTGATCAAACTCTCACACAGGATGCCACGGGTACTATGGCTTACCTTCAGTTTGAAGCCATGGGTATACCTAAAGTGAAGACGAAGCTGTCAGTAAGTTACGTTGACCACAACATGCTCCAAACAGGTTTTGAAAATTTTGACGACCATGTATTTCTACAAAGCATCGCGAAAAAATACGGTATTTATTTCTCCAAACCCGGGAATGGTATCTGCCATCAGGTGCATTTAGAGCGGTTTGCTGCACCCGGCGAAACCTTACTGGGCTCTGACAGCCATACACCCACATGTGGCGGACTGGGGATGATAGCCATTGGCGCTGGGGGGCTTGATGTGGCCATTGCTATGGCCGGTGGTCCATTTTACATTACTATGCCAAAAGTCGCATTGGTAAGGTTGAATGGTACATTGCAACCCTGGGTTACGGCGAAAGACGTCATATTGGAATTATTGAGAAGGTTAACCGTGAAGGGTGGTGTGGGCAAGGTGTTTGAATATGGGGGTGAGGGTGCAAAAAACCTTACCGTAACTGAACGCGCTACAATTACGAACATGGGTGCAGAACTTGGGGCGCTCACTTCAATCTTTCCCTGCGATGCCCAGACAAAAAAATATCTCAGAATGCAGGGCAGGGAAGGCGTATGGAAATCTTTAAAGGCCGATCCTAGTGCAAAGTATGATGAAGTCATAGAGATCGATCTTGCAACCCTGGAACCGCTGATAGCCAGGCCGCATAGTCCTGACAATGTTTGCAAGGTAAGTGAAATGAAAGGCATAAAGGTACAGCAAGTATGTATTGGAAGTTGTACGAATTCTTCGTATCACGATCTTATGGTGGCTGCAGCGATGTTAAAAGGCCGAAAGGTTCATCCGGAGGTAAACCTGACGGTTTCTCCAGGTTCGAGGCAAGTGCTGGAAATGGTGGCTGAAAATGGCGCTTTGGCAGACATGATTGCAGCAGGGGCACGCGTTATTGAGGTTGCCTGCGGTCCTTGCATTGGAATGGGACAGGCTCCGCCTTCCGGCGGTGTTTCCGTGCGATCGTTTAACAGAAACTTTGAGGGCAGAAGCGGGACGGCAGATGCACAAGTTTACCTGGTTAGCCCGGAAACGGCGATAGCAACGGCGATCAATGGCGTTATCAGCGACCCCAGGGATTCCGGTGCGCCCATTGCTATTAAATATCCAAAAAGTTTTATTATCGATGACAGTATGATTCTTCCTCCTTCAGAAAAACCGGAAGAGGTAACAATCATTCGGGGGCCAAACATAAAGCCGTTGCCCAAAAAAGAACCTCTGCCTGATATGTTAAAAGGAGATATTCTCTTAAAGGTGGGTGACAATATTACCACCGATCACATCATGCCTGCTGGAGCAAAAGTTTTACCACTGCGGTCAAATATCCCTGCCATCTCTGAATTCGTGTTTGAAAAGGTGGATAAGGACTTTGTCAATCGGGCCAAGGAAAAAGGAGGCGGCTTCCTCATTGGCGGGGTTAATTATGGACAAGGTTCAAGCAGAGAGCACGCTGCTCTTGCACCCATGTATCTTGGGGTAAAGGCGGTTATCGCCAGATCATTTGCCCGGATCCATCGGGCAAATCTGCTGAATTTCGGCATCCTGCCGCTTACCTTTGAGAATGAGAACGACTATAATTTACTTGATCAGGGAGATAGTATTGAACTGCCCGACATAAAAAACAGATTAACATCCGGTGACAAGATAATAGTAAGAAACATAACAAAAAATAAGGAAATAAAAGTAACGCATGCCCTGACACCTCGTGAGATCGATATTCTTTGCTTTGGCGGTTTGCTCAATTATCAGGCGCAAAACAATATTCAAAGTGGCGCTGGCAAATGAGTTGGCATAATTTGCGGATGGGATTCCATTTATTGAATCCATCCCTTATAGAAATATTTACAGAAAAAATAACCCACGGCAAAGAAGAACATGTAGGGCGCTTTTATGAGATCTTTTCAGCACGTGGATTTTTGTTGGAATTAGACCGGAACTCCGGGAAGGTGCGGCTTGCTCACGATTCCCATAGGGAGGATGGTGAATTCCTGGAAGCACTGCAGCATAGTGATTATAAAAAAATGTACCATAAACCGCATCAGGACGCCATTGACGAACACGACAATAAGGATAGTATTCAGAGCCGACATCGATATTTTGACGCTATCGATATATCCCTGTTTGACATAACGAATCAGCACTATTTGGTCGAACTATTTACGCATGAAATTCCGGTTGATCTTTTTCGCCTAAATTGGGAGCGGGATCGGTATGGCAAATTTGACGTATTTAAGACAGGTAATGAACTTCCTGCGATACGGGTATATGACCTGGAACCTTTTATTGCTCGTTTGGTAAAAGCCGTCTCTTTGATAGGGCTATCCACATGGTCATCCTGCGAAGGCCATTGGGGCGAGCCTGCATACATAGTATTTGATGGCAGGTATCATCGTCTCTGGTTTCAGGCGGTCTTCAATAAATTTATTTCAAAGAAATTACATCTGGCATGCACATGGGACTGGTTGGGCTGGGACGAACGCTGTATTATCAGTAAGCCGGGTGGGAATCTCCTGGAATTACACTTGGAAATACAAGCGGTTGCCCGGCTTTTGTACGATAATAGAATGCTGTTAAGAGCCATAAAAAAACAGGGATGCTCTCTTCTTACCAACAGGCACAAAGACATGCATCAGAAAGAACTCCTGAATACCTTCGAGGGCTATTTTGAAGGGGCAATAACGAAAGGGCTATGAATGTAAAAGGGAAAAAAGATGGCATGCTCTTTATTCTTCGTTTCTGCCGTTTGCTTAACGCTCGGCTTCAGCGGCGCGGTTTTTTGCGTCCGCTGGAAGCCGTTGTTGGGACTTCGCTTTGATTGCCAGCGACCTTGTACTCAGCAAGCGGTTCATGCACTGATGGGTAGCGGTCCATCCATGAAAGATTTTTCCCAATAACAAGTTCCTCCATTGTAGCATGGTGAGTATTTTTCATAGGGATGAGGCGCATCTGAAAGCCATGCTCTCTTGCCATTGTCTTAACCTCTTCTGCGTTATCGTAAGTCATTAAGAAATCACCCTTTACTGATTGACATAAAGTGAATAAGCGCTCATGGTCTATACTAAAATGACGGTAAAGACGTTTGCCTGCCTTCTTCCCACCTGCTGTATAAGGCGGGTCGATGAAAAATACCACGTCATTGCGTTGCGAATACTCCTGAATGACACCCAGACCGTCCTCTTGGCGAAAATTAATTCTATCAGCAATGAAATTTAAATTTTTGACTCGCTTAGCAATTGTGGTTGGGTACCAACGAGACAGAATCCCTTTTCCATTCTCCCCGTGTTTTAAGAAACCTGATCCATCAGCCAATATACCGCCGTGAAACGTTCGATTTTTTAGAATGGTTTGAAATGCTTTCTCTTTAACGCTAACGTTTTTTTTCGATATTTCCTGTATGACTGCTTCCTTTGTAAGGTCAAAATCAAGGATTCTTTCCGCAAGCCATACCGCATGTCCATCGACTACAGATTGCCACACTGCTGCGATATCTTCATCTAACTCAACCATGACGACACACGAGACTAATTCCTCAAACAAAGCTGTGATGCTTATGATGCCTCCACCAGCAAATGGTTCGACCAAGATTTCGGGCTTAGGGTATTGATTTTTGACCCAATCTCGGAATGTTGGAACAAACCATGTTTTTCCTCCAGGATATCGGAATGGGCTTCTTTGTGGTACGGATGCGACGTTAACCGGCTTAGGGGCTTCGGTATCACACAATTCAGGGAACAATGATTGTTGTCTGAATGCTTTCATATCAAAATGGCTTTTCAATTATTTTATTGTTTGGTGGCGTTTCAAGTTGCTCATCAAGCTTTTCTTGAAGCAACTTTATAAAATCGTCTATGTTTCCTGGCGAGGAAGTCGTTATAGATATAAGTGCTGGCTCAAATTCCGTAAAAACTTCGTCGGTTTTTGTTAGTTTGAACCTTTCTTGTCCTTCTTCTTTCACTAACTGGAGATCATATATAAGCCAAGAAATATCGGCTTTCGATTTACTGACTGTTTTCAAAGATGGAAGTGTTTCAAAGAAACTCTTATTTAGTGCAACAGCTGTTTTCTTGCGCCAAGAATGAAGAACACCACCTTTATATAGAAGTTGAGGAGCTAAACGTTTTCGAGAAGAAGATAGGTAATCCGGTCGTGGGTAATTTGGCTGATTTGACCAATCCATTTGTGCATGCGCCTTAGGGTTTTTCATGTAGTATTCAAAAGGGTCGCGAACATTGCCAGAGATGTAAACGGCTTGTATTTCTAAAGCACCGAAGTCGAATATTTTCCCATTGTCGTCGTATGCAACAAGTACAACGTCAATGTTCCCAGCAGACTTTCCGTTAGCGTCGTTCAGACGAACTTCAGTGAGCGAACTCCATGTCGTGCCATCACCAAAGAAAAAAGATGCTGCATCATCGGTGATAAACCAATCCTCCCTAAACCGAATAGGGCAGGTAATTGCTGGTGCACCATCGTGAAATACACTGCATACGCCGAGTGGATTTTTCGCTTTATCTTTGGTGCAATTGGGGACCTTGTTGTTGAACGAGCATAGTCGAAGCGACCGGTATCGATTCGCTTTAGGCGATTGATCATTAATGAGATGCCCAAACACTTCGGCGAGTGGTTGTTGTATGATTTTTGTCATTCATTTTTGCCTTTTTTAGATCACTTAGCTCAACAGCTTTGCAACAAGGTCTATTATTTTCCAGACTACGCCGATCGCACCTGCGATTGTACTGATCAGAACTGCCCAAGGTGGTAAAACTGCAATCCATCCCCGAAGCTGTAGCGCAATGGGTGGGTGTAATTTTTGCAACACCTCGAGTCCAGTAGCAGTCAGGCGGTACGTTTCTATGGCCGGACCAACTCTTTCTCCGGCCAATTCGCCCAAAGGAGATAGGTGCGCCACTTCAATCCATCCGACTCTCCTGAGATTACGCAACGCCTCTTCCGTCCTTCGCATGATCGTCTCCCACCCTTCTTCAAGCTTACCGTCACAAAGGGTACCGAACATCTGAAATTTCGGAATTACCTCTCTCCGAACCTTAAACTTTTCGTCGTAGAAGAGGGAGAAAACTTGCATCTCCTTGTCGCCAATCTTGGCATTCTTCATTACGTCCTGCGCAAGTCTAAGCAGCGCGGGGAGCAAAAGATCGGAGGAGCGGTGGTTCATGTATACCTCCATCACGAGTAAGGGGCTGCAAGAATGATCTAACGCCGCCCATCACCGGCACGCAACCACGCGGCTAAGGAGCTGTGACAGAGCGCCAAAAAACGCGCCCCGCGTGGTTGCGTGTCCGCGTGCATGGGCATGTTATATCTTCTCATCCTTCAGGTGCCTTGCGGCTATCTTGGCCAACTCCACAGCAATCTCCTTGAGTAAACCAACTGTCCCCTCATAGTGCTTTGTGTATTCATCTTTCTTCTTCGATACCATTAAAGAAAGCTCTTTGTAGAATTCATTCATCTCGCTCTTGTACTCATCGTCAGACATTTTCTCTGCCTCAGGCACAAGTAGAGAAAACCTCTTTGACTGGATCACATTTCTGCGATTCTTGAGTTCATTGACCTCAGCATCTCTCAACTTTCCGCGGTGAACGGCATCATTGCGTGCTCCGTCCATGTAGCCAAGGTTCAATAATTTAGCGTGTTTCTTGCAGATCTCTGGGATCCTGGTATTCTGTACTTTATTGTTCCTCAGAATCATACCAAAGCCAATGTCTTTTTCTGAAATCCCGAGATCGAGAACAGAATTGATGAACATTGCCATGACGTCTTTTATAGTTGACCAGTTAATGAGATAGAGTTTCAGTCCAACGATAAGTTCCTCTAGAGAAACTATCGGGAAAAAGGGACCCCTTGACCATAGCCCAAGTCTGTCTATTAGAAGTTCGATTTCATCTTGGAGGCCACCTACCTCAACCACAGTTCTTATGCTGCTGAAAAAATACGCTGCCCCCCAACGACGATTCTGTCCCTTGAATGCGCTTAATGCGTCAGGATCGTTTTCGATTTCCTGCCAAAGCGCTTCGAAGAAGATGTCGGGTATCCGCGCTGCCAATTTTGCTCCTATGTGAATAGAGATATAACGCCCAAGCTCACCGGCGGGCTTGACGCCGCGAAGCGGCGGCAAGACCGTCCGGTGGAGCGCCTTGTTGGGCTTCATTTGTTACGCCGAAGTTCAATAGGAATGCGCGCCCAAGATTCCATTGCGCCTGAGAAATTGCACCCAGGCGGTGCAGCGGCAAAAGCGGGGAGGAAGTTTGTGACCCCAATAGCGCGCAACCGATTTTGAGCTTTGCTTCCAAGGGCCACGATCAAGGCATCCGGTAATAGCTCCAACTGCTTCTTCAAATACCGCTTGCCGCATTCACCTGTGACGGCAGCACTTACGGCGCCGCCTTCTTTCTTGGTCGAACAGAGAACGGATTCTGTCATCCAAACCTTCTTCATTTGCTGACGGAAGGACAACTCCGGCCAGCACGAGTCGAGAATCGCGCGCACGTTTCTATGGAACTGGTCTTTGCCAGTTTCAAAACCAAACGTTGCATAGTTGTAGGCGGATGCGAGGCCCTCATGTGTTTCGCCCTCATGAGGGTCGCCGGGTTCGGCAAAGACAAGCACCAACTCAATTTCCTTGAGAGTGCCTGCCGCACCTAAAAAACCTCTGGGCACATGGCCCTGAGCAGGATTCCACCGCATTTCGCGGCACTTGCCTGAGAACGCCTCGCACGGTGCATAGGCAGGTGCCAACAGATCTGCCAGCGATTTATGGAGTTTCATGCTTTTGAAGCCCAACATGAATTAGCCGTACTAATAGCCGTCTTATTTTACGGCTATTAGTACATATAATACGCTCACGGGTGACTTATTATACGGCTATTTGGGCATATAATAAAGTTCACGAATAGTTTGCCGACAAAATACCTTAAATTACCAAGATATGTCAAGATATTTTATTTTTCAAGGCGAAAGGTAACTATTATGTCCAAACTTAAATTATTGGATCAGGTGCGTGATGCAATTCGGGTAAGGCGCTACAGCATGAGAACCGAAGATGCGTTTGTTCATTGGATAAACGATTTATACTCATGTTCTCAATAAAGGGGGAAAAGGGGTACAGAGTCCTCTGGATGAGTTCTAATGACCGGCAGTTGCCGGGAGGCCGGGATGGAACCGATAGATATAATAAGGACGGCATTTCTGAATGTGTTTGGCAGATTTCAGCATGACATCCCGAAGGGTACTGTCGGTTATGTAAAGACAAAATACTTTAATCATCACCTGCAAAACAACTGTATTGCATTACAGGCGGTCTGGATTGCATGGTCAATGCGTGATTTGTCCTTTGTCTCCGATGGTTCAAAAAAGGATGTCTTGCCGATGATATCAGTTGCATACAAAAGGGCCACCGCCTTTCTTTTGATAGAATTGGCTGCACTGAAAAAGGCCGAGCATTCCATGTCGACCACATCGACACCTTTTTTATCAAAAAATTCTTTGTAGGATTCCTCATACTTCAGGGAACCTATGCTCATTGCAGTAACAGGTTGAATGTTCTGATCCGGCTCGGTCTTCAAAAACGATTGAAATAACTCCTGATCGGGACCGTGGGTGGTGATCTTATCCGTATGCCTTAAAAGGACGTCAGTAAAGCCTTCGAAGGCCAGGCATTTATGGGGACTAACAAGACTTCCGATCGTCAATCGATCAGTCTCCTGAACCAGTCCGCATGCGCCAAAATAGATCATCTCCTGGCAAGCCGTTTCCTCAAGATACAAAACGGCATCACCGACAAACAAGGTGCCAATACCTGCCTTAATAAAGGTAAAGGTATCGGTATGTGTCGTTGCAAAGAACTTCCCCTTTTTTAATGACACTATCCCCAGTGCCCTGAGCAGCCCTGGCATAAGGAAGGGAACGATTACACAGGTTTTTTTGATTGATGAAGGTTCTGTGCCAAATAAGGTTTTAAAGTTTGACATAAATGTATTGTAATAATTTAGCGATACATTTACAATGATGACAAAAAGACGATTATTTCTTAACGTAGTACAGCCGCCACTAAGTAGCGCCTTATAAAAGGGGACTTCGGCGTGAACTCAATCGAACAATCAAAGGGGTTGTTCTTTGCTGGTTCAATCGTCCCCGATTGAACCGAAACGTTTTGGATTTTTTTAAAGATTGGCGCTTGTTCAGAACGTGCCGTATCGTGCAAAACAGATGGTTCAACCTGCAAGAGTGCACCAGTTGTGGGCCGTTGACACATTCTTTCTTGATTGTGAGGAAAAATCTGATATGAAAAAAGCGTTGATAACTGTCCTTGTCGTAAAATTGCTGTTTGTATTTCCAGGAATAAGCCAGGCAGATTCGCCGATTACCGCTACTGATTTTTATGAGGCCTATAAGGATGTCAAAATGGTTCAGAGGGCACACCTGGAAGGGGTCATGGGGGTAGAGATTGCTGAGTTTCTATCATCCCCGGAAAATCCTATCGATCTTAAGGCAGCGGTAATTAATGCGCTTTCATGGCGGTTTGAGGGAAAGAATAATGCAGAATTCTATACATACTATCTGGGGTTATTATACCATATGTCAATTACGGAGCTGGATACGGATTTTCTCAGCGCCGATGAAATATTCTGTCTGGGCTATCTTGTCGCAATGGACAACTATTTTCATCCTGAGAATGCGATGTCATTGCTTGAAGAGGCACATAAGTTAATGGAAAAGAGTTTTACCGTTTCGATTGTATTAGCCCTGGTAAAGGCGCAAATGGCCTTTGAGCAGGATTGGTGTGAGGCCTGGAAAATTATTGAAAATGTCTTAAGGAACACGGATCTCAAACAGGACCTGCGTCCGGAGGCGAAGAAAATTATTGTAAATTATATGATTTTATACAGGGAGTATTGTAAATAATTCCTGACGCAAAATCTCCCTTACAAAAAGGTAACAACCCCCTTAGTCCCCCTTAACAAAGGGGGATTCAGGGGGTTGTTACCCCCTTGTTAAGGGGGTTGTAAAATAGTTACAAAAAAGCAGTACTTGTAGAATAATACTATAAGGAAAGGAAATTACCGATGACATTCAGTGTATTTATTACGCGAAAGATTCCAGAAGAAGGCATTGATATTCTCAAGAATACCTGCCAAAAGGTAGAAGTTAATCCGCATGACAGGCCACCGACCTACGATGAGCTGCTGAAGGAGGTAAAGGGCAGGGACGCGATCATCACGATGCTTTCAGACAGGATTGATGCACGCTTGATGCAGGAGGTGGCAAATCTGAAGATTGTTGCAAATTACGCCGTGGGATATGACAATATCGATGTCAAGGCTGCCACTGCCAGGGGCATCGTTGTGACGAATACACCCGGTGTATTGACGGACAGTACAGCCGATATGGCCTGGGCATTGCTTTTTTCCGTAACCCGGAGGATTGTGGAGGGAGATAAGATTACCCGTGCAGGGAAATTTACCGGTTGGGCGCCTATGATGCTGCTTGGAGGTGACCTTGTTGGAAAGACCCTGGGTATTATTGGCGCCGGCAGGATTGGAACGGCCATGGCCATGCGATCGCGGGGATGGTGCATGAAGGTTCTTTATACCACGCAAAGCAGGAGAAATACTGTCTTAGAAGAGATGCTTGGCGCTAAAAGGGTAGATTTAGAAGTGTTACTCAAGGAATCAGACTTTATTTCACTTCATACCCCGCTTTCCGAAAAGACAAAACACCTTGTAGGCGTTCGAGAACTCGCCCTGATGAAAAGAACGGCGTATCTTATAAACACCGGAAGGGGTGCCGTGATTGACGAAGCGGCTTTGGTAAATGCCTTAAGGAATAAACAGATTGCAGGGGCAGGACTCGACGTCTATGAGGACGAACCGAAATTAAAGCCAGGACTTGCAGGGCTGGATAATGTGGTACTTGCTCCTCATCT
The DNA here is from genome assembly GCA_013360945.1 of Candidatus Brocadia sp. Classification (GTDB taxonomy): domain Bacteria; phylum Planctomycetota; class Brocadiia; order Brocadiales; family Brocadiaceae; genus Brocadia. The sequence continues at coordinate 16,094 of JABWAQ010000064.1, forward strand.
TGGCAGCGCTACGGTGGAAACGAGGACGAAGATGTCTCTTATGGCTGCTGAGAATATTATTGCCGTATTAAACAAACAGAAACCTCCAAACTGTGTAAATCCGGAGGTACTTATCCGGTTTTAGATAAGTATTATGAACACGTGCATGAAAGGCACAGGCGGGACATGATTTTTATATCTTTTTCCAGTTTGCAATTTAAAAAAGTGGCCTTCGTTCCCTTCCCCAAATAGGGTAAATTTACAAAACAATGTATGATTTAACAAAATTTACTTTAGAAGACATGACTTGCTGCGGAGACGCCTTGCAGGAGTTTGGGCTTAAGGCAAGAAACCTGGAAGAGTTGGCCAATTTGATGGTTAGTTATTTTTACGACAATCTTACAGAGAAACAAACTGGAGAAAAATCTTGTGTCCTGGTTCGTTTTTTCATGACGTATCCTTATCCAAGGCTTGATCCGGAATTACACCAATTGGCCAACGAAATATTAGACGGGCAGCCCGTCCGGCAACGAATGAAATGTTTGATTCTATTGGCCACAGTGGGAATACGACCTGAGTGGAACTCGATAAAACTTTCCAAAGAACACAGGGTCATTCCTTTGGTGAGTAAACATGTCGTGGAACAGATCCCCATGATTTCCCAAATGATTTACCAATTAGGAATAGATATTAGCAATGTTCTCGATCCTACTCCAGACTTTATTACAGGGTTGGGGAGCAAGCTATTTAACGTGTTCTACGTACCCAATGCCCCTGGAAGCCCTTATATTCCAGTTCAGGATAAATTCGTAGTCCCTTACGAAATCAAGTCTGTTTTAGGATTAGGAAGCATATTGCCTACGGGAAATTTATTATCACTGATTATATTTTCTAAAACGAAGATTCCTCGCGAGACAGCAAATATGTTCAAAAACATCGCCTTAAGTGTAAGGATGGCGGTGTTGCCGTTTGTAACAGAAAAGATCTTTGTCAGCGATAAAATCGAGATTAAAGAGGAGGAAAGGCTCAGGTCATTGATAGCTACTCAAACAAATTTATTGAACGTATACAAAAAAACTGCGATTGAACAATCTAAGCATTTGGAAAGCTTGTATTTGAATCTTGAGAAAAAGGTGGAAGAAAGAACAAAACAGCTTCGCCAGGCAAATATTGCACTTGAAAAGGCGAACAGACTGAAATCAGAATTTTTAGCAACCATGTCGCACGAGTTACGTACTCCATTGAATGCTATTATCGGTTTTTCTGAAGTCTTAAGGGATGAAGTTATCGGCCCCCTCCACAAAGAACAAAAAGAATGTTTAGATGATATCCGTAGCAGCGGACAACACCTGCTCAGCATGATTAATAACATCCTTGACTTCTCAAAAATTGAGGCCGGGAAATTTGATCTCACGTATGAAGAGTTTTCTTTAGGAGAGACTATTAATGAGGTATTGAAAGCGATTTCTGAATTCTCCAGCAAGAAAGGCATCAGCGTACACACACAGTTCCACCCTGGCATTCCTCCTATAATTGCCGATAAAGAAAAATTTAAGCAAATCATGTTTAATCTCTTATCCAATGCCGTTAAGTTTACATCAGAAAATGGCAGGGTTACTATCAATGCAGAACCGGTGGAACAATATGTTCAAATTGGGGTAAGCGACACGGGAATCGGCATCAAATCCGAAGATATTGACAAATTGTTTAAACTATTTCTTCAATTAGACGGCACATATTCACGCCGCTACGAAGGAACAGGGCTTGGTTTAATTCTCACAAAACATCTGGTGGAATTACAGGGGGGGAAAATATGGGTAGAAAGTGAATATGGGAAAGGGAGTACCTTTACTTTTACGTTACCAATAAAACCTCGAAAGAACGATGATTAAGATAAGGAAGGCAAAGGATACGGATTTTGAAGATGTATGGAATATTTTCCATCAAGTAGTAAAAAAGGGCGATACCTTTGCCTTTGCCCCTGAATCAACCCGGGAAGAGTGTAAAGCCCTGTGGATGCAACCGGGCATTTGCACGTATGTGGCAGAGTTGCATGGGAAAATTGTCGGGACGTATATTCTGAGAAAAAATCAGCCCGGTCTGGGCGCCCATGTTGTAAATGCGGCGTATATGGTACATCCCAGGTCACAAGGGCAGGGTATTGGTAAGGCCATGGGAATTAATTCTATAAAACAGGCAAGAAAACTGGGCTTTTCGGCAATACAATTTAATTTTGTGGTCAGCACGAATATCGTTGCAATTCAATTATGGTTAAAACTCGGATTTAAGATTGTCGGTACCGTACCAAAGGCATTCAATCACGGGAAACTTGGCCTGGTAGACGTTTATGTAATGCACAGATTTGTGTAAAGTTTAAATAGTTTTCGGATTATAAAATTCATCTCTTATTGCCTGAAATCAGACGCCGAATGGACTGTTTTGTCAGGCATTTATATTTTTATGCAAAGACTAATCTACCCTTTGGTTTAGGGACAGGACGACCTAATTTTTTTGCAGTCTCTATCCACTCCTGTATAATTACCTCGACATTGGCAATGGCCTCTCCATAGGTAACGCCATCTGCTGCACAACCCGGCAATTCCGGCACTTCTGCAATAAATGTCTCATCCTCTTTGCTCCAATAAAGTATTATTTCATATTTGTACTTACTCATCCCTTTGCTCTCCTAATTTGTATTTTAGTATCAGATTTCGTACTTGTTTCACCTGATAGGGTTTTGACTTTCCGCCTTTAGGTTGCAAGTTAAGTATTTCTTCAACCCCGTCCATGGTAAATATATGATGACTACCTTTAATTCTCTCTTCAAAACCTGTATATTTCAATAGGGTACACAATCCGTCAAAAGGAATATTTGCATCCGAAGTTCCACGGAGAATTTGAATAAGAAGTTTTTCTTGTTTACCCATTTACAAAACATTATATCAGTCATACAGGTTGAAGTGAAGTAAAACCCAACGAAAACCGTTTAAGGCATATCTGGTCTTCGCTATGCATAAATAGAAAACCCATATGAAATTCACACGCATAGTGTTACTATCCACATGGGTTCTGGTGATATTTGGTGTAATAATAGATTGCCATTATTACACGCAGGATATTCAGCTGGACAGGAATTTACCGCAAGGGTATCCGTAGAAGTCCCTCAGTCTGAAATTCTTCCTGTACTGGCGAAACGAAAACCGAGATTGTTGTTCCTGATGTCCGGGCTGTCGTTGTTGCGATTGGTCGCACGGCAGTTGGAGGCGTTGTTGTTCCAGCCACCACCCCGAGCCACCCGGTTCGAGCCGCTATGCGCTGAATACCCCTTTTCTTCAAAACTTAACATTTAATTAGGCTGCCTTCAGCAGCGACTTTATAGCTCCCCTCTAAAAAGAGGGGCAGGGGGTGTGTTAAGGGCATTTTTACACACCCCTTAATCCCCTCTTTCTAGAGGGGAATTACAAAAGATTGAAATTCCTTACATTGAATTAAACGACTCCTTAACTGAAAGGTGTTGTAATTACGGAACAGTGCATAATAACTATTTATGCTTTCAATAAATTTTTCTTCCGAAAGTTTACCACCCTCCACCTGCATTTTCTTTACTTTATACCTTTTGACCATACGGCGCAGGTTTTCATTTTTTATCCTGATAGTGTTTGGAAAAACTCTTACGCCGAGGAAACCTAATCCGTTTATCCTTTGATTGATATACGTAACTGATTCCTTCAGCTCAAGGTTAAGATGGCGTCGTAAGTATTCCACAATAACCTTTTTTAATTTCTTGATCTGATCTTTATTGTTATCGAAAAAAACAAAATCGTCCATATAGCGGATGTAATGTCTTATCTGGAGTTCTTCTTTAACAAAATGGTCGAATGGGTTTAAATAAACATTTGCAAAAAACTGGCTCGTAAGATTGCCAATAGGAAGCCCTTTCCCGTCTTGTCCGCCGTTTCTGATTATTTTTTCGGTGAGACGTAGAAGTGTCTTGTCTTTGATTTTTCCTGAAATAATCTTGATTAATATTTCATGGTCGATACTGGCAAAATATTTATCGATATCGGTTTTTAAATACCATCTGTTTGTTCTCAGAAATTGTTGTGCCCTTTCAATTGCTTTATGGGTACCCTTTTCTTTTCGTGTTGCATAACTATCGTAAATAAAGCATCTTTCATAGTATGGTTCCAGCGTTCCCACCAGTGCATGATGTACGACACGATCACGAAATGGGGCAACTGAAATCAGTCGTTCTTTCGGGTCATATATTTTAAAAAACGTGTATATGCCAGGCTCATAGGTCTCTGATTTTAACTCTTCCGAAAGCTTATGTAATTCCTTTTCCAGATGGAAAAAGAATGCAGCGGTTTCATCATTCATTTTCGTGCCTGCCCGTGCTTTTTTATAAGCGAAAAGCAGGTTTTCGAAAGTGTATACCCGGTGAAATATGTTTCCTATTCTTTGCACTGCTTAATCCACCCTCCACACATCTTCCCTGTTGTATTGAGTTCGTCTGTTATATATTCAAATTGTTTTATACTAATATACCGGCGGTCTTTACACATGCGAAAAAATATCCTCAGCCTTTCAAGATTTAAATTGAGGGTGCTGAGTAACGTTATTTTTTGTTTACTGTAAATTGCCTTTATTATCAAATCGGTATTTTCGAGCGCTATGCAGGCTATTTTACTGCTAATAGTAAACCGTGTATGCTTTGGCATCGTGTCACAGCGTTGCAGTATCCAATCATTGGTTTTGTACCATTGGTCAAATATTGGGTACTGATGTGAAGTTTTTTGAACCCCTGGTATTGAGCTATTACTGTTGCTTTTGCTGCTGCTGCTGCTTTGGTTGTTGCTCTTCTTTGGTGTTTTCATAAAACAACTTCACAATGTGTAGGATATCTTTCCCAAATTTCTGGAGCTTGGATTTCCCAAATCCCTTAATCTGTTTAAGTTCTTCAAGCGATTTTGGTGTGTTTCTCACGATTTCTTCCAGGTGTATGTTACGACATATCAAATAAACCGGATAGCCTTCCTTTTCAGCGCTTTTTCTGCGCCATTCCCGGAGTTTCTGATAGAGCAGCTTCTGTGGTTCCGTAAATTCGACAGTCCTTTCTTTATCGTGTAAGACGGTCTCATATTGAATTGCAATACTCCAGTATTTCTTGTTATTGTTAGTAAAAAATTCCGCATGTATGCTATGAACCTTTTTGTTTATACAGAACTTGGTCACAACCTCGTCGTCAAATCCTTCAAGGTTGTCATCGAATGGCAGGGTTATTATTCTCAGTTCCATATATATGATTTTATTGTCGTATATATACGAATTTTTACTTCGTAAATTTTGTATATATGATAATATCTATCTGTGAATACTCCACTCTTGCGCAAGGTTCTACAACCCCCTTGCCCCCTTTTTTCAGGTGGACATCTCTGTCCCCCGCTGGCGGGGGTAGGGGGTGGAATATCCCCCTTAAAAAAAGGGGGTGAAGGGGGTTGTTTCCATTTATAAAGAAGAATGTGATAGCTACTTTATAAAATTATTTTGTCTTCAAAGGGTAAAAAGGTAAAAACCCTAAAAATTTACTGTCCTGGCGAAACGAAAACCGAGA
>JABWAQ010000161.1 GCA_013360945.1 Candidatus Brocadia sp.
TGCTGTTTCTCAGCGTCCTGGTTTTTGCATGTACCCCTTTTATTTACTACCTGGTAACAAGTTACTGGCAACTCGTTTCTCTCAGATTTTTCCATGGACTGGCCACATCGATCTATGGACCGGTTGCCATGGCAACAATCGCCGATATTGCCGGGGAGAAAAAGGGGGAAAGGCTTTCGATATTTTCATCTATTACCATTATCGGAAATCTCATTGGTGCACCGCTCGGCGGATACATCCTCAAATATCTGTCCGGTAATGGAAGTAATTCTGTACACCATTTTCACAGTGCATATCTTGTTTGTGGGATTACTGGTCTGATCTCTTTGGGTTTTACCGTAAAACTGATGAATTCAAAAAGATCAGAAACCATGCAAACCAAAAATCCACTCAGTGAAGTATGGCGGAAGTTCTTTCAAGGTATCAGAGAGGTCATCAGTGACTATCGGATCATTATCACCAGTAACATGGAAGGCATACAGAATCTGTCGGTTGGCGCCCTGGAGGCTTTTTTGCCCATTTATGCCGTTACTGTGGCAAAATTGAACCCATTTCAGGCGGGAATTCTCTGGGGGGCACAGGTGATTACAACAATCCTTGCAAAGCCGGTTATGGGTAAGATCTCTGACCGATATGGGAGAAAGCCCATAATCTTCTCCGGGATGTGGATATGTGCTGTTTCTTTAGCGTGCATCCCTTTGACGCAAAATTTTTACTTTTTGATCCTTTTAGCTGCCGTCTTTGGCGTTGGTGAGGCATTTGTGACCTCTTCTTCGGCTGCTATGGTTGCTGATTTTTGTAAGGAACAGAACTACGGCGCTGCCATGGGGACGTTTGGAAGTATCTTTGATATCGGTCATGCCTCAGGCCCTATTTTAGCCGGATTCCTTTTGTTGCGCCTGAGTTATCAACACTCGTTTGTTATTATTGCCCTTTTGTTGATAGTATCGTCATTTATTTTTGCACTGAAAGTGCCAGAAAAAAACACTTATAATTAAACAGGAGGTTTTGATATGAGAATGCTCTTTGTACTCTTTATTGGTTATATTTCATTCCTGTATGCTGACTGTGGATGGTGTGAGGAAACTTCACCCCTTATCTGGGAGTCCTCTTACACGAAAGCAACTCCTGCTATTGATGGAAAAATGGAAAAGACATGGGAACAGGCCAAACCCCTTACTGTGGTGGTAAGAGAAGCTATGGGCGGAGATAACCCTACAGAAGTTGTTTTACGTGCCCTTCATACCGGTGATACCTTATATGTAATGGCTCAATGGCCCGACGCTACAAAAAGTGACATGCGCGACCCTTATATCTGGAATGCCGATAAGAAGGAGTATGAGCGCCCGTCGAAACCTGACGACCAGTTTGCATTAGAATTCCCTCTATCGGGAAATTTTAATATCCGCATGATAACTCTTACCCATGAATATAGCGCCGATGTATGGCATTGGAAGGCAGGACGGGGTAATCCTGTTGGCTGGGTGGACGACAAAAAGCACATTATCAGCCAGAAGCCAATCCAGGGTGGAATTGAATATTCAATGGGTGGCCATGGAAATGTCTATATTGCGCGTCTTATGGATGAAGGAACACCGTCTTACTTTTTAAAACCAAAACCGGCCAGTTTTGAGGGGAACATAGTGGATTCCTTTGAACAACGGCAACCTTCCGGCAGCATGGCTGATGTACGTGGAAAAGGAATACATGATGGGAAGGGCTGGATGCTGGAGATGTCACGTAAGCTCAATACGGGACACAACGACGATGCGGTAATTAATACAAGTAAAGATACCATCTGTGCAATTGCAATGCTCAATGATGAACTTTACTGGGACCATTCAACCTCAGCAGAAATTACCTTGCGATGTGTGAATAATGCGAAGAAATAGTTGAGAGAAAGAATTTTTTAGAATTTAAATAGATAGCTACTATAGTGAACGTCTTAAATAAGTTAACATGTAATAGTCATTGCGAGCGACAGCGAAGCAATCCCACCCTTGAGATTGCTTCGGGCTAACGCCCTCGCAATGACAACTTTCCTTTTGCCTTTACTATAAGTATTCAGAAAAACAAGAGAGTGGTGAAATTATGAGATTTATTACCTTGATGATTTTAGTTCCGTTACTCTTCCTAAGAATATGCCTTGGAGGAGAGGTCGTTGTTTATACCTCAGAAGATAAGGTTTTCTCAGAGCCTGTTCTTCAACAGTTTGAGAAAAAGACAGGGATAAAGGTGCGTGCTATTTATGATACGGAAGAGACAAAGAGTACCGGTTTGGTTAACCGCCTGATTGCCGAGAAGGATAATCCACGGGCTGATGTATTCTGGAGTGGAGACCCGGTGCGCCCTGCCTTGCTTGAATTTAAAGGCCTGGTATCGCCATATTTCTCAAGCGCTGCAGCAGATATTCCAAAAATGTATAAGGATAAGGACGGCCACTGGACGGGATTTTCTGCGCGGGCGCGCGTTATCCTCTATAACACCAACCTGGTTAATTTTGACGAAAGACCGCAGTCCATATTCGACCTGACGAAACCCGTATGGAGGGGTCAGGTTGCCATAGCAAACCCTTTATTTGGTACCACATCCATACATATGGCAGCACTATTTATCACATTGGGCGATGAGAAGGCAAGGAAGTTTTTACAAGAATTGAAAGCAAATGGTGTAAAAATTGTTTCATCGAATGGTGAGGTAAAACGGCTTGTAGCAAGAGGCGAGGTAAAGGTCGGTATTACCGATACTGACGACGCCAACGTGGCTATTAAGGAAGGCTGTCCTGTAAAAGTGATATTCCCCGACCAATCGGAGATGGGAACGCTCATTATGCCGAACGTGGTATGCCTCATAAAAAACAGCCCAAATCAGGAAAACGGAAAGAAACTAATTGATTACCTTCTCAGCGCCGAGGTCGAAAAGAGCCTTGCATGGGCGGCGTGCGCACAGATGCCGTTGCGATACGATGTGAGAACGCCCGCGGACGTGTTAACTATTGATGCCGTAAAAGGCATGAATGTCAATTACCGCGACGTTGCAAAGAAGCTTGAAGAGATCAGTGAATTTCTCAAGCAGTGGGCAGGGTATTAATTTAGTGTATAGGAAATTCAATTCTGTAGGGCAAGGCTGAAAACCTTGCCCTACGTCGATCTCGTTTTTTACGAGTTGCTGCCGAAGAGTTGCCTCATTTAACAAATTTTAGAATATACTATTGAAAGATGCAAAAAAGGTTAACATTGGGTTTTTTCTTTACATTGTTTATCTGTACCACATTCATACCAATTGTGTGGATGTTTGGAAGCTCTCTCTATGAGGACGGCAGGTTTTCATTTGTTTATTACAGGGATATTTTTTTAACACAAAAGTATGCAGGGGTTATCCTTAATAGTCTTATCCTTGCCTCTATCACAACCGCGTTCTCTTCACTTGCAGGCATTACCACAGGATTTTTCTTAGCGAAAACAAATCTTCCCCTGAAAAATTTCTTTAAAATATGTTTTCTTATCCCATTTATTATACCATCTTATATAATAGGTATTGCGTGGGCAAATTTATTAGGAAGGACGGGATTTTTGAATACCCTCCTATCTCAATATACGCCGCTCTCTCCTGAATCAATCTCAAATTTTATGTATAGTTTATATGGCGCTTCGTTTATCCTTTCGATAAATCTTTTTCCTGTCGTAATGTTAATGACTGAATATGCTCTTAAAAATGCAAATCCACGGCTTGAAGAGAGCGGCCTTATAGAAGGGAGTATTTTTCAGGTAGTACGACAAATTACGTTACCCTTAATCGCCCCTGCCATTCTTTCAAGTATGATGATTGTTTTTATACTGTCGCTTTCTGAGTTTGGGATACCATCGTTATTGCAGATTAATGTACTTACTACTCAGATATTTACCCAATTTAGCGCCTTCTATAACGAAAAGGCTGCTACGGCAATCGCCTTCCCGCTCATAGCAATAACCATCATCCTCATGATATTAGAGCAGGTTTATTTCCGTGGGAAATCATTTGAGATATTGGGAAGAAGGGCTTCAAATGGTACAATACAATATCAAGAAAGATGGCTTATCGTGACAGGTATACTCTTCTGCACCTCTATTTTTATTCTCTGTGTTATTATTCCCCTTACTACCCTTATTGTAAGCAGTAAAGCAGTATCGGCGTATTATGATGCATTTCGTTTAGCAAAAACTGGCATCAAAAATACTCTCCTTTACGGTTCTCTGGGAGCTACATTTCTTACCGTTGTGGGTTTCTTTTTGGGTTATCTTTCAGAAAAAATCCAATCAAAATTGAGAAACAGTATAGCGCCGTTTATTTGGTTATTCTTTGCAGTGCCTGCAACGGTGATAGGTGTCGGACTCATTAAGGTCTGCAATAGGCCTGAAGGCATATTCCAGTTTATCTATGGTTCCTTATGGATCATTATTTTGGGGTATGGGGCGCGTTTTTTGCCATTATCGAGCCGTATTATGGCGAATTATTTTAAG
>JABWAQ010000004.1 GCA_013360945.1 Candidatus Brocadia sp.
AATAATAATATATTAGTGACCACATATTTATCGATAAAATAACACTAACATGCCATGCATTCTATACTTATGTATTTTGACTGGGGTGAACATCCGTTATAGAAGCCTCTTTGCAACTTGAAAACAGTTATGAAATTAATATTGATTATGATACCAATTTGAGTTTAACACCAATAGGAAATGCAGTCACAGGTATGAAAAATGGCTGGTCTCCTAAATGTGAAGGTGGTTCAATTCCCGTTTTATCTCTCAGTTGTTTAAAAAATGGGAGAATTGATTTCTCTCAAGTAAAATTTACCAACGAAACAATTGAAAATATCTCTAATTACTATGTGAAGGAAGGAGATTTTTTCTATAGCCGTGGTAATACAAAAGAGCTTGTTGCTTTGGCAGCAGTTGCACGCGCATCCGCTGATGTTGTTTTTTCAGATTTGCTTACCCGAGTTGACTTTAATAGGGAACTCGTTATTCCTGAATACGCTGTTTATCTCTTTAATTCTCCTTTAGGACGTAGCTTTTTTGGCAATACTCTGCAGGGTGCCAGTGCAAGCATGGTAAAGGTATCTCAGGACTATATGAAATCGTTTCTTATCCCGTATTTCGGAAACATTAAAAAGCAACAAGAGATTGTTGCCAAACTTGACAGAGAGATGGAGGCACTTGAAGGCGTGAGGTTTTTGAGACAAGAGGCGGAAAAACTCATTAAGCAAATTATTACTGAGACATGGGGAGAAGATGTAAGGATATGAAACTTAGATGGTGGCCATCGATAATAATATTTTTTAGTTCTTATTCTCCACTGGCATTAATCTTAATAGTCAAGGATTTCAATTTAGAAATTTGTTATTTTAAACATCCTTATTTTTCTTTTGGAATTTTATGTTTCTCTATTCTGAGTGTTGTGCTTTTATTCATTATTATGAGGAATATAAAAGGAGGTTTCCATATAAAAATAGAAAAGATTAGTAATTGTTCTAATGAATTAATCAATTACACAATTCCCTATATAGTATCATTCTTAGGGTTTAACTTAGGGAGTTGGCAAGAAATATTTGCCTTATTCATTTTTATGATTCTGCTCTGCATTTTGACTATAAAGACTCAAAGTCTTTTTATTAATCCCATATTGGCCATTTTGGGATACGGTTTATATGATGTTCAATTTAAAGAAAATAATATTTCTAAAGATGGTATATTTTTATCGAGACAAGATTTGATAGCGGGAGAATTATATACCTTTCAAAAAATATCAAAATTTATGTATATAATTACAGGAATTGTTAAAAAGGAGACATAGATTTATGAGTAGTGCTCCAATAGGAAAACTTAAGAAGTTAAAATCTTTAGATTTTAATAATGCTGATATATTTTTATGGATAATAAAACGGAAATTAAAAGGCACACAGGCAGTCTATAATGTTTTGAATGTCGAAATTGAAGACAAGCTTTCAGGAATACTTAAGAAAATAGTGAGAGAAAAAATAGATAATTGTAATCATATCAAAGACTATTCCCACCTTTCAGAAGATCAGGACGACGATATATTAACACTTGGCTATAAAGAGACAGATTTCCCAAATATATATTCAGAAATCCAAAAAGGAAGTGACTGCCCTAAAGCTGAAAAACCAGAAGATTTGTCTGGAACGTGGGCTTATATAATAGAAATAAAAAACAACTTTCAACTCATAGCATTTACAAAAGTACCAGAAAGTTGGGATATGAAAAAGAAAAAAGGGATTTTAAATTTGGTTTTTGTTGGAAAGAAATTTAAAGATTTAGACGACAATTCAATATTTAGAATTCAGAAAAAGATAGATTTCTTTTATTTTGAGGATATTTTATTCATTCTGGATAAGAAGAAATTTGAAACTGGCCTAAATTTTAGAGAGGGTATGAAATCGAATAGAGATGCGGTATTAAACGATTTTGAAACTTTTGGAATAGTCAATGATGTGAACATGTTGAGAGAAAAAGTCGGTGAAAATATGAAGTATTTACGTAAAATTTCTATGATAAAAAACAACGGTTATTATAAAAATACGGATTTCATGACACGATTAATTCAAGCTAATAAAACTGAAAAATGGGGTTTGACTATCGAAAATAATAAGATTGTTTTAACTAAAGAAAATTTTAATGATATTTTAACAATACTAAACAATGATAGGTTGAAATCCCCCATTACAGAGGAAACTTTTGATGTGCATGTAAAAGTACCTCTTGGAAAAGATTAGAGTCAATTACTATTAAAACTTATAAGGAGAATTATATGAGTATTTACAGTTTATTAAAACAAGCAATTATAAAAAAACAACAAGTTATGGCGACGTATAATGGCTATTATCGCGAAATGTGCCCTCATGCATTAGGAACAAAAAACGGAAAGGAACATTGTTTATTTTATCAATTTGGTGGTCAGAGTAGTAGCAGGCCAATTATTCCTGGCTCAGATGAAAATTGGAGATGCATTCCTGTAAATGGACTGACAAATGTATCTGTAAGAGATGGGGAGTGGCATACAGCATATAATCATTTTAAAAAACAGACCTGTATTGAACATGTTGATATAGAGGTAAGATTGTAAGTTTTGAAAAATGTTTAAATGACACAATATAAGATCAATTTTGACAAACAGCTGGATTTTGAGACGAGAAATATCAAGCCTTTAATGGGGATATGTGGACTCTATTTTATCTTCTTGAAAGAGACTGAAATACCATATCCTTTTAAAAAGTCAAGGTTGATATATATCGGTATGAGCGAGAAAAAGACCAATAGCATTGGCAAGAGGCTTTCAGATCACTTTGAAGGCGTATCTGGAAACGAAGGCATTGTTAATTACAAGAATATCGAAGGACTTTATTTTACCTATCTGAATTTTGAGATGCTAAGGCAGATATGGAAATATCGGATAGAAGATTTGGAGAGTTATTTTATTCTTGATTTTTTGGATAATTACGGTGTTTATCCTATTTGCAACAACAAGAGTGGATTTGGGATTAAAAAACACGACGTACCAGTAACCCTTGAAATAAACTGGAAGTATTTTGAAAAGAGGGCATAGAACATGACTGAACAAATCAAGAGTGGACAGGAAATACTTGATGAGTTCTTTTCTCAAATAACGAACATTAACGGAGTGGATAAAGATGTTGCCGAGGCAGTTCTGAAATTATATAAAGAGGGCAAGCTGACTAATACAAATTTGTCAAATGAGTTGAGCTGCATAAGGGATAAAAAATGAAAGTCAAAAACCTTGAAATAAGCGGTATTAGAGGAATTAGAAAAATTGTTAATCTTGATTTGAGTCCTGGCAAGTCAGTTCTCATTTATGGTGATAACGGCAGTGGAAAAAGCTCTTTCGCAGATGCCCTTGAATGGTTTTATTACGACAAGGTAAAACATCTTACATCAGAAGAAATTGATACAAAGGGCATTACTGCCCTGAGAAATACTTTTTTATCGGATGACCAAGATGCTTATTTTGATTTGAAATACTCGAATTCAAAATACGATTCAAAGAAAAGGTTATTTCTCAAAAAATCAAAACTTACCAGCGAGTATTCTAACGCTTCGCAGGATTTCAAAGATTATTTAGGCGCATCGTTAAAAGAAAATCTTATTCTTAGATATAAGGATTTATTGAGGTTTATTTTATCTACTAAGGCGGAGAAACTTGAGGAAATTTCGCAAATAATAGGCTTTTCTGAGGTATCAAAAGTAAAAGGTGTCTTTAAAAAGGCTGTCGGGGATTTAAAGAAAGAGCTTAAGATAAAAGATTATGAAAACCATAAGGGGATAAAGCAACGTCAAATAATGGACCAGATAGGGCAAAGTCTTTTTGATGATAACCAATATTTCAATGCTATTAATGAATTAGTTGCTCCGCTGAATCTGTCTGTTGAGATTAGAGACGATGATGCAAGCGTAGATAAGATACTGGAGTTGCTAAAGAAACCGAAAGATCAAGAGGCTGTTGAGCAGCAGCTTTCATATGAAAAGGTTATTGAGAATTTGAGTAATTTCAAGGCTTCTTTTGATAATATTTGCTCATCCTATAAATCTTTCTATGAGAAGTGTCAGCAGATTGCAAAGGATCAAGACAAGCTAAAAAAAATAAGTCTTGAGCCTTTATTATCGCAAGGGTTCTCAATTCTTGAAAAGAGATTATATGAGGAGAATAGATGCCCTCTTTGTCTGCAAGATAAAAACCGAGAGGAATTAATTGATGAGCTAAGAAAGAGACTTGAAGAATTAACTATTGTCAAAAAAGAAAAACAGTCTGCGTTAGACGAAAAAAATACAACTCAAAGATTTGTTCAAGAAGCTATAACTGAAATAAACAATGCGTTAAAAGAGAAAAGTTTGCTTCTGGATGAAAATTCTGATTTGCGAAAAAAAGTTGAACGGCTTAAAGAGATAATCTCAACTGCTTTAGAGAAACTTCAAAAAACTGATCTTTCCGAAATTGAACAAATCAGTAAGTTTGAAGATTTTATCAGTTTGGATATGACGTATTTGCAAGACTTGATTTCTTCCCTTGCAGATAAAAAGGCAAAGATAATTACCGGAAAGAAAGATGATCTTATCTTTACAATCTATAGCAAGATATTCTCTGTCAGGCAATTTTATGATGAAATCAAATCCATGAAGAAGGCTTCAGAGGTTCTTACCAAGCAACAGCAATCTATGGAACTTATTTATAACGAGTTCGTTAAAAAGCAAAGAGAAGGTCTTTGCGCATTCTTGGAGTCAATATCCAGCGACATGAACGACCTCTATTTGTTTATGAATACTTCTGAAAATGTCAGCGCGATAGAGCTTATTCCGCTGGATGAAGATGATGAGTTTGTAGGAATCACATTGCAATTTAAATTTCACGGCAAACCGGAATCGCCGCCCCATAAGTATCTCAGCGAATCTCATTTGAATTGCCTTGGAATATGCTTGTTCTTAGCGTCTGTAAAAGCCTTTAATAAGTTCAATAAGTTTATTATTCTTGATGACGTAATATCCAGTTTCGATACAAATCATCGCGCTCGATTTGCAAGGCTTTTAGTAGAAAAATTCAATGATTATCAGATATTTCTCTTTACTCATGAAAAGGACTGGTTTGAAATTGTCTCGAATATGGTAAAAGGAAAAAACTGGTTGATTAAGAAGATATGCTGGGATTATGACAGCGGAGCTAGTATTGAAGAACCCTTAACCGATCTGAAAGCAAGGATTGAAACGAAGATAAAAAATTCAGATTCATTGGAATTAGGGAATACGATTCGAAAATACCTTGAACGGCTCTTAAAGGACATCTGCTTTAATCTCGAGGCGAAAGTAAGGTTTCGCTTCAACGAAGATAATGAAAACAGAATGGCCAATGAATTGCTGTCAGAATTAAAGGGCAAACTTAAAGACAGAAAATGTGAGTTAAAAGATCAGGCTGTCTTTGAAAGGCTTAATGCCTCAATGTTTCTCGGCAACAGGACGTCCCATGATAGTACATTTACTGAAAGCATTGATGACTTGAAAATGTTTTACGGTGACGTTATGGAGTTGGAAGGGCTTTTCAGGTGTGATCCCTGTAACAATCTCATTTCCAAAAAATGTTACGACAATATTGAAAGTACAATAAGATGCTCTTGTGGAAAATTGAAGTATAATTGGAAAAAATAAAATGCGGATATGAATACTTGAAATAGTAATATAATTATGACAGAGGAGATAAAATTATAGCAACCATTAAGAATAAACTGATGGAAAAAATTCAATCTTTGCCGGATATTGAGAAGCTTGAAATCATCCAATCCGAAAGGGTCGCTTCGGCGGGCGGGAAGGGATGAATCCTGGTCTATTCCTGAGCAATCCTTACGATTGTCAACAATGTTTACATTTCTATTGACAAATATATTTACACAGATTAACATAATGCAATAAAAAATAATGTTGTGATATCGTAAAATATCAAAGTCTGTTTTGGGGATGTCTATGGCTAATTATCATGTTTCTAAACATTCGAAATTCATCCAGCAGATGCGCAAAAAGCACAATCTGACGCAGGAGTATCTGGCGTCAAAGATTGGCGTTTCCCGGCCTACTTATATCCAGATAGAGCAGGGCGAGAGGGATTTAACTGTTTCCGCAGCGAAAATACTTGCAGATATTTTTGGCATTTCTTTTGAAGATTTTTTAGCCGCTAAAGAGACAAGGCATGAGGTTGTTTTAGAAAAGGTGGGAGCACACAAAAAGGCAGATTCCGGTCTTCAGATCCGGGTAACGCAAAAGAATCTTGATAAATTCAAGCAGGTGTTGCTTTATATTCTGGAAAAAGTCGGCAGCAAACCAAATGTCGGCGAAACGGTACTCCACAAACTCCTTTACTTTATTGATTTTGATTATTATGAGAAGTTTGAAGAAAATTTAGTGGGGGCGACCTACATTAAAAATCATCACGGACCGACATCGGTTGAGTTGGGGACGATTTTAAAAGATATGCAGAAAAACGGCGAGATTGAAGCGGTAAAAAGCAAATATTTTAACCATTTGCAGAAAAAATATCTACCGGTCAAGCGAGCCGATCTTAATGCCCTTTCGGCGCGGGAAATTGGCCATATTGAAGAAGTCCTGGCTCGTCTTTCTGATAAAAATGCCAAAGAAATAGAAAATTACTCTCATGAAGATATTCCGTGGAAAACGGCAAAGGAAGGTCAGCCAATTTCTTATGAAAGCGTGTTCTATCGGGACGAACGTTATTCAGTAAGAAACTATGACGATGAACTTTAATGAACTGCCGGAATTTGCCAAAGAATTTAAGCGGCTGATCAAAAAATACAAATCATTGTCGGATGACCTGGAAGAGTTTAAACGCGTAATCACCGTTGAGCCTTTGGGTAACAGTAAACATTTTAATATCCTAACAAAGAATGACCGGTGCGCTGTCGTAAAGGCACGTCTGTTTTGCCGCTATCTAAAGGGTTCTTCTCTGCGGATTATTTACGCTTTCCACTGCAATGATTTGAAGGTTGACTTTATCGAGATATATTTTAAGGGCGACAAGGAAAATGAAAACTGTGAAAGGTTTAAAGCATATCTAATCAATTTCTAACCCCACCCACCGCCAAGTAAAATTCAGTATCGTGAGTTAGGTTGAGTGAAGCGAAAACCAATAACTTACTATAGAATGACAAGAGAATGATGCTATATCGCAGATCTGCCTGTGCGGTGCATGCAGACAGGTTACAAGCAAAAGGGACGCATTCTTCTTTTTGCCGTAATAACCTGCAAGAGAAATGGCATACAATCCGAAAGAGGTCGTTCCTGTGGGCATAAGGAGCTGGGTAGGAAACTAACATAGGGGTTTAGTTTTGGCATATTTATTGACTTTTTTTGAACATTTTGCATCTTACGTCTCAAGAAAGCACAAGGTTACAGGCGGTTGACTTATTTAGTTTGGGTAAATAGACTCAGTAACCTTCTTACAAAAATCATTGCCAAACTTGATAAAGATATGAAAGCAGTGGAGGGAATTTACCTCTTGCGTCAAGAGGCTGAAAGGTGGATTGAAAAGATTATTTCAGAAGTGCGGGGAGAGGGTAATTTGTAGGAATGGATTTCTATGAAAGACCAAGAATTAAAAAAGGGTGAAATAGTTATTTACAAGACCAGGGATGGGCCTAAATTAGATGTTCGACTTGAGGAGGATACGGTATGGCTGCCGCAAAAGCAGATGGCTATGCTTTTTGATAAAGGCATACCAACTATTAATGAACACATACAAAACATCTATAAAGAAGGTGAATTAAAGCAAAACTCAACTATTCGGAAATTCCGAATAGTTCGATCAGAAGGCGGTAGAACAGTAAAAAGAGATATAGATTTTTATAATCTTGATGTGATAATATCGGTTGGCTATCGTGTAAAATCTCAAAGAGGTACACAATTTAGAATGTGGGCAACAAAAACACTTAAAGACCATCTGATTAAGGGCTACACCATTAATGAAAAGAGATTACTGAGTACGCAGGAAAAATTAAAAGAAATGCGGGAAGTCATATCATTTTTGCAGGAAAAATCTAAACATGAACTACTTGCGGGACAAGAAATTTTAAGTTTGCTTGCCAGCTACTCAAAAACTCTCACACTGTTAGAACAGTATGACAAGGAAAATCTTTCTCTTATCAAAAAAGCAAAAGGCAAATTTGTTTTGCGATACGATGAAGTGAAAGAAGTAATTGATAAGGTTAGGAAAGATCTCTCCGTTTGTTGACGGTAATAAACGAATCGGTTCCTTCTTGTTTGTCTATTTTTTAGATAAGAATAGTTATCTCCATAAAAATATCGGGGAAAAGAAAATCAATGACAATGCTTTAACCGCCCTGGCTCTTTTGATAGCAGTAAGCAACCCAAAAGAAAAGGATAAACTGATAAAAATCATTACAAATCTGTTATCTGTATAAAGGATGTGGATTCAGTTGCCAAAAGTTGACGTTAGAACCGGTGTGATTCTTGTGCCAAGAGGCAGAAAAGCGCATTGAGCGGATTATTGCAGAGGTGTGGGGAGAGGAAATGGAAAAACAAGCAGTAAAGAATCAAATTCACAGAAGGGGGACATTGTGATCATCCAGGAAATAGAGGATAAAGTAGTCTCCATATTAACAAAGTACAATGTCAAGACAATAGGCATCTTCGGCTCTTATGCCAGAGGTGTTCAAAGACCAGACAGCGATCTGGATGTCCTGGTGAATTTCAAGGAGAGAAAGGGCCTGCTTACCCTGGTGAGAATAGAACGGGAGCTGTCTGAGACCATTGGAGTGAAGGTTGATCTTCTCACAGAACAGTCCATAAGCCCATATCTGATCGACAGGATAAAATCGGAAATGAAGGTGATATATCAATGATAAAGGACGACACCGTATTTTTGCGGCACATACTGGATGCAATCAATAAGATTCAGGAATATGCAAAAGGTATGGATTATGAGGGTTTCGGGGCATCCAGTCTCGTGCAGGACGGTGTGATTCGACAATTGGAGATTATTGGAGAAGCCACAAAGAACCTTTCGCAGGAAATTCGGGAAAAGCATCCGCATATCCCGTGGAAAGACATTGCAGGAATGAGAGACAAGCTGCCGAACCTGTACCGGATTATTCATTTGCTGACCGGAGAAATTTCTGCCGGTGCGCAAAAGTCAGGCAAGCGGGTTTCATTAAAAGGGATATGGAAAGGCAGCTACATCGACGAGTCATTGTTTACGGAGGTCAGGAAGTCGCTTTTCCCATACGAGAAAGGCAGAATTACACTTTCTTTTGAAGAAACGTTAACACGGATTGAAGAGAGCGAAAACTTTGAAGCCGCACCATTAAATATCGAGGTATTAAAAATTGCTGATAAAATTGATGCCGACCTTGAAATGCACGACAGACTCATAGTTACAACCGCCTTGCATTATGATGCGGCACTGATTACGAAAGATAAAAATATCGCTTTTTCGGGCATTCTTTCGACTATTTGGCAAGGAAGTCATTGCAATGAAAACCTCTTGGCAACAACGGATGCCTTTCGATAGGTGTTTACAATGGATACCTGGTTTTTGTATGTGATAAGATGCAAACATGGGAATTTATATACAGGCATTACCACGAACGTGGAAAGACGACTTGCAGAACATACCGGTAACCATAACAAAGGGGCAAAATATTTACGGGGAAAGACTCCTCTGACACTGGCAATGAAAAAGAAGATGAAAAGCAAGAGTATGGCGTTACAGATTGAAGCAAAGGTAAAAAAACTACCAAAAATGAAAAAAGAGCTGTTCGTGGAGGGTAAGATTAAAGTAAAAGAACTATAAAAGAGAATATCGATTAATAAACAAGGAATAATAAATGTTGAAGGATAATAAAGTTTCACAATTCAAGATTACTTGTTCGATAGTATCTGACCCGAACTTAATCAAATAAAAGATGATATAGCATTGCGAGTGACGATGAGGCATTGAAACGATATTGGAGTTCATAAAGAGTATTGATAAACTTTACCGACTCGTTCGGGCTAGGTAGATTTGAAAAATGAATTCCATCGCTTTTATTGATACGGAGATTGAGCCAAAAAGCCGAAGAATCCTTGACATTGGCGGCATTAATGATCACGGAAATTCTTTTCATTCAAACTCGGTTTCAGGTTTCATTGCCTTTTTGAAGGACACAAAATTCATTTGCGGTCACAATATTATCAACCACGATTTGAAATATATTCAAAAAGCTATCTGTGAAGCTGGAATAAGTCAGTCAAATATCATTGACACATTGTTTCTCTCTCCGCTACTTTTTCCCGCCAGACCGTATCATGCCTTATCGAAAGATGATAAACTGCAAACAGAAGATACAAATAACCCACTCAATGATTCAATAAAAGCAAAAGACCTTTTCTTTGATGAAGTTTCGGCATTTAATCAGAAAGACGAATCTCTAAAACAAATTCTTTATTTGCTATTGTATGGCAAAAAGGAGTTTTGCGCTTTTTTTAACTTCATCGCATACAAGAGCAGCGATTCAATGCTTGAACCTCTTATTCAGGAAAAATTTCACACTGAAATTTGCAATCAGGCAAAACTAAATGAAATTATTGCACAACACCCGGTTGACTTGGCGTATTGTTTGGCATTAATAGAATGCCGGAACCGATATTCAATTACACCGCCCTGGGTTCTCAAAAGTTTTCCTGATGTTGAACGGATAATGTTTTTGCTCAGGAACAAACCCTGCGTAAGCGGTTGCGTTTATTGCGACCAGGCACTGGACATACATAAAGGACTTAAAAGATATTTTGGCTTTGAATCCTTTAGAACGTACGTCCGTCAGCCATTACAGGAGAACGCAGTAAAAGCAGCCGTCGACAACAAATCCATTCTGGCTGTCTTCCCTACCGGTGGCGGTAAGTCAATAACATTTCAAGTGCCGGCATTGATGAGTGGAGAGAACACAAAAGGGTTGACCGTAGTAATTTCTCCTTTGCAGTCATTGATGAAAGACCAGGTGGATAACCTGGAAAAGGTTGGAATCACGGATGCGGTAACGATAAATGGTCTGCTCGACCCGATTGAAAGAGGAAAATCCTTTGAAAGAGTTGAAGATGGCTCCGCATCCATTCTTTACATATCGCCCGAATCTTTGCGATCAAAAACCATTGAACGGCTTTTATTGGGGCGAAATATTGTCCGTTTCGTAATTGATGAAGCACACTGTTTTTCATCGTGGGGACAGGATTTCAGGGTTGATTACTTATACATTGGAGATTTTATCAAATCGCTTCAGGAGAAAAAAAGGTTTGAAGATGTAATCCCTGTTTCTTGTTTTACTGCAACTGCAAAACGAAAAGTTATTGAGGATATCTGTTCTTATTTTAAAGAAAAATTATCCATCAATTTGGAAATTTTCAGGGCAAGCGCATCAAGGGCAAACCTACACTACAAAGTATTTCAGAAGGGCAACGAAGAAGAAAAATACAGTGCTACCAGAGACCTTCTGGAACAAAAAAATTGTCCGTCTATTATTTATGTTTCCAGAACACGAAGGGCATATGAACTTGCGAAAAGATTAAATGAAGATGGTTTTAGCGCTAAACCTTATCACGGCAAAATGGATGTAAAGGAAAAAACAGAAAACCAAAATGCCTTCATATCGGGTGAAATTCAAATAATGGTTGCGACATCCGCTTTTGGAATGGGGGTGGATAAAAAAGATGTTGGAATGGTTATTCATTACGATATTTCCGATTCATTAGAGAACTACATTCAGGAGGCGGGAAGGGCAGGCAGAGATGAAAATATTACTGCCGATTGTTTTATATTATTCAACGAGGAAGACCTTGTCAAACACTTCATCTTGCTCAATCAAACAAAACTTAGCATTAAGGAGATTCAGCAGATTTGGAAAGCGATTAAAGACATTACAAGATTTCGTTCAACGGTATCCACTTCTGCATTGGAAATTGCACGAAAAGCGGGTTGGGATGATAATATTGCAGAAATAGAAACGCGAGTCAAAACGGCAATTGCTGCGCTTGAAGTTGCCGGCTATTTGAAACGGGGGCAAAACATGCCGAGGATTTTTGCTAATAGCATTTTGTCTAAGAATGCTCAGGATGCTATTGACAAAATAAAGCAATCATCAAGGTTTGATGAAAAGCAAAAGGTAAATGCTGTAAGAATTATTAAAAAATTATTTTCAAGCAAGAATAGAAAACACTCAAATGATGAAGTCGCTGAATCAAGGGTTGACTATATTTCCGACCATCTTGGAATAGTAAAAGAGGATGTCATACATGTTATCAGTTTGCTCCGTGAAGAAAAAATATTGGCAGATACAAAAGACTTAACTGCCTTTATAAAAAAAGGGGAGAACAAAAACCGATCTCTGACTATTGCAGAAACATTCAGCCAGATAGAAATATTTCTTCTGTCGATTTTCGAAGAACAGGAAAAAATATTTCATCTGAAGGAATTGAATGAGCTGGTTGAGGAGAACGGCTGCAAAAAAGCTTCCCCAAACAATATTAAGACTATAATCAATTTTTGGGCAATTAAAAATTGGATTAAACGGCAAAACATGGAATATTCCAATAATCATATTTTGGTTGTTTGTATTCAACCAAAAGAGGTATTAGAAAAGAAAATGGAAAAGAGACATGAGTTGGCAATATTTATTGTTGACTATCTCTATGGAAAGATAAACGCTAACATCGATAAAGACGGACCCAAAAAAGAAGAAGTATTAGTAGAGTTTTCGGTATATGAACTTAAAGAAGCATTCGAAAAAGAGCGTAAATTATTTAAAGTGGAAATTACTATCGAAGATATTGAGGACACTCTTTTCTATTTGTCAAGAATTGATGCGATCAAAATTGAAGGTGGATTTTTAGTGATATATAATCGGCTTACTATTGACAGAATTGAGCAGAATAATAGATATCATTACAAGAATGATGATTACCAAAAACTACATCAATTTTATGAAAACAAGATACAACAAATCCACATTGTTGGTGAGTATGCCATGAAAATGATTGAAGATTACAAAGGTGCTTTGCAGTTTGTTGATGATTATTTCCAGTTAAACTACATGTCTTTTTTAAATAAGTATTTTCCGGGAAGCCGCCAGGATGAAATCAAACGAAATATAACCCCTGCCAAATTCCGTCAATTGTTTGGTTCATTGTCACCAACGCAATTAGAAATTATTAAGGATAATCAATCTAAACATATTGTTGTTGCGGCTGGACCCGGAAGTGGCAAGACAAGGGTACTGGTTCACAAATTAGCCTCCCTGCTTTTGATGGAAGATGTAAAGCATGAGCAATTATTAATGGTGACTTTTTCAAGGGCGGCGGCAACAGAATTTAAAAGGAGATTACTCCAACTCATTGGCAATGCCGCCAACTACATTGAAATAAAAACTTTTCATTCTTACTGTTTTGACTTGTTAGGCAAAGTTGGAAGTCTGGAGAAGTCAGATGCAATTCTACGGAGCACTATTGAAAAAATTAATAACGGCGAAGTCGAAGCGAACCGAATTACAAAAACGGTACTTGTAATTGATGAGGCGCAGGACATGGACGCTGACGAATATGCCTTAATAAACGCACTTATGGAACAAAACGAAGATATGAGAGTAATTGCCGTTGGTGATGACGACCAAAACATTTACGCTTTCAGAGGTGCGGATTCAAAATATTTAGAGCAGTTTATTACAGAAAAAAAGGCTACAAAATATGAACTCATAGAAAACTACAGGAGCAAAGGCAATTTGGTTGAATTCACAAATCAATTTGTGAAGAAGATTCACCACCGGTTAAAAACCATCCCAATTTCTGCTAAACAGCAGGACAAAGGAAACATAAAGATGGTGCGTTACACCAGCAATAATCTCATTACTCCTCTGGTGGAGGATATTCTCTCAACAGAACTTGCAGGAACTACTTGTGTGTTGACAAAAACCAATGAGGAAGCGCTACAGGTAACAGGACTACTACTCAAAAATAGATTGCAGGCAAAGTTGATTCAAAGTAACGACGGATTTAGTTTGTATAATCTTTTGGAAGTACGGTTCTTTCTGAACAAATTAAAGCCGGAAGACGATGTGTTCATAATCAGCGACGAAATCTGGGATAATGCAAAAAGGGAATTCCTAAAAAGGTTTCAACGGAGCTTAAGAATGGAAGTGTGCGAAAATATCATTAAAAAATTTGAAGCTGCCAATCCAAAGAAAAAACACAAATCCGATTTAGAGGTATTTATCAGGGAATCCAAACTCGAAGACTTTTTCAGTGAAAATGGTGAAACAATTTTTGTTTCAACAATACATAAAGCAAAAGGAAAAGAGTTTGACAATGTGTATTTATTACTTGATAATTTTAATCAGCAAACCGATGATGTGAAGCGACAGTTGTATGTTGCAATGACAAGGGCCAAACAAAACCTGACGATTCATTTAAACGGTAATTATCTTGACAATATTGTAACAGATAATTTAGCGAGAGCAGAAGATGGAAAAGCCTATCTGCCGCCAAACCAGATGGCAATGCACTTAACATTCAAAGACGTTTGGTTAGATTATTTTATTAACAGACAACACATTATCGAGGAATTTATAAGCGGTGACGTGCTAACAATAGATACGGATGGATGTGCTAATGCCAAAGGGGAATCAGTACTAAAATATTCTAAACAGTTTCTTGCTACAATAGCTTCTGTACGGCAAGAAGGCTATCAATTAAAAGGGGTGAAAGTAAACTTCGTTATTTATTGGAAAAGACCTGCTGAAAAAATTGAATGGAAAATTATTTTACCGGAATTGTATTTTGAAAGACAGCAATAATTTTGGAAGAATATTTGTGCATTTTAAACATGGAAATAAATATTATGAACAAGGCCAGAGATCAAATAGAAGAGAAATACAAATGGGATTTGTCTGTTGTATATGCATCAAATAATGCCTGGGAAGAAGATTTTCTCAGGGTGGAAAAGGGACTCTCGCAGATCCTGGAGTTCAAAGGTTCGCTTGGTGATGCCTGTAAGCTTGAGCAGTTCCTACAGGTTTACATTGACCATTCCGTAACCAAAGAAAATTTATACGTGTATGCCCATGTGCGATTTTTTGAGGATACCCGGAACGCCACATACGAAGAGATGAAAGGTCGTATCGAACTCCTCGTTTCAAAGATTTCTGCTGAAACCGTGTTCATAAAGAAAGAGTTGTCCTCTTTATCGGAGGACGACATCAACGACATGATCCATGAAAATGCTCGGTTGGCAGGGTATCGCTTCTTTCTGCAAAGCTATGCCCGATATAATCCTCATATCCTTTCTGAAGAAACGGAAACGGTCTTAGCGGAACTGGAAATTGCCCTAAAAAAACCCGATGATGTTTTTTCAGCCTTTCATAATAACAATATTTCATTCGGGGAATTTGAACATAAGGGAGAAAAGATCCGCCTCTCCCACGCAAGATACGCCCAACTCCTGGAAGTACCCGACCGGGCCCTCCGGCAAAAGGCATTTGAACACTATTACCGGCCTTACCGGCAGCACATTGACGTGCTGGCAAATACCTATGCAGCGAACGTCCTTGCAAACATTAAGCTGGCAAAGATTCGCAACTATGTCTCTATGCTGGAAATGTCTCTGTTTCCGGATTACGTGCCAACTACGGTGTTCAGTAATCTCATTGAGGTTGCAAAGGAGAATATTGATTTGATTAGTGAGTTCAATGCCCTGAAGCAGGAAGGACTTGGAATTGAAGAATTACACTTCTATGATAATTATGTCCCCCTGGTTCGTGAGGTTGACAAGAAATATTCCTATGAAGAGGCAATTGATCTGGTGCGTACGGTGCTTGAACCCCTCGGTGCAGCATATCTCAGGAAGTTCGACTCTACGGTTAGCGCACGGGTAATTGATGTATTTGAATCTCCCGGCAAAAGAGCGGGGGCATTCTCCTGGGGGAGTTATGCGAGCCGGGGATTGATTTTCTTAAATTACACGGAAAAATTCTCTGATGTCTCAACATTTGCGCATGAATTCGGCCATTGCCTGCACCGGGATTACTCCATTGAAAATCGCCCCTATATCTATTATCAAAATCCCATCTTTCTGGCTGAGATAGCCTCGACGTTCAACGAAGTCTTACTTTCTGATCACATGTCAAAGATCGCCGAATCAATTGAGGAGAAGAAGTTCTTTCTGTATCACTCCATGAAACGGATCGAGGCAACCTTCTACCGGCAGACCATGTTCGCAAATTTTGAAAAGGAGATTCATGAGATGGCAGAATCCGGCAAGGTCTTAATAGCGAAAAGCATCACCGACGTCTACCGGAAGAATCTTGAAACTTTTCTGGGCAAGGGAATGGTTATTGATGAGCAGTTAAACTACGAGTGGGCGCGGATTCCTCATTTTTACAATGCCTTTTATGTCTACAAGTATGCTACCAGTCTGTCTGCAGCAATTGCCCTGGCTGAGTGTGTAATTTCCGGAGAAAAAGGCGCCGTCGAAGGCTATCTTACTTTTTTGAAGGCAGGATCACATAAAGAGCCGCTTGAAATCCTGAAAGACGCCGGGGTCGACCTTACCGGCAAAGGGGCGTATGAAGTGACGGTTCACAAATTCAGGAAATTGCTGAAAGAATACAAAGCATTATAGCGGCCTTAATGAGAAAAGCGAGGTTGAAAGTTGATAGCTGGTGATAGTGCTAAATGGTGGTTTGTAAACTGATACATTGTAACTATTCAGTGAAAGCCAATAAAGAATATATTTTCTGAATAGTTAAGAACAAATAGGGAAAATGGGCATGCCGGAAAATCTCGAAGGGATGGCATAATTATAGAAAAAAGTACGCCCCAATATAAAACCTCGTAGGGGTGAAAATACGCTGAATAGTTACTAATTTATACAAAAACCGGGAAAATACTTGCTTTTTTCGGGGAAAGAATAAAGTGAATTGCTCCAGGTTGTCCGGGATTTGGCATTTTAGCAAATTGTTGTGTCATGTTCGTCCTGGATTTCCATAAGCATCCTGGCGCTTTTATCGAGTGGGGTAAGCTCCCCGATTTCCTTTTTGCTTCCAGCACCAAGCACTTCAAACTTTCGCACAGATGGAAGCACACGTCCTTCGAAGGATGCAACAGCGGAGTTGAATGCTTCCACGGCCTTCCCAAGAGAACCACCGAGCTTCGTTAAGTGTTCGACCATAGTGGCAATGCGCTCGTGAAGTTCCTGCCCAAGTTCACTAATCTTCCTGGTATTCTCAGACATCTGCTCCTGCCGCCAGCCATAGTACACGGCACGCAGGAGCGCAATCAGGGTTGTCGGTGTTGCCAGGATGACCTGCTGTTTAGCGCCCTCCTCAATCAGTGCGGGATCCAGCTCGAGTGCTGCGCCGAAAAATGCCTCACCTGGCAGAAAAAGGACGACAAATTCCGGCGAAGGTTGAAATTGTTCCCAATAGGATTTTGCGCTCAGTTTTATCATATGAGACCGAATCTGCTGTGCATGCTCCTTGAGTTTCGATAAACGATCGTCATCGTTTGCAGATTCTAAGGCATCAAGATACGCCTGAAGGGGTGTCTTCGCGTCAACAACAATATTTTTACCACCGGGCATCCGCACAAGCAAATCAGGCCGCAAACGGCCATCTTCCGTAGCTACCGTTTGTTGCCGGTGAAAATCGCAGTATTCCAGCATGCCGGCAATCTCAACTACCCGCTTGAGTTGTATTTCTCCCCAGTGACCGCGCACCGCCGGTGTCCGAAGGGCCCTGACCAGATTGCCGGTCTCGGACTGTAACTTCTCCTGTGTGTAAATGAGCGACTTGACCTGTTCGGTCAGGCTTCCATACGCCTGCTGACGTGCTTTTTCTAATTCCTGAATCCGGGTATCCACCTTCTCCAGTGACTGCTTGATGGGTGCGACGAGATGTTCTACGGCCTTCTGCCTCTGCTCAAGGTCTCCCTTTGCCTCGGTTTGATATTTTTCCAGGGTAATTTTTGCCAGCTCCAGGAAGGATTGGTTGTTGCTTTTCAGCGCTTCTGATGAAAGTGCCTTAAAGGCATCGCCCAGCTTCAGGGTGGCATCGTTAAGAATATTCAGTTTTTCATAAGCCGCCTTACGCTCGTGTTCGAGTGTGGTCTCCAGCCGCACAATCAACTGATTATGCTGAGAAATCGTTTCGTTCTTCAGATCAAGATCGGCCCGTGCGTGTGCCAGATCCTGTTGTATGGTGATACATCGTTCGTTGAGCGTTGCGATGCGTGCCTTACAGAGCAGCCAGGTGATGGCAGTTCCTGCGAAAACCCCGGTAACTATTGCAATGATTAACCAATGAATTTCCATAGGAAGCCATCTTTTAAAAGCAAATTATGGAAATAAGATTTATTCAACCGTTACGCTTTTAGCGAGATTCCTGGGTTTATCGACATCACACCCCCGCATGACCGCCATATGATAGGCCAGTAATTGGAGGGGAATTACAGAAAGGATCGGTGTGAGGCAGTCGGCGGTCTTGGGTATGTAAAAGACATGATCGACCTTTTCCCGAATCTGATCGTCTCCTTCACTTGCAATGGCAATCAACCTTCCGCCCCGTGATCTGACCTCTGCGATATTACTTAAAATCTTCCCGTAGACGCTGTCTCTTGTAGCGATAAAGACCACAGGCATATCTTTGTTAATAAGGGCAATGGGGCCGTGCTTCATCTCGGCTGCCGGGTAACCCTCGGCGTGGATATAGGATATCTCTTTGAGTTTTAATGCGCCCTCAAGCGCTACCGGGTAGTTGTATCCCCGCCCCAGATAGAGGGCGTTTTCACTGCCTTTATATATCCTTGCAAGTTCCACAATCTCCTTTTCCATGTTAAGGATAGTTTGAACCTTATCCGGGATTGACTGGATGACCTTGACCATATCGGAAGATGTCGTGGTGTGGGAATACTTCAGATTCATCATATAAAGGGTAAACAAATACAAAACGGTAATCTGTGCAGTAAACGCCTTGGTGGATGCCACGCCAATCTCAGGGCCGATATGCAAATAAATCCCGCAATCGGCTTCCCGCGCGATGGTGCTGCCAACGACATTACAGATAGAAAGCAACTTGGCCCCTTTGTGTCTGGCCTCCCGCATTGCCGCCAGGGTGTCTGCTGTTTCACCGGACTGGCTTATGGCGATCACGACCGTGCCTTCTTCAATCACGGGATTCCGGTATCGAAATTCTGAGGCATATTCTACCTCAACGGGTATACGCGCCAGCTCTTCCAGCATGTATTCACCCACAAGCCCTGCATGCCAGGATGTGCCGCAGGCAACAATAACGATGCGCCTGGCCTCCCGAAGTTCCCTTTCGCAGCTTATCAATCCTCCGAGTTTAACCAAACCACGATCACCCTCTACTCTTCCCCGCATAACGTTTCGCAATGCCTGTGGTTGCTCATGGATCTCTTTGAGCATAAAATGTTCATAGCCGCCCTTCTCGATCATGTCGATATTCCACAGTACTTCCTCAACTTTTTTATACGTGGGGGTATTTTGCATGGTCTTGGTTTCGTAATGGTTCATCGTAAGAATGGCCACCTCGTTATCGTCCAGATACACCACGTCCCTCGTATGCTCCAATGAAGCGGAAACATCTGAGGTTATAAAATATTCCCGGTTTCCGATCCCTATTACCAAAGGCGATCCCCTCCTTGCTGCTACGATCTTTTGGGGGTCCTTCGGGGAAATTACCGCAATGCCATAGGTTCCCTCAACCTCTTTCAACGCCTCTATTACGGCCATTTCGAGGTTGTTCTGAAAATATTTTTCGATAAGATGCGCCAATACCTCCGTGTCTGTTTCGCTCTTAAAGATATGCCCTTCCCGTTTCAATTTTGCTTTTAAGTAATCATAGTTCTCGATGATCCCATTATGCACTACGGCAATCCCGTTGTTGCAATCGACATGGGGATGGGCATTCTCCATAGTGGGGGCGCCGTGGGTAGCCCATCGAGTGTGGACGATTCCTATATGCGCGCTGAAATTGTTCCCATCGAGTTTCTTCTCCAGTTCGGAGATCTTGCCTACAGCCTTTTCGCATCTCAAAAGACCATTTTCAACAAATGCAATCCCGGAGGAATCATATCCGCGATATTCGAGTCTTTTGATACCGTCTAAGAGCACATTGACAGCCTCATGATGTCCAATATATCCTACTATTCCGCACATACGTTTATCCCTCAAAATTATTGTGATGTTCTCACAAGCCGTTTGATTGTGTTGTATATTTCCGGTAATTTTTTAATCAATACCTGAATACGTTTTTCTTCAGCAATGGGTTTGGCCGGTGAACCCCATACCGTGGAGCCGGCCTCTAAGCTCTTATAAACATTGGAACCGCCGCCGATAATGCAGTTATCACCGATAGATATATGATCGGTAATGCCGACATCTTCAGCAATCAGGACATTCTTCCCGATTCTGGCGCTTCCTGCGATCTTTGCATATGCGATGAGCATGGTGTTGTCTCCTATGGTAACGTTATGGGCGATGTGAGAATGGTTGTCTATCTTTACCCCGTTTCCAATAGTAGTCTTATCGAGCGCGGCGCGGCAGATCGTTACCATGGCGCCAATTTCCACATCGTCCCCTATTTCGACGATTCCTGCCTGTGGTATCTTAACGTGTCTGTTTTCACTTTGAAGATAACCGAATCCATCGTCTCCGAGAACGCTGTTACAATGAATAATAACCCGTTTACCAATGATAACATTTTCTCTAATGGATACATTGGCATAGATGACGGTGTCATCTCCAATGCAACTATCCCTGCCAATAAACGTGTTTGGATAAATGATAACATGGGTTCCTATCTTTACGTTATCTTCTATGACAACATTTGCCCCGATTGAAATCTCTCTTCCTATAGTGGCTTCTTTGCTAATGATAGCAGTAGGATGAATGCCTGTTGGTCGCGCATATCTTTTTTTTACCACGACTTCCATAAGCTTTGTAAAGGCAAGGTACGGGTTTTCTACAACAATGTGTGGTTTTTTGAGCGCTTGTATCTCGCGGTGTGTAATAATTGCAGAAGCATGAGATATCAAAGCCTGTGGGATCAGTGTGTCATTCTTGATAAAAGTTATATCCCCTTCTTTTGCAACTTCAACGCTGGCAATATTATTGATGCAGGTATCTCCATTGCCAATGATCCTTCCACCAACGATGGACTGAATTTCATTGAGTGTGAATTTCATATATCTTTTCTGTAAATTCTCAATGTAAAGAGGAAAACTGAAACAAAGAAGTTGTCAGGCAGAGAAGATATCGGGTGATGCCGGTGTTTAATTTCCTCTAATTACACCTGTCCAAGGATAATGCTGGCATTATGTCCACCAAAACCGAATGAATTGGAAAGCGACTTCTTGACCTTCCTTTCCCGGGCCACATTGGGGACGAAATCCAACCCATCGCAATCAGGGTCAGGCGTCTCGTAGTTGATAGTAGGGGGGATTGTTCCATTTTTTATTACTAATGCACAGATAATAACTTCGACACTTCCTGAAGCCCCAAGTTGATGTCCTAACATAGACTTTGTAGAACTGATGGGGATTTTTGGCGCATGGAGTCCAAAAACCTTCTTTACTGCCTTCATTTCGATATTGTCGCCGATAGGGGTTGAGGTGGCATGGGCATTGATGTAATCTATCTCTTCGGGATTACACTGAGCGTCTTTCAGGGAGCTTCGCATGCACCGTATTGCCCCATCACCGTCAGGTTCTGGCGCTGCAATGTGATATGCATCTGCATTGAGCCCGT
Organism: Candidatus Brocadia sp.; assembly: GCA_013360945.1. Taxonomy (GTDB): domain Bacteria; phylum Planctomycetota; class Brocadiia; order Brocadiales; family Brocadiaceae; genus Brocadia. The sequence continues at coordinate 21,836 of JABWAQ010000004.1, forward strand.
AGCCGAGTATCTCCGCATATATATATGCGCCTCTTTTCCTTGCCATCTCAAAATCCTCAACTACAACCACTCCTGATCCTTCTGAAATAACGAATCCATCACGGTCTTTATCGAAAGGACGGCTGGCTTTCTGTGGCGCATCATTACGGGTAGAGAGAGCTTTCATGGAGCTAAAACCACCGAGTCCCAAGGGGGTAATTACTGCCTCAGAACTACCAGTAACCATGATATCTGCATCACCCCTTTGTATAATACGGACGGCTTCACCTATGGCATTGACACCGGTGGTACACGCTGTTACCAATGCATAATTGGGGCCTTTCATTCCAAATCGTATTGCCACCTGCGCCGGTGCCGCGTTGACCATCAATTTAGGAACCATGAAGGGTGATATCCTTGAAGGACCTTTATTTATCAGGATGCTGTGTTGTGCCTCAAGCTCTAACAAACCGCCCATCCCGGAACCAATTACAACCCCAATCCTTGTGCGGTCAAAGCCTTCCAATTGCAGCCCGGCATCTTCTATGGCATGTATTGCGGCAACAACAGCGAATTGGGCAAAGCGATCTAACCGCCGCGCCTCCTTAATCTCAAACCATTTTGCCGGATCAAAATCACTGATCTCCCCACCGAAATGCACATCAAAAGCAGAGGTATCGAAAAGGGTAAGAGGCTTTATACCACTTTTTCCCTCACACAATGCCGACCAGATTTGGTTTTTTTCCTGCCCTAATGGCGTTACCGCGCCAACACCGGTAATAACGACCCTTCGGCGTTTCTGCATTTATTTGTGTTCCTCGATGTATTTGATGGCGTCTCCTACCGTCCTTATCTTCTCTGCATCTTCATCGGGGATATTCATATCAAAGGCGTCTTCAAATTCCATGATCAGTTCTACAGTATCCAGAGAATCGGCTCCCAGGTCATTGATAAATGACGTCTCTTTTGTAATCTGTTCGGATTTTACTCCCATTTGTTTTGTGATAATTTCCTTAACCTTATCTTCAACTGCTGGCACGGTTTTACCTCCTTGTTAAAAATTAATTCGATTTTACTATATTTTCAAAGGCCTCTACGGTGTCAATGTTTTTGATTTTCTGAGCAGGGTCAATCCTTTTCATGAGGCCTGACAGGGTTTTGCCAGGACCGATCTCATAAAACTGATTAAATCCGTCTTGTATCAGCAGAGAGATCGACTGATGCCACCGCACGGGACTATTTAATTGTTTTGCCAAGGATGTCTTTATCTCGCAGGGTTCCCTAACGTATTGTGCATGGATATTTGCCACGACCGGGATCTTTGGTTTCGAGATTGGGGTTGATTCCAGTTCGTTTGAAAGTTTATCACTTGCCGGGATCATTAAATCCGAGTGAAATGCCCCGTCGACCTTCAGAGGAACAACCGTTCTTGCGCCCCGTTCCTTAGCCAGAACGGACACCTTCTCTAATAAAGCCTTTTCGCCGGAAATAACAACCTGTCCCGGGCTATTATAATTTGCGGCACAGATAACCCCCAATGGCCTTATCTCCTCACAAATCTGTTCTATCTTTTTGTCTTCCAGTCCAATAATGGAAACCATTCCGCCGGGATTTGCGTTACATGCTTCTTGCATAAACATTCCGCGTTTATAAACCAATCTTACGGCATCCTGAAAGGTCATCGAACCGGCGGCTACATGGGCGGTATATTCTCCCAGGCTCAGCCCGGCTGCAGCAAAGCAGGTATCACTCCGGATAGATGAATTTCCTTTCAAGACCTCCAGGATTGCCAGACTATTTACGAGAATGGCAGGTTGACAAAGAGATGTCTTGTTCAATTCCTCCTGTTTCCCGTGAAAACACAGTGCGGCTAAATCAAATCCCAGAATCTCATTTGCCTGATTGAACCTCTCCCGCGCCTCTTTGAAATGGGTATAATAATCCTTCCCCATTCCCACGTATTGTGTGCCCTGACCGGGGAAGAGAAATGCCGTCTTTCTCATGCCTTCTACCATCGAATGATTGAAGCCCCCCACGTCAATCCACCTCCGAATGCCACCAGCATAACAATGTCTCCTTTCGAGATGCGCCCTTCCTTTCTGGCCTCATCAATTGCAATGGGAATGGAGGCGGAGGATGTATTTCCATATTTATCGATGTTCACAAACGCCTTTTCCATGGGCAAGCCCAGTTTTTCCATGGTCGCTTCAATAATTCTGTAATTACTCTGATGGGGAATAATCAGGTCTATATCCTGCAGGCTAATACCATTTTTTTCTACGGTTTCTAAAATTAAACTTGTTATATTGTTAATCGCCAGTCTGAACACCTCTTTGCCTTTGAACTGGATATAATGTGTCCGCTGTTGAACCGATTCCAGAGAGGCAGGGTTTCTCGCTCCTCCTCCCGGCATGATAAGAACATCCGACTGCGAACCATCGGCTGCCAGGTTTGTAGCAAGAATTTCGTGTTTTGTGCGGCTTTTTTGTATAATAACAGCGCCGGCGCCGTCTCCAAATAATACGCAGGTTGTGCGGTCCGTATAATCGGTAATCTTCGATAAACATTCAGCGCCTACCACCAGGATGGTTTCCATTGCCCCTGAATTTACGAAGCTTTCTCCAATAGATATTGCGTAAATGAATCCGGCGCATGCAGCCAATATATCAAACGCACCGGCCCTGCTCGCGCCGATTTTCTGTTGTATAAAACAGGACGTCGAAGGGAAGATATGGTCGGGCGTAATGGTTGAGGTAATAATCATATCCAGATCTTGAGGAGAAACTCCGGCATCTTCCATCGCTCTGAGTGATGCCTGGGTGGCAAGATCAGATGTTATTTGACCATTTTCAACGATACGACGCTCTTTAATACCGGTCCGCTGGATAATCCAATCGTCACTGGTATCAACCATCTTTTCCAAATCGAAGTTTGTCAGGACCTTGCTTGGCAGGTAGGATCCTATACCTGTAATAGATGCCCTTTGATTCTGTCGCATGTATAATTCTAAATTATCCAGAGGAGATTAACTGGCGGCTACTTGGTTACGTAGCATGTACCGCAGTCACATGGGCCTTTTCCAGTTCGGAAACAATATGCTCGTTGATTTTGTTTTTTGACAACTGTAATGCAACTCTTACGGCATTTTGAATAGCCTTGGCATCAGACCTGCCATGACATATAATACAAACACCGTTGACACCCAATAAAGGAACACCGCCATATTCAGCAAAATCCATTTTAGCCTTCAATGCCCCAAAGACCGGTTTGCACAACAAGAGACCCAGCTTTGTCCAGAAGCTCTTCATGGCTTCTGCTTTAATTGTAGACAGAAGGCTCATAGAGAGCCCTTCGCCAAATTTTAACATAACATTTCCCACAAAACCTTCACAAACAACTATGTCGGCTTTACCATCAAATATTTCACAACCTTCTACGTTTCCCACAAAATTTAAATGCGAATTGGCGAGAAGGGCGAACGTCTCCTTTGCAAGGTCATTTCCCTTTGCGTCCTCTTCACCGATATTCAGGAGTCCCACCTTTGGATCTTTTATGCCGAAGATGTATTTACAAAATATCGCTGCCATGACACCGTACTGAAAGAGGTGTAATGGCTTACAGGCAATATTTGCTCCTACGTCAATAACCAGGCATGTTCCATGTCGCGTGGGAAATGGAACTGCAATACCCGGACGTCGTACCCCTTTAAGGGTTCGCAGATGCAGAGTCGATGCGGCAACTGTTGCGCCTGTGTGTCCGGCGCTCACCACCGCAGTGGCTTCTCCATTTGCAACAAGTTCGACACTTCGTGTAATTGACGAATTAGTCTTTTGGCGTATGGAATACGTTGCAGGGTCATCCATACTAACGACCTGAGATGCGTGGCGGATGACAATGTTCTTTGCATTCGTTCCTAAAGAGTCTAGTTCATGTCGTATCGCCTTTTCATCGCCGACCAATAAAATTTCATTGTCCGGAAATTGCCGGGCAGCCAGGACCGACCCCTTAACGATTTCGCGGGGGGCCTTATCCCCTCCCATTGCATCTACCGCAACTCTCATAGACTTACCTTCCAACAGAAATAACCTGTTTTCCTCGGTAATAGCCGCAATTATGACAAACCGTGTGTGGTTGATTTACCTGCTTGCAATGTGAGCAAATATAACGCTTTGAGCGTATTCCAGCGCCTTTCTCAATGTTTTCGGCAAGTGGAATAATGGGCGGGGTTAATTTGTCGTGCGTACGTCTTTTGCGCGTCCTTGAATTTGAAAACCTTCTCTTTGGATTAGGCATTTGTCACCTCAATAAAAATTCGAATGTAAATATATCATTTTCTGTTTAAAGCTCTATAATATATTCCATGCATCATTTAAACCAAAAATCTTATATGTTAATGCCATTATTGTCAAGTGAAAATTCAGTGGTAAATTGTAGCAACCTGTTAATTTAATCCGATTATATTTTTGTAGTTTTTCCATGATGCTGCTTATTTAAATCCACCGTAGGCAAACGAACGTCATTGAGTATTTTTTTGTTTAATAACTCTGCTGCGAAGCTAAGCGCTTCATCTAACTTTTCTGTCCACTGTCCTCCAGCCTGTGCCATATCGGGTCTACCACCACCTCCACCGCCAACCACCTTTGCTACTTCCTTTGAGATAACTCCTGCATGCAAACCGCGCTTAACTAAACCAGGGCTTACAGCAGCAACGATCGTCACACGCCCATCCTGGGCGGTCCCTAATACAATCGCCAATTCTTTGGTCGATTTCATCAGCATGTCGACCGTTTTTCTTAAATCATCTATGGTTGCATCCTCTAATTTCTTTGTAATAATTTTTACTCCTGAAACTTCTCTGGCATCCTCAATAAAAGAATCGACCTTGCCGCTTATCTCCTTTTGTTTTACCTTATGGATCTCTTTTTGCAGATTCTTCAATCCCATGAGTAATTCCTGTGTTTTTGTGATTAGCTTATCCTCGCTGGTGTTCAGGAGGTTACACATCTCCAGGACAAGTTCCTCTTTTTCCCTATCCCTATTTAATGCCGCTATGCCTGTCATCGCTTCAATACGCCTGACTCCTGCAGCAATGGAGGAGTCACCAATGATTCTGAATAATCCAATTTCTCCTGAATTATGTACATGTGTTCCGCCGCACAGTTCCTTGCTGAAATCACCAACCGAGGCCATCCTGACCTCTTCTCCGTATTTTTCTCCAAACAGGGCCATAGCGCCCTCTTTCCTTGCCTCCTGGATAGATAATTCTTTTACCGTTACAGGCACATTTTCCAAAATTATCTCATTGACCATATCCTCGATTCGTATTGTTTCTTCTTTGGTTAAACCGGAGAAATGATGAAAATCAAATCGCAGGCGGTCGGGTGTTACCTGGGAACCTGCCTGCTCTGCATGCTGGCCAATCACTTTTCGCAAGACGTAATGGAGGATATGCGTTGCCGAATGATTTCTTCGGATAGAGTCTCTCCGCCGGATGTCAATTCTCGCGTTAACCAGACTGCCATTTCTTAGTTCCCCTTTCATTACCTTGCCTATGTGCAAGATAAAATCAGTATTCTTTTTCGTATCAGTAATGCGTACCTGATTCCCATCCGATTCCAGGACGCCGGTATCGCCAATTTGTCCTCCCGATTCACCGTAAAAGGGCGTCTGATCTAAAATTACCGTAACTTCACTTCCTGCCGTAGCCGCATCAACGAGTTGATCGCCCTGGATAATGGCAATTACCCTGCCTTCACTTTCGAATTTCTTGTAGCCCAGAAATTCCGTGCCTTTCGAGATGTCTTTGATTTTACTCAGCGGGCCTGTATCAAAGACCTGGCCCGTCATCTGAGATGATGTTCGTGCCTGTAATCTCTGCCTTTTGAGTTCGCTCTCAAAGCCATCTTTGTCCACCGTAAACCCTTTCTCGGCGAGAATCGATTCCGTCATATCCAAAGGGAAACCATAGGTATCGTATAACCTAAAGGCTTCCTGGCCCGGAAGAACTTTTTGGCTGTTCTTTTGCAAAGCATCCATCGATTCTTTCAGTCGTGCGGTGCCCAGCTCCAGAGTCTCATGGAATTTCTCTTCTTCACTTTTCACAATCCGTGCAATGTTTTCTCTGCGCTGCTTAATATCGGGGTAGTACTCCTGCATCACCTTGCTTATAATGGGAACCAGTTTATACAAAAAGCAGTCTTTTACACCAAGTTGCGTGCCGTCCCGTATCGCGCGCCGCAACAACCGTCTCTCTATATATCCACGCCCCTCATTGCCGGGCAGCACCCCGTCAGAAATGCAAAATACACAAGCCTTCACATGGTCTGCAATGCGGCGCATGAGCACGGCGTGCTCCGGTTGTCCGTTATATTTTAAACCGGTGATTTCTTCCAAGGATTCGATGATAGGGCTGAAGATGTCAATATCGAAGTTGGTTTTTACCCCTTGCATGACCCGTGCCATCCTTTCCAACCCCATGCCCGTATCGACATTTTTGTGGGGTAACGGCAGAAGTTTGCCGCCCTCCGTGCGGTCGTACTGGGTGAACACGAGATTCCATATCTCCACAAATCGGTCACAATCACACGCGGGATCACATTCCTTTCGTCCGCAACCAACTTTGTCTCCCTGGTCAAAAAATATCTCGGAACACGGACCGCAAGGTCCGTTTGGTCCTAAGAGGGGTGCATTTGCCGGCCAGAAGTTGTCTTTTTCATCATACCGGTAAATCTTTGATTTGGGGACACCGACATGTTTTTCCCAGATTTCGTATGATTCCTGATCATCTTTATAGACGCTTACGCTCAGACGTTCCGCGGGAATTTTTAACTCCTGCACCAGGAATTCCCATGCCCATTCAATGGTCTCTTTCTTAAAATAATCCCCAAAGGAAAAATTTCCCAGCATCTCAAAAAAGGTATGATGGGAAGCCGTCTTGCCCACATTATCAATATCCCCGGTACGGAGACATTTCTGGCAGGTAACGGCCTTTTTAAAATTTAAATTCCCTTTACCCAGAAACATGTCTTTAAACTGATTCATTCCCGCACCGGTAAAGAGGAGCGTAGGATCGTTCTGGGGAACCAATGAGTCGCTGGGCCAGATTACGTGCGACTTTTTTTCGAAAAATTTCAGGAATTTATTACGAATCTCATTTGTCTTCATAGCAATTAAATTATTTTTCACCCTTTTTAGAAACGGATTCTGTCTTCGTTTTTTCGGAAGCCTTCTCCGGGGTTTTTTCTGAGGCCATTTCCGGTTTGATCTTTTTCAGGATAGATTGCTCAAGTTCCCTCATTAATTCCGGTTTCCCCTCGATGAACTGCCTGGAATTTTCCCTTCCCTGCCCCAGTCGGATTTCGCCATAAGAAAACCAGGTGCCGGACTTATCAATGATTTGGTGTTCGACCCCAAGGTCAATGATGTCGCCTCCACGCGATATGCCCGTGTTATACAGGATATCAAACTCCGCCTTCTTAAAAGGCGCTGCAACCTTATTTTTGGCAATGGTCGCACGGACCCGGTTTCCAATAGTCACTTCACCGTCTTTTATGCTGCCAATCCTCCGGATATCGATGCGCACCGAGGCATAGAATTTGAGCGCCCTGCCACCCGGGGTTGTTTCCGGATTTCCTCCATACATTACCCCGATCTTTTCACGAATCTGGTTGATAAAAATCACACTGGTCTGGGATTTTGAAATGCAACCCGTTAACTTGCGCAGGGCCTGCGACATCAATCTGGCTTGCAATCCTACATGCGCATCGCCCATTTCGCCCTCAATCTCTGCGCGAGGAACCAGCGCTGCCACGGAATCGATCGCAATGATATCTACGGCATTGCTCCTTACCAGCAGTTCTGCAATCTCGAGCGCCTGTTCTCCGGTATCGGGCTGGTTGACCATGAGATTATTTAAATCTACCCCTAATTTTTTAGCATAGTCAGGGTCAAGGGCGTGTTCCGCATCAATAAAGGCTGCCATACCACCCGCTTTTTGGGCGTTAGCGATAATATGAAGAGTCAACGTGGTTTTACCCGAAGATTCCGGGCCAAATATCTCGATGACTCTTCCGCGGGGGATGCCCCCTACGCCAAGCGCAAGATCCAGGGACAATGCCCCGGTCGGGATGGTAGGAACGTCTACCTTCGTCTCGCCGCCCAGCTTCATGATCGTTCCTTTCCCGTACTGTTTCTCGATCTGCGAGATCGCCCTTTCCAGGGCTTGCTGCCGCTTTTCCTTATCTGCCTCCTCTGGTTTGAATACCATAATTCACCCACACAAAATTGACATCTATTAAACTAAATCAACACCGTGTAATTTCGTATATATGGGGCCCTCCGGTGAAAGGTCGCTCTTCATCAAAGCTACCTGCATTACACGTTCTGAACCAAAATCAAACCCATTGTACGAATTCAGATGCTCTATAAGCCTTCTTACATTTCTGCGCGTTTTTATACGCCCTACGGTCAGGTGAGCTTCGAATTTACGATCCTCATGTTCCACGCCCACTGCCATTAACTGATTGTCCAGCCTTTCATGGATTTTTGCCAGAACTCCGCCGGTATCTATCACATCGGCAAAAATAACCCGTGGATTTTTCTCCGTTGGGAAAGTACCCACCCCTGCATAACGGAGATCAAACGGTTTTATATGGGTCAAAGCATCTTTTATTATGCCGGTAACTGTCTCAATTTTTTCTTCGTCAATATGACCAATAAACTTTAAAGTAATATGAAGATTTTCAGGGGCTACCCAACCTACGTCTGCATCCACCTTTTTAAGCTCATCTTGAAACTCTGCTAATTTTTTTCGAATTTCCCCGGTAATTTCGACAGCAACAAAGATCCTTACGTTCATGATATAAGTAATCCTGGCAGATCAAAAAGCACGAAACCGCAGACTACACCGATGATACAGATAATAGGATAAAAACCTGAGAAACCTGCAGAATCTATGGTTCTTTTGAAATCAAAACCTAACTGCCGCTGACGTTTCACACAGATTTTTTATGGTGTAGTCGAGCCTTTTTAGAGTCTTTTCTTTTCCCAAAAGCTCCATAGTTTCAAAAATACCGGCGCTCACACTCTTTCCCGTAATAGCTACCCTCATGGGCTGTGCAAGTTTGGAAAATCCAACGCCAAGCCTTTCAGTCAAAGTCCGCAGGGAGTCTTCTAACGTTTTTTTATCAAAAGTGTCTGCCTGGGAAATAGCAGAATTCACCTCTTTTAATAATTCACAGACCCCTTCCTTTTTGAGGAATTTATTTATAGCAGCCTGATCGTATTCAATCACATCAACAAAGAAAAATCTTGTCTGGTTAAGCAAATCCTGAAAGGTCTTGAACCGTTCATGATACAGTTTCACGAAATCGAACAACCACTGTGGAGTGATTCCTGTCATATCAATACCCGATTTTTCAAAAAAACCCTTAACTTCTGGTGTTAATTGTTCTACGGGGGTATTTTTGATATATTGGCCGTTCATCCAGTCCAGTTTTATATTGTTGAATTGCGCGCTCGTCTTATTTGCGCGTTTTAAGGTAAACTTCTCAATCATCTCCGGAATCGATATGATCTCCTGGTCGTTTCCGGGTGACCACCCCAGCAGTGCAAGGAAATTTACCAGGGCATGCGGCAAATAGCCCTTATCCCGATATTCAGTAACAGAAGTTGCCCCATGACGTTTGCTTAACCTCGACCCGTCTTCCCCAAGGATCATGGGGATGTGGGCAAATTCCGGCGCTTTAAATCCGAATGCCTTGTAAAGGGCGATCTGTTTGGGGGTATTCGATATGTGGTCGTCTCCCCGGACAATATGGGTAATCCCCATCCCGGCATCATCCACGACACAGGCAAAATTATAGGTTGGAAAGCCGTCTGCCTTCAGTAAGACAAAATCTTCGATGAGGGATGTATCAAAGGTAATGGCGCCGTGAATGAGGTCGTTGATCTCCGTCACCCCATCCTGCATCTTAAAGCGGATTGCCTTACGTCCTTCTGCATCGGTATCATAAAATGCCTTCCCCTGCTCCACCAATTTCTCTGCATACTGCTTATAAACGGGCAAACGCTGGCTTTGGAAATATGGACCTTCATCCCAGTCTAACCCCAGCCACTTCATGCTGTCGAGGATGGCCTGTGTGGCCTCTTTGGTGGAACGCTGCTGATCGGTATCTTCTATGCGTAAGAGAAAAACACCCTTATTATGCCGTGCAAAAAGCCAGTTAAAAAGCGCCGTCCGTGCCCCTCCGATATGGAGATAACCCGTAGGACTGGGCGCAAAACGAACCTTAACGTGAGAGCTCACACCTTCTTCCTTAATGATAAAATTCAATAAAATTTATAAAACAATATGATAACGAATCCGGAATAAAAGTGTCAAGCGATTTATTGGCTGGTGACAAACGGTTGGGCAAGAACTGTTTGAAGATTTTGTAAGGTAATACAGCAAATGTATGTTAACGTCTCCATTATAGTCTTACCGCATAAGATCTTTCTTTTTTTGCAGATTTTTTACAACCCACTTCACCCCTTTTTCGTTCGACTAAGCTCACGACGAAGTCTAAGGGGGATTTGGTTGCGGTTGTGCTGCATTTTGATTTCTGTAGTTTATGGGGACAGATTCGTCCCGTATACGCCAGAAGGCAGGAGGGCACACAAAGGCATGTGTTTGTGGTAATGCTTGCGTACCCGACGTTTCTGTGATGTGCGCCGGACTATTGCAATTACAACAGCTTCTCCGCAATCTGAATGGCATTCAGGGCGGCGCCCTTTCTCACATTATCGCTCACGATCCACATATTGATGCCATTATCGATAGATTCGTCTTCGCGGATACGTCCGACAAACACTTCATCTCTCCCCGCTGCCGCGGTGGCTAGCGGATACAATTGATTGGCAGGGTCATCCACCAATTTAACGCCCGGCGCCGCTGAAAGGAGCTTTTTTACCTCTGCAGCGGTAATCTTTTTCTCTGTTTCTACGTTTACCGACTCACTATGGCCGCGAATAACGGGTACCCGGACGGTAGTTGCTGTCACCCTGATGTTATGATCACCCATGATTTTCCTGGTTTCGTTCACCATCTTCACCTCTTCGGATGTGTATCCATTAGGGAGAAATGCATCGTTTTGAGGGATCTGAGGCAATACATTAAACGCAATCTGATGGGGAAACAAATTTCTTTTGAAATCTCCCTTGCCACCAAGAATACTTGCAGTCTCCCTTTGAAGCTCGTCAACAGCCTTAAGCCCTGCACCGGACACTGCCTGGTATGTTGACACAACAATTCTTTTTATCCTGGCAACATCATGAATCGGTTTTAAGGCAACCACCATCTGGATCGTGGAACAATTGGGATTGGCTATTACACCATGATGCTTAACAATGTCGTGTGGATTTACCTCCGGCACAACAAGGGGCACGTCGTCATCCATCCGAAAGGCGCTGGAATTATCCACACAAATAGCCCCACTCTCAAGGGCATAAGGCACATACTCCCTGCTGATGCTTGCTCCCGCACTAAAAAGGGCGATCTTTATCCCTTGAAACGAATGCTTCGTTAATTCCTGCACGGTATAATCAACTCCACAAAACCGTATCTTTTTCCCGGCAGAACGTTTGGAAGCCAATAATCTCAATTCCTTTAAAGGAAACTTTCTGCTTTCCAGTATTTTCAGAAATTCCTCACCTACTGCGCCCGTTGCACCCACCACCGCCACATTTACCGCCATCTCTCTAAAAAACTCCTTTCGTTACTCCTTGGTTTCTCATATTTATTTTATACGTATTAAAACATCATCCTGAATTGTCTTTTCTTTTTTAACCAGGGCTATCTGGGCTAAAAAGCGCTGTGCGTCACTATAATAACCTGCCGTCGGTTTTAAACCAGGTATAGATTGAAGCCAATATTGATTTTCCAACCGCATGAACAACTCGCGAAGATACTTACTAAACATCGATGCAAGGGCCACCGCCATGCACATCTCTTCACCTTTTTCAACAAAGGATATCTCCATCTGCTTATTTGCCGCTTTCACTTCATACGTTGAAATCCTGGCAGATTCCTCCAAAACCCTTATCTCCACAAAAGACAATTGATTCTTCAACAGACCGGCGTAAGTGTTTCTCCCGCCCTGCTTGTCAACGATCAAACGTACATGACCGTTATATAAATTCCACAACCTGGAGATAAGCGCTGCGCAATTGTTAAATAAGACGACCGATTTATTCCCTGAAAATCTTACCTGTTCATTAAATTCCCGAACATGCACAACACAACTGCTTGAATAAGAAAACCGCACACCTTGCTTATTCAGGGTATATTGTAATAAATCTGTGTAATTCAAGATAGCGGCAACGTTCGTGGCCAAGGGCAATGGATAATCCTTCCCGGCATACCACGGATACCCTGCAAGGGTCTCTCTGTCATAGCACGACAAGCTGTCCAGGAGTTGACAAAAGGATAAGATGTTTAAACCCTTTGACCGTAATAATGAAAGGACACCGTCTTCCAACGGTTTTAAGCCGGTGTGTGCGTTGTATAATTTTTTACTATCACGAACGACGAGTCGCTGTTTCCTGGTTTTAAACTCAAGGGAAATGGCATCCTTCAATAGCTCCCATAAGGAATGGTGCGCCTTTTCATCCGGCACATCAAAGGCAACAATGGTAACCACCATCGGACCAAGCACAGGGCCGTAACCAGCCTCGTCTATACCAGCTATTATTGCCATAATACATTGTCTTAAAAGATACAATTATATTGCTTTATAAGCAAAAGTCAAACGAAACTACCTCGTAACGTTATCGTCCTGCAATGGCGGTAGCAATTGTTTCATTTTCCTTGACAATACTTTCAGGAAAAAATATAATTTTCTTCGACGTGCAGGGTTATAGTATTACCATGCAAAACCTTTCTTTTTTGCAAGTTTTTTTGCCCCCCCCTTCGCCCCCCTTGATAGGGAGGAATTGGCTGCGGCGGTAGCCGCGCTAGGGATAGATAGTTTGATTATGACGAGGCCTGGGCCTCGTTAATTTTTGGAAATGTGATGATGCGGATACTCAGGACATGGGAATGTAAAATTGACAGGGAAATTGAAAAACTCAAACGACAATTAAACATCTTAGAGGGTTTATCCGCTCATAGAACCACGGTTCTTAAAATTATCCACGATGTGAGAAGACAAAGGGATAAGGCCCTTATAAAATACAGCAAACTCTTTGATAAGGTTTTTCTTTCACCGAAAGATTTTCGAGTAAAAGACAAAGAAGTTGAGGAAGCCTATAGGAAAATATCGCTTCCCTTCGTAAAGTCCATTCAACGGGCTATCACAAATATATGGACGTATCAGGAACACATACGGATCCGTAACGTAAGTCCGTTAAAAGCAAATGGCATTGTACTTGATACCCTGTACACTCCCCTGGAAAGTGTAGGGGTGTACGTCCCGGGTGGCGCTGCATCGTATCCCTCCACGGTATTGATGAATGCCATACCGGCGCGAGTAGCAGGTGTCGATAGAATAGTTATGACCACACCACCATCTAAGGACGGAATTATTCCACCCGAAAGACTGGTTGCCGCAAAGGAAGCAGGTATCAGCGAGATATACCGGATAGGTGGGGCCCAGGCTATTGCTGCCCTTGCGTTTGGCACAGAGACCGTTCCGAAAGTGGACAAGATCATAGGGCCTGGAAACATCTTTGTGGCACTTGCCAAAAAAGAGATTTTTGGATATGCCGGTATTGATATGCTGGCGGGACCCAGCGAGGTACTGATCATAGCCGATGACCGGGCAAATCCATCCTTTGTTGCATCTGACCTGTTATCTCAGGCAGAACACGCCCCAGGCATCTCACTATTGGTTACTTTCTCAGAATTATTGGTGGAACAAGTGACAACAGAATTACACCGGCAAATAGCCGAACTCAAACGGCGTGCAGATACAAAGAAATGCCTTGACAAATTTGGCGTTATACTATTGACAAAAAATATCGATGAATGCGTAGAAATAGCCAATACATTAGCCCCGGAGCACCTGCAGATTATGACGCAAAATCCCAGGACCCTGCTGCCAAGAATCAGGCATGCCGGGGCAATTTTTTTGGGTTCGTATACCCCAGTCGCACTGGGAGATTATATTGCAGGCCCCTCCCACGTGCTTCCAACAAGCGGGACTGCCCGTTTTTCATCGGGATTATCCGTAAATGATTTCCTAAAACGGTCAAGCGTGATAACGTATTCCAGGTCGGCGCTCAAAAACGCTTATCATGATATTGCAGAAATTTCGCAGACCGAGGGTTTGGATGCACATACACGGTCAGTTCAAATAAGATTACAAGGAGCACGTCGTTGAGCTATTTTAGAAACAATATTGAGAGAATGTCGGGATATACGCCAGGCGAACAACCGAAAGACGGTATCTATATAAAGCTTAATACCAACGAAAACCCCTATCCACCTTCCCCAAAGGTATTGGATGCCATCAAAGAGGCGGTAAACGGGAATCTTCGTCTTTACCCCGATCCCGTTGCAACAGCAGCCAGGGTAAAAATTGCTGAAATCCTGGGCACAAAACCGGAATACGTCATGGCAGGAAACGGTTCAGATGACCTGTTATCCATCATTATACGGAGTTTTGCAGCGCAAGGCGATAAGGTCGTTTTCCCTTACCCCTCGTATATGCTTTATAAAACACTCGCGGAACTTCAGGACGGAATTGCGTGTGACGTAGATTTTACAGAAGATTATTTTCTCCCCAAAGATTTTATTGTAAAGGGGGCAAAAGTCACTTTCCTTGCAAATCCAAACTCTCCTTCAGGAACGTTGATACCGCATCAGGATATAGCAAAGATCGCCTCTCAGCTTGATGGTGTACTGGTCATTGACGAGGCATATGCCGATTTTGCAGACGATAATTGTCTTTCCCTCGTTAAGCAACACCCTAATATCCTTATCCTGAGAACCCTGTCAAAATCCTATTCACTGGCTGGCATCAGACTGGGTTTTTGTATTGCCCAGGAGCACCTCATTCAGGGGATGATGAAGGTAAAGGATTCGTATAATGTTGACCGTCTCAGCATCGCAGCCGTAGTGGCAGCGCTGGATGATCAAAAAAACATGAAGGCGCACGTTGAAAAGATAAAGGAAACGAGACTGCACCTTACGAGATCGCTGCAGGAAATGGGATTTTTTGTATATCCTTCCCAAACCAACTTTGTATTGGCGCGGTGCATGAAAGGAGTTTCCGCCCACACGCTCTATCAAACGCTCAAATCACGGAAGATACTGGTACGATATTTTAATCTGAGGCGACTGGATGACTGCCTCCGCATTACTATTGGAACACGGGAAGAAATTGATATTTTACTGAAGCAGCTTGAAGAGCTTGTGGGTGACAGACATCCAAAGATAATGCATACCTGTCATCATTAAATTAGGCCTTCGGCGACTTACCCCCCTGTTTCCCCCCGTAAACGGGGGGATTATGGGGGGTGTTTGAAATTCCTTGAATAATAGGGCACGGCGCTCATCGCCGTGCAATTCAAATGACAAAAAGAATCGCTACAATTCAGAGAAAAACCAATGAAACGCAAGTCGAATTGACCATCAATATCGATGGGGGTGGAAATAGCCATGTTAGCACTGGTGTCGGTTTCTTAGATCACATGCTTGATATACTTGCCAAGCATGCTCTTCTTGACCTGAATATTGCGGCAAGCGGAGACCGTATGGTGGATGATCATCATACGGTAGAAGACGTGGGTATATGCTTTGGGCAGGGAATAAAAGAGGCATTGGGCGATAAAAAGGGTATCCGGCGCTTTTCAAATTCAAGCATCCCCATGCAGGAAGCCCTCGCCAATGTCGCTATCGACATCAGCGGCAGACCCGCATTGGTCTTTCATGTTACATTCCATACCGGGAAGATTGGAAATTTTGATGTGGAGCTTATTGAAGAATTTCTCAAGGCCTTTAGTACAAATGCCGGTATAAACCTGCATGTAAATGTCCCGTACGGCGCCAACGCACATCACATGGCAGAGGCGATATTTAAGGGACTGGCCAGGGCACTCGGAGATGCTGTTCAGACAGATGAGCGCATAAAAGACGTTCCATCAACAAAAGGGGTGCTCTGACTATATCCACCGGAAAAGCCAAATCAATTTTCCAAAAAAGGAAGTCAACATGGTAAAACAACGTATCAAATTTTATACTTGCAGGATATGTGCCTTTTTTTTCTTACTGCTCTTTCTATCAACTTCACTTTACGCTCAACTCGCTGACACCCCATGGCCCATGTTCAGGCACGACATACAGCATACGGGAAGAAGCCCTTCTGCAAGCATACAAAAACCTGTTCTTAAATGGGCATTTCAAACGCAAGGCCCCATCGCTTCGTCTCCTGCTATTGGTGAAGATGGTACGATTTATTTTGGCTCGGGAGATAAAAAACTATACGCTGTTACAAGAGGCGGCAAACAAAGATGGGCATTCGAAACACAAGGCGCAGTTGATTCATCACCGGCCATCAGAAAGGACGGCGCTATCCTCTTCGGGTCATGGGATAGTTATCTTTACGCATTAACCCCTGATGGTACTATACAATGGAAATACAAATCAGATGGCGGCATCATTTCCTCTCCATCCGTTGCACCTGACGGTACGATTTATGTTGGGTCATGGGACAATAAACTCCACGCCATTACACATGCAGGTAAATTAAAGTGGACGCAAAAGACCGCTGATCACATAGTATCTTCGCCTGCCATAGCGTCAGACAGTATGATTTATTTTGGTTCAGGGGACTATTATTTATTTGCCATGAAACCGGAGGGTAAGGCGGTATGGAGTTTTGGCACCCGTTACCTTTTAAATCCGTCCCCTTTAATTGCGCCCAACGGGAATATTTACATCGGTTCTGAGGATGCGAGGTTCTATGCCTTTCGACCGGGCGGACAGTTGGAATGGACGTTTAATACCCAATACGATATTGATTCATCGGCCGCAATCGACACTCAAGGAACCGTGTATTTTGGATCGGGAGATAACAACCTCTATGCATTTACATCCGACGGAAAACGAAAGTGGAGTTTTGAAACAGGGGCCTCTGTTCATTCTTCTCCGGCTGTTGTGGCAGACGGTTCAATTTATGTGGGTTCCAGGGATAAAAAACTGTATGCCTTTAATACCGACGGGAGTTTGAAGTGGGTCTTTGAAACAGGTGATGCCATAGAGTCGTCACCGGCTATTGATGCCGATGGCACTATTTACATCGGTTCCAATGATGGAAAGCTGTATGCTATTGGGGAAGGGTCAGCCAATGATTAATGTTAGCTTCCATGCCCGTAACAGTTCAGCACCCCCACCTGACCTCCCCCACATCGAGGGGGAGGAAGTGTTTTTCCCCGCCCCTGGTGGGAGGGGATAGGGGAGGGGGGTGAACTGATACCTAAAACGAAAGAGGCCAGCATGGTGCGCTGGCCTCTTTCGTTAAAAAATTTTTTATCAATAATTATCTGTAACTTATTGTTCAGTTCTAGTTACAGCACGGATTATGACTTCATTTTTACCTTAACATCTTTAATCTCTTCAGGAGATCCGCCAGCTCGCGGTAACCCTGTGCTACCGGAACCTCCCTTTAATGCCTCCATATTCCTTGCCCCTTTCTCATCCATTGCAGTGGAGAACCAGTAGAGGAAGGTAACGAAGAAGCTACCACCCACGATATTGCCAAGGGTGACAGGAACAAGATTCCATCCAAACATCTTTCCCCAGGAAATTGCTGCCGGGTCATGTGGCAATATGTTTGCAATCGCCAAAAGTGTCATGTTCGCTACGCTGTGCTCCATCCCTGTAGTAACAAAACAGAACAAGACCCACCAACACATCATTATCTTACCCGAATCGCTGGTACATCTACCCACGGCTGACCATATTCCAAGGCAGACGAGCCAGTTACAAAAGATGCCCCTGAAAAATAATTCCCACCATGGCGCGTTGCATTTATAGGTAGCCACTTTGTTCAAAAAGGTATGCCATGGATCAGGAGCGAATACTCCGGACATATAAATTAAAAGCGCAAAAATCAGAGATCCAGCCAAGTTTCCTAAGTACGTCCAGAACCATCCCAACATCGAATCGCCAAATGATACTGTACCCCGAAAGGTACCTTTTAGTATCAGCAGGTTATATCCGGTAAACAATTCGGCCCCGGCAATAACTACAAGTATCAAAGCGATAGGAAATACTGCACCACAAACTAATTTGCCAATTCCGGGATTTATCGCGGCAACAGGAGCAGCCGCAATAATCATGAGAAGGACACCAAATCCAATATAAAAGCCCGCCACCACGGAAAGCGTCAAGAAGCCTATCAAGCTGTGCTTCATTGCAGTGGCTTTTTTAAGAGACACTGATGCAATTGCGTCTACAGCTCCAGTATATAACATTAATTGTTCTCCTCTAAAATGTTGTCATGAACATCATTTTCAAAACAACGCCCCTTTTATTTTTATTACATCCCTACTCACAAATACACGCTTCCAACATCAAAAAATTCATTTTTATCCGTATTTTATCACACCTCCTTTCCTTGATTTTTGTAAACACATGAACAGCTTTTCTCTGAAAAAACTCCAAGTTTTTTTATAGAGTCAATTTGTCCATATCCATGATTTGTTGCAGGCTGCGCACTTTATCAGCCAATTGTTTTTTCTCTAACGCCTTCTTTCCCATGGCAACGATGTCTTTCTGCCGGACCGGCTTCGGTATGCAATCATACACTCCATAACTGACCATTTGGTCAGCGCCATATCTGTCCGGAGGGACTATTGCTATAATTTCCGCATCAGCGCTGCAAATTTTAATCGTCTTCAGCATCTCGTAACCAACAGACGGTTTTTCATCTAAGACAACGACGATAAGGTCATAGACATTTTTTCTGACTATTTCTGCCGCACTTTCCCATTCAATACCATCGCATATCTCAAAACCATCTCGTTTAAAGACGCTTACTAATGACTTTCGAGCTTTCTTCTGCTCTTCTATAATTAAAATCCTTGACATAAAATTTTTTCATAATACATGAATATTATATTTTACTGTCTAGGAAGACTCCATGCCCCCGGCGTTTTCGAGTGCTCTTCAAGCTGTTTTTTCAACGTGGCATTTTCCTTTTCAAGCGCTTCTAAACTCTTCATGAGTTCCTTAATTGTCAAATCCTTGTTGCTGAGGGTCTTCTTTGCAAGGGACAACGAATCTTCCGTTTCCCATATCTCCCTTTGCAACCGGGCCTTTTCCTCCTCCATCCTTGACTTTTCGTCTTCAAGCTTTTTGTTCACCAGTTTTAATTGTTCACCTTGCTCCTTAAAGGATTCAGCGATCTTTTCCGCGTCTTCTTTTTGTCGCGTAATGTCATTCACCATCTTATTCAGTACATCCATAGAGCCGAATGCCTTCATCACCCTTTGCTCGAGTTGATCGTGAAACGTCTTTTCCCTGATATACCCGGCATCCTTCATGTCATAATATTTCTTTATCATCTTCGATGCGAATCCAACATTCACAAACAACAATATAATGATAAGGGTCTTCGCGTTGACGGATAAGCCCTTTACTGTTTCATTTGCCATAATTTTCCACTCCTCGTAGTGTATTTAAATCTTTTAATAAATAATCGCTTTATCTTTCCGTTATGTCCCTAAATACACCCTCAATACGCACCGGTTTGCCGTTTTCATCACGCACAAGATTGCATGTCCTTTCAGAAATGAATCGTTCACCGTTTTTTCTCTTACAATATGAGGTAAAGTCCCGCCATACACCTTCTTTCTCTAATTTCTCAACCAATTCTTTCCGATCATCGGGATTCACATATACCTCCTTTACCCGCGTGCCGATCACTTCTTCCGGTGAACTGTAACCCAGTATCTCAGCGCCAGACTGGTTGATCCAGGTAAACATCCCCTCTTCGGTAGGTTCACACTGGTAAATGCCCTCTTTAAGCGAATTCAGTAATTGCCGGTGATGCCTTTCAGATTCCTGTAATTCTTCCTCCAGCTTCTTCCGCTCGGTAATATCCCTAAATATCCCGTCGATACGGATCGGTTTACCCTTTTCATCGGCGACCAGATTGGACGTCCGTTCCATATAAAAACGCTCACCATTTTTCCGTTTGCAAAAAGACACAAAGCCCTTCCAAACTCCATCTTTGGATAGTTTTTCAACGACCTTTGTCCGGTCATCCGGATTCACATAAATATCCTTTATCTTCGTGCCAATCACTTCTTCCGGGGACGCATAGCCAAGAATCTCCGCACCCGCCTGATTGACCCATGTAAACACTCCATCCACCTTCGGTTCGCACTGATAAACGCCTTCCTTCAGTGAGCTGAACAATAATCGATATCTCTTCTCGGATTCAACAACCTCTATCTCCGCCTTTTTCCTCTCTGAAATATCCCTGAATACCCCATAAACCGCAACAGGATTACCCTTCTCATCCCTCAGCAAATTGCTCGTACGCTCTGCATAAAAACTCTCACCGCTTTTCCTCTTGCAAAGGGATACAAACTCCTTCCATACCTCATCTTTATCAAGCTTCTCACAGAGCCGTCTTCTGTCTTCAGGGTCTACATAAATGTTTTTAACCTTTGTTCCTATTACTTCTTCCGGGGCGCCGTACCCTAATATCTCAGCGCCGGCCTTATTGATGAAGGTAAACATGCCTTCAGCGCAAGGCTCAGACTGATATACACCTTCCTTTATAGAATTAAATAAGTCCCTGTATCGTTTTTCTGACTCCACCACTTCTTTCGTCTTCTCGTCCAGAGATTTTACCATTACATTAAAGGAATTTGCTAATTCACCGATCTCGTCTTCTCTCTTTATATCCACCCTTTGGGTCAAATCTCCGGAGGCCATTTTTTTCGTTACCTCAGTCAGTTTAATGATGGGCACCGAAGTCTTTCTGCCAATAAAGTACGCCACGATTACGATAGGAAATGCAATCACTAATAACACTGAACTCACAATATAATTAAGGTTATAGGCAGCGCCATAACCTTCGTCCCTGTCGATTTCTGCAATGACGCCCCAATTAAACTCCGGCAGCCAGCGCCATACTCCGAGTACTGTTAAACCGCTGTAGTCTTTATAACCTTTCGCATCAAAACCATTCGTGCCCGCAACGCATTGCTTAATACCATTGGTTAATTCACCGGTTTCCGGATTAACCAGCTTCAGTTCCAGCGCGCATCTTTTTTTTATCAAACCCATCTCTCTCAGATGCCCGGCAAACCTCGATTCTGTTATCATATACCCATCTTTGCTTACGAGATAGGTTTCGCCTGTCTTCCCCAAATGAAGACTTAACATCAGATCATTCAGTGTCTTTTCGTCTACTCTGATGGCAACAACGCCGACGACAACTCCATCACGATCCTTTAGCGGCGTTGAAACAAACATCGTAGGGAAGCCCAACTCTTTCTCTCCCATTTCATTGGTAAGCGGGATTTCAGACGGAAAAACATTCGACACAAAGGTATTTCCTTGCACAGCCTGTTTGAAGTACTCCATTTGCGAAATGTCGATTCCTACGCCCTCTTCTGCCGTAGCAATTGTTACCAAGCCATTATCATTACTTATAAGAACGCCCTTATAACCATACTCATCCTTTACTACCTCCAGATATTGGGCGATATCCGGATAATCTTTATCGTCCTTTGTGATCTTGGCGCATTTTACCATCAACGGATTGTTTGCAATAACGCGTGCATTCTTCATCCTCTCATGCAGCCAGGTTGTTACCAATTCTGCCTGTTTATGCCCGATACCATCTAAGTTTCGTATGAGAACTTCCTGAAGGTCCGCCTGAACCCGTGGGTATGCAATGATCTTTAATAAAACAAACGGGAGCAGCGTAAATATAATGAGTAAAAAAATAATCCGGTTTTTAATCGAGATATACATAATATTCTCCGTAATTTAACAAGCTTACTCAAATCCATTTATTTCCAATGTACAGACGCACGGCCGTGCGTCTCTACCACAGCTTTACAAATTGCACTACTCATTTATTTCTTCGCTTACAACCAATGTGATGGATAATCTCTCTTGCCCCACTTATTAAAGATCACCGCTACTGTCACCATGGTAAATATTCCCAGCATCGTAGGATTCAGGATAAACAAATACCCGACGCCCAATCCCCCCGTTTGAATGGCTACATATGCTGTTGCGCCTGCCGGGGGATGTATCGAATACGTCACAAACATAAGAACAACAGCAAGGGCGACGGCAAGTGCAATCGACCACCAAGTCACCCCAAAGAAATCATTGACAATTACACCGATACTTGCGCCGATGAAATGTCCCAGCACGACATTCCTTGGTTGCGCCAGAGGCGATTTATACGCACAATAAAGCAACGGCGCGGTAGAACCGAAAGACCCTAACAACATTGGACACTTCCAGGTAAAGGCCAGCAACGCCGTTATCCCTATCCCAAAAAGCGTCCCCCAAAGAGAAAGCCACACCTCTCTTGAAGTGAGCGCGGGTTGCGGCGCCTTGGGTAATTTTTTTACATAGGCATTTATTCTGTTTATTCCATCTAACACCGGCATATTTTTTCTCTCCCCCTTTGAAGATTCTCTAAAAAAATCCGTTACGCGCGTTACGTAACTCTCCCTCTTTTCTTTAATCTCCTTTTCTATCTGAAACTTGACATCTATAACCTTCTTGACTTCCGTAGTCGTTTTCTTCATGAACATCTGCTAACACTCTTTTACCCCCGACAACTCTAATAGCGCGCGCCATGAAGCCCAGGCATACTGTGCGAAAAATAGTTACCGTAAAGGCTTGTTTTTTAGAAATTGTAAAAATGCATTGTTTCCTCTTTATAACGAAAGATATACCAACTTCTCACAAAAAACAAAATGCCACTTATATTTTGTATAAGTGGCATTAAATCAATATTTTATTAAAACACACAATCCCTTTATAGTATTCCAGGCGGTGGGATATCCTGCACCAAAAACATTCCATTGTGCAATGGTAGTTTCAGGATGAAATTATTTGTCAATCTTGTCTGATATCTCATGTTGTGGTTTAATCCGGTATTTTTTAATCTTTCTCCAAAGGGTCGTTGTTGATATCCCAAGCACCTGAGAAACCTTTGTTTGATTGCCACCGTATTTATTGAGGGCCTCAATAATCGCATTTTTTTCCTGTTCCGCGAGGGTTGTCACGATAAACGATTTCCGCTTCTGGTTATCCATCGGGTCGCTGTGAAGCGCCGCAAACTCTTCTATAGGAAGGGGGAGTTCATCTGCATTTATTATTTCGTTTTTAGACAAGGTAACGGTCCTCTCTATGACATTCTGAAGCTCTCTGATATTGCCAGGCCAGCTGTAATTCGCCAACGCCCGAATTGATTCTTTGGAAAATGCCCTTTTCCCTTTTTTCAGTTTTTCTAAAATTTTTTCCAAAAAATATTCCACTAAAAGGGGAATATCTTCTCTCCGTTCTCTCAACGAAGGAAGATGAATACGTATTACATTAATCCGGTAAAAAAGATCTTTTCTGAATTTCCCCGATTCAACGGCTTTTTCCAGATTTTCATTGGTAGCCGCAACGATCCTTGCCTCTACGTATACCGCTCTGTTGCCGCCGACCGGGCGGATCTCCCCATCCTGCAAAAATCGCAAGAGTTTTACCTGCGTAGAAGGCGAAGTCTCGCCAATCTCGTCTAATAAAATAGTCCCCTTTTGCGCCTGCTGAAACAATCCCATCTTATCCTTAATCGCCCCGGTAAATGCCCCCTTCACATGCCCGAACAATTCGCTTTCCTGCAAATTTTCAGGCAATGCACCACAATTAATCACAACAAACGGGCCGTCTTTTCTAAGACTATTGTAATGAATAGCCCTTGCGATTAACTCTTTTCCCGTCCCACTCTCCCCCGTAACCAGGACCGTACTCTCCGTGCGACATACGTGCGAAGTTACTTTTAACACCTCCAGCATGGCATTGGAATTACCCACGATGCCCTCAAATTTATATTTATCCCTGACTTCTCCTTCCAGGTACCTGACCCTGTCCTTTAAACTCTTCTTTTCGATTGCTTTTTTAGCAACTTTCAGGATTTCCTGGTGGCGGAAGGGTTTTGTCACATAATCATAGGCTCCATCCCGAATCGCCTGAACCGCCGTGCTTATGGTGCCATAAGCAGTGATCAGCACTACTTCTGTTGATGGATTTGCAGTTTTTACTGCCTTAAGCACCTCCAGGCCGTCAACTTTTTTCATCTTTAAATCCGTAACCACCAAGTCATATATATTATGATTATCCAATTTCTGAATCGCATCTTCTCCACTTGCAGCGCCTTCAACATGATACCCCTCGTCTCTAAAAGCAATCACGAGGGATTCTCTCATAGCGTCCTGATCTTCTACAACAAGGATTTTACCGTTTTCCATAATTCTCAATTATCCTAATAATAGTGCATTCCGGAGCGCCAGTTTTTCGTTTCCGACTGGCAACTTAATATAAAAGGTCGTCCCCTTGTCTTTTTTACTTTTCGCATCAATAGTTCCCCCGTGATCATCAATAATTCGCTGGACCACCGAAAGACCCAATCCGGTCCCCTCCGATTTCGTCGTATAAAAAGGTTCAAATATCTTGTTCAGGTCGTGATCTGGTATGCCTGTCCCGGTATCTGATATTACAATCTCCACAGCGTCTCTTAAAAAGAGGGTGGTTTTTCTTGCCATTATCCTGATGTGCCCCCCGTTTGGCATAGCCTCCAGGGAATTTATAAGCAAGTTCCACAATACCTGATGAATTAAATCCGTGTCAATATAAACTTTCGGCAATATGCTTTCGTAAATCTCCTTTATCTCAATTTGATCGGTGAATCGACTATCCTGCTCTAACAGGAAAATGGTATTTTTCAGCACTTCCCGGATATCCTGTAAAGAAAAGGTCGGTTCGCGTGGATGTGCAAAGGTTAAAAAATCACTGATAATCCGATCCAATCTTTCTGACTGTCCTACAATCATCTCCAATAAATCCTTATCCTGGCCTGTCAATTTCAGATGGGCATCCAAAATCCCCACAGAATTGCATATCGCCCCCAGGGGATTTCTGATCTCATGTGCAATCGCTGCGGCAAGTTCACCCATCGATGCCAATTTTTCTGATCGCCGTACCTGCTCCTCCATCTTTTTTCTTTCCGTAATATCCCTCACAAATGCCCTCACACAAACGCATTCCCCCGTTTTGGCGTTATAGAGGCTTGTTCCATTAATTTCGACGTTGATTTCTTTCCCTGATTTTGTCAGAAATACTGTCTCCAATTCACTGCTTCCGGTCTCTTTGATCAGCTTGATATGCCTCTTTATTCTCTCTCTCTGCTCAGGAGGGACAATGTCTTCTAACGTCATCTTTCCCATTTCTTCGATTGAATATCCTAATTTATTTAATTCCGTCTTGTTTACATTAATAAAATTCCCTTCGAGACGGATCTCGTGAATCATTTCCGGTGCATTCTCCACGAGATCCCGGTATTTCTTTTCCGATTCCCTTATCGAGATAAAAAGTCTCGTATTTTCAATGGCGATGGCCAATTGTGGAGTGATTTGATTTAATAATCCAAAATGTGCCTCCGTAAAGGCATCCCTTTTCCCGCTCCCCAACGTAATAACACCAATGTTAACTCCCTTTGATCTTAACGGAAAACATATGTAAGAATATATGCCTTTTTCGGATAATTCCCGGTCGAATCGATACTCCCCTTCACGGGTATCCATAACAAAAACAGGCATACCCTTCCTGATAGAGACGCCCTGTGCCGTTGCAGAAAAAAGAGACCGATAATCAGTTAACCAATCCGTGGATAATAATACCCCATCGACAATATGAGAGTCCTCAGTAATTTCTGTCCTATCTGTAACACACGTCACAGCTAACCAGGTAAAATCAATCCTCCGTTTCAAATCGAGATAAATCCTTTTATAAACCTCTTTAATATCCAAACCCGACGCAATAATCTTATTGACATTGTTTACAATCTCCTTTTCGAGCGCCACTAACTTCTCTTTCGAAATATCCTTGGATATCACCACAAAACCGGTGGGTTGCCCATTCTCATCGCGTCGCAGGGTAAAAGTAACACGAACGGGGAAGATTTCACCGTTCTTTCTTTTTCTTATCACTTCCCCCTCATAGCGACCCGTTCTGCGCGCCGCATCTAACATATAATCGACCTTTCCCATCTTTACATCTTCGCCGGTATGAAGGTCTCTTACATTGGCTATTCCAACCACCTCTTCCGGTCTATAGCCATAAATCAGACTCGCCCCTTTATTAAACGCAAGGATATTTCCGTTCAGATCTTCTGCAATAATCGAATATTCCGTAGAGCCCGCCAGGATACTATTAAGAAAATTTGTTGTTTCCTGCAGTTTGAGGGTTCGCTCTTTCACCGTATTCTCGAGGTCTGTCGTATAATTTCTTAATTTAACCGTCTTTTCCTCCAGGGATTCCGCCATAACGTTAAACGCCTGTGCCAGTTCGCTGATTTCATCTTTTTTAGCACTGTCTTTTACCCGCTGCCGTAAGTCGCCACTCGTTATCTTTTTGGTTACCTCTGTGATATTTAAAATGGGGGCAGAAATCCGCTTCCCTAGATAAAATGCGGCCAATATTAACGGAAATGCCAATACCAATAGCATTGAAAGAACAAACTTTTTTAAACTGTAAGCCGCTCCATACCCTTCCTGGATATTAATTTGCACAAGTAAACCGCAATCATACTCCGGAATCCAGCACCATGCGCCCAGGACCTTCCTGCCGTCGTAATTTATATAGCCTTCCGCATCATACCCGTCTATACCGCTTAGACATTTTTGAGCCCCGTAGGTAAGCTTTTGCGTATCTGGATTTACCACCCTTAACTCTAATGCCGTCCTCTGATGAATTAAACCCGCTTTTCCTATTTCGTCAGCAAACCGTGACTCCGTTAGCATAAAACCCTCTCGGTTGATGAGAAAAGTTTCTCCTGTCTTTCCCAGTTTTGCACTTTTCATGATTTCACTGAGGGGCAATGTATCTACTTTTAGAATGACTGCCCCGGCAATAAGGTTGTCAGCACTCATGAGCGGGGCCGACAGAAACAGCATCGGACTATCAATATCACCTTTTTTGTCCCTGTCTTCAGGCTGAACGAGGTGCTGAATCTTTGATATAAAAACACTTCCATTCAATGCCTCTCTGCAATAATCGTAACTCATAAAATTGGAACCTACCCGCTCCCGTTCCGTAGCTACAAGTACAGTTCCATCCCGTAACGTAATGTAGACGGCCTTGTATCCATACTCCGTTCTCACGATCTCAAGATAATGATATAACTTTGAAAAACCCTTAATCTTTTCATCCACACCCCGCTCCATTATGGCAGAGATGTTTCTGCTGACGACCTTTGCGTCATGCTTCCTTTCGTCAAACCACATCCTTACTATTTCTGCTTGTTTTTGCTTCACGCCCTCCAGATTTCGTATCAGGGCTTCTTCCAAATCCTTTTGTGCCTTGGGAAATGCCATGAAACGCAATAGCAATAACGGCGCAAACGAGCATATCAGGAGGATCAGTATTAATCTGTTTTTAATCGACTTGAAAGGAAACATGATTTTAATTTTCCGTTTCTTCTCTTATTAATTTTAGAAGGTAATATTTCATAAAGT
Organism: Candidatus Brocadia sp.; assembly: GCA_013360945.1. Taxonomy (GTDB): domain Bacteria; phylum Planctomycetota; class Brocadiia; order Brocadiales; family Brocadiaceae; genus Brocadia. The sequence goes on from JABWAQ010000004.1 coordinate 49,559, forward strand.
GTTCCTGTTTGCGGTCGGCATAGTTAGCAATCAGCGGCAATACATCGGCGGGAAAAGAGATTTTCAGCCCCTCCGGACGGATACGTCGGCGGGCAAATTCAAGTGCGGCGGCAATCAGGGTTGCCTTTGCCTGTCCCATCCCTTCAATCTTTTTCAGCTCATCTGGATTCAGCTTTTCATTACGAGTATCCAGTACCTTTAAAAATCTCTTTGTGGGATTTTCTCCAGCCGTTCTTTGCAGGCGTCTACTTTGTGCAATAGCCTTTCCAGTTTTGCTACAATCCGGCGCTGTTCGGGGATTGGCGGAAGGGGGACTTCAAAATTATAAACTTCTTTTCTATTTAAACCGGGAATTGCTGAAGATTTATGATGTTGACCCAATCTTAAGAATTTAAGATAATACATCCAGTATTTTGGTGGAACATTACAAGGAAACTTATCAATATAATATGTTGTATCACCAGGCCAACATCCTTCCAGACAAAAACTTACTTTCCCAACAGACCCTTTTCTTCCCACAATTATAGTTGGACCAGACGTTATTGCTTTGTCATGTTTACCAACAACACCATTTGAACCAGGCACAATCACTGAACCAGCTTTATTACGGAGCTTTTCTGGTAATCCCTTGCCATAATTAAATTCTAGAATATCCTGCATATTGGCAAAATCCCACCCCTTCGGCAAATCACTCATTTGTCAATACCTCTTACTCTTTGCCTTGCGCATTTTCGATTTATCTTTCAGTACCTCTTCAGCCCCCAACTCCTTAAAAATCTCTGCTTCCATGACTTTTGAATCAGGTAATTTACCGATAAGATTTTTGGGTAATTTCTTCGTCAGCACATATTCAGCAACACCCACGGGCTTGTCTATGCCTCTCAATGCATATTCTACTTCGACCCGATCACGATCAGCACAGAGAATAATGCCAATAGAGGGGTTTTCGTCAGCTTCTTTTACTAAATCGTCAAGGAGGTTTAGGTAAAAATTCATCTTGCCTGCGTATTCCGGCTGAAAACTGCCCGCTTTCAGTTCAATAGCCACAAGGCTTCTGAGCTTGCGGTGATAAAAAAGCATATCTATAAAATATTCCTTATCATTAAGCTTTATACGATATTGGTTGCCGATAAAAGTGAAACCATAGCCCAGCTCGAGGATAACATCCCGGATTTTGTTAACCATGCGCCGTTCCATTTCCCGTTCCACTACAGGTTTGCCAATGCCGAGGAAGTCCAGTATATAAATATCTTTCAGGGCTTCGTCTGCTTGCTGTGCGATATGCTCCGGCAGCGTCTCTGGGAAATTATGCTGTTTACCGTTCATCACCTGCCGCTCATATGCCTTTCCCTTTATCTGATTGAGAAGGACGTTACGACTCCAACCCAATTTCAAAGACATGTGAAGATAGTATGCCCGCTCCGCAGGCGACTTAGTTTTTGTCATTATCGTAATATTATGACCCCATGGAATTTCTCTAACAAGTTGTAAGAGATTTGGCTGTTCTTTATATTCAACATACATCTGGCGCATAAACCAGAGATTTGGGGCAGAAAATCCTGAAGTTCCCGGAAACTCTTTTACCAGGTCGCCAGACAATTTCTCTACAACAGACTTGCCCCATCCATCCCTTTCCTGACGTTCAGCAATTGCTTTGCCTATGCTCCAGTAGAGGTTTATAAGTTCACGACTTATGCTCCGGTAAGTGCGAATCCTTGCCTGTTGGATGGTTCTTTTTACAGACTCTAAGAATTCAGCGTAATTTGGCGGCATAGGAATAATTTCAGTCATCTGTCCCGCTCCCATCCGTCTCAATCAATTGAAGTACTCCCTTTAAATTATCCACCATTACCTCCAGTTCCGTAATTGCCTCGCCTGCCAATCCTGCGGCTCAGACAGGCTGTCTGCATCTTCAATCGTCATTTGCCTTAACACCGGGGCTATATGGCGTGAATGTCCCGCGCGGCAGTCGCAGGATTGTATGCAGATTGCAGTCATGCATCAGTATCTCAAATATCTCTCCTGTCTTGTCTTTTACGGCTGTAATGCGTGTTTTCTGTGAGCAATATATAACAGCCCGTCGGACATGGAATAATTGTAGGGAAACGGGCACAGTTTCTCACTTAATCGGGTTATAACATAATGATACATCCTCTCTGCTTCTTCCGGTGACATCCCCTGCTCTACTTCGTAAAAATACCCCAAGCCCAAATCCTCGCCTTTAGGCGACATTATGCTTTGCAACCCATATTCTGAAGGGTTATGGGTAATTGGTGAATCTTTCTCCATTCCAAAAAGGGACGGCAAACAGGAATAACCGGGTGAATCCAGATATTCCTTGTTCAGTACAAAATCCAGTGTCTCTTGTGCTTCCTTTTCGGTTTCGGTTGGGAATCCAACAATGATATAGAGGTGAAATGATATGCCTGCCTTTAAACATGCGTCCAACACTCCTTTTACAACGTCTGTCTTTATCCCCTTTTTCATGAGGTCCAACACGCGTTGATTATACGATTCCAAACCAAAAACCACTTTTTGGCATCCCGATTTCGACATCTTTCCAAGCAGCTCTCCGGTTAGGGCTTTTTCAAACCGCACCCCTCCCATCCATTTTATCCCCCACTGCTTTTCTAATAAGGCTTCAGATATCTCACGCAATTTGTTAATGGGAACGGATTCGTCTGTGAAAAAGAAATGCGGCGTATGATACTTTTGGGAAAGTGTATGGATATCTCCCAGCAGCAATTCAGTCCGTCGCAGGCGAAAATTTCTATGGTCCAGATGCAGATTACAAAAGGTGCATTTCCGATAATAACACCCCCTCGATGTTTGCACGGGCAAAACTGATTCAGGGGCAAGGTAAAGGTTTAAAGGAAGGCCATCGAAATCAGGCGTGGGTAATACATTTAAGTCTTCTGAATAAAATGGCTCATTGATCCTTGTACTATTGTTCTGCCGATAAATCAGATTGGGCACCTGTTTAAAATCCCTCTTGCCATTCAGCTGCTCTGTCAGCCTTAACAGGGCATGCTCCCCCTCAAACACAATAAAACTATCCACGATCGAAAACAATCCATCCACTTTTTTCAAATTCTCAATCAGCTTCGTAAAGACACTTCCCCCGATAGTAATGTGAATTTCTTTGTTTCGGTCCTTTACCAATTTCGCAAGGGTTAATCCCGGTAGGATCTGAGAGGTGCTGGTAATGGAGATACCCAATACCATGGGAGAAAACTCCAGGATGGAAGGAAGAATATGATCTTTATACAGATTGAGAAAGATATTTTCTTCCTCATCATCCAATGCTCTAAAGATTTCCCGGGAAGCATATACGGAATACCGCATGTCGTTATTGAGCGCCGTCATTGACGAAGGATAATACAGGGCAGAAAGAACTCCAAGCGCCTCATTTATGGTATTGACGCTGTCCATATATCGCTCGAGGTCATAAAAACCTTCCGACCGTAAGGTGTTTTTTGCGGGTTCAACCTTTTTCATGATTTCAGGAATCGTTTCCGCTGCATGAACCAGTGCCTGGCGTTTTTCGCGTTCGCCAGGAGCGACACCCCAGTGGGTCGCCGCCCTCATAGTATCCATGCGTCTTATTTTATCAACAATCCTCTGATAAGATTCACCGCAGTACTTTTCCGTAAGGAGCGCATCCAGCAACTCAATATTTATGTCTCTCTGGACGACCTCACGGACACCGTTTTGTCGTAAAAAAGCTGTTAAAGAAGGCAGACTAAGGTAAGGTTGTGAAGGATGCCATGACGGTGGGAATATTAATAATACTTTCATTACTTCACCCTTTTTTCCCCCCCTCTGCCTTTCCAAGTGATTTAACTTTTGGCGGCATGATTGAATCCAGATGCAATGCCTCCTTACCCGCCAAAACATCCATTTGCTTCTGGGCTTGTATCTTCACCGGTAAACCGTATATCTTAATAAACCCAAGGGATGCGCTGTGATCAAAGGTGTCTTCTTTTTGATAGGTGGCTAATTTCTCGCTGTAAAGGGAGAGTGGCGATTTGCGTCCCACTACGGCACACGTTCCTTTCGACAATCTTACGCGGATCGTTCCCGTCATAAGCCGCTGGCTGCTTAATACGTATGCCACCAGGTCCTGATGAAAGGCAGAAAACCAGAGTCCATTATAAATCAAATCGGCATAGTGTGAAGAGACAATATCCTTAAACCGCAGGGCGTCTTTTGTCATTATCATACCTTCCAGCGCCCTGTGAGCAGCATGCAATATAATGGCTGCAGGGGACTCATAAATCTCCCTGGACTTAATGCCTACGAGCCGGTTCTCCAGGTGATCAATACGGCCAACACCATGCTTTCCACCCCTCGCATTCAGGGTATTGATAAGGGCAACACCATCCATCTCTTCTTCGTTAATAGCCACAGGAATCCCCTTTTCAAAGTAAATCTCCATGTATTCAGGCTCGTCCGGGGCATCCTGTGCATTTTTTGTCCACTTGTAAACTTCCTCCGGCGGCTCAGCCCATGGGTCTTCCAGTATTCCGCACTCAATACTTCTCCCCCAGAGATTTTCATCCGTACTATAAGGACTCGTGATCTTTGCCTCTACCGGAATATTATGTTCCCCGGCATATCTGATCTCTTCATCACGTGTCATCTTCCACTCACGCACGGGGGCAATGATCTGCAACTTAGGGCTCAATACCTGCAAAGACACATCCAGGCGTACCTGATCGTTCCCTTTCCCGGTGCAGCCGTGGGCAACGGCATCTGCCTTCTCCTCGTGCGCAACATCTGCCAGTAATTTTGCAATAAGCGGTCTGCCTAAGGCTGTTGCCAGCGGGTAAACACCCTCGTATAATGCCCCTGCCTGCAAGGCGGGGAAGATAAAATATTTGACAAAGGTATCCTTCGCATCAATGACAATTGCCTTCTTAGCGCCAATCTTTAAAGCCTTTTCCCGAATGGCATCCAGATCCTTCACCGCGCCAAGATCAATAGTCACCGTAATAACATCCATATTATATTTTTCGGGGATCCATTTGATTGCCACCGAGGTATCCAAACCGCCCGAGTAAGCCAGCACCACCTTTTTCCGTTGTTCAGACATGTATTAAAATCTCCCCATGTTTATTTCGGATTCAGAGATTCGTGTTTCGTATTTATGCCTATAGCAGCACCATTTCAAAATGAAATTATAGCAAACCTGAACCAAGAATCAAATGATTTTCAATGTGAAATGGTTAGTCATAGCGCTCTTATTCAAAATAAATATACAATTGACAACCTTCGAAGGAAGTGTTTCATTAGGCCTTCGGCGACTTCCCCCCCGTTTCCTATAACACCATATGCAGTTCTCCCTCAATAAGTTCGAATCGTTTGTCATCATCCATGTCAGCATAGTCATCAACTGGTTAATTATTGCAAAAATGCTAAAAATCTGCCATAATCAAAACACTTGCCAATGAACGGTGTGCACAGAAGTGAATGATGACATTAATAAACTTTTGTAAAGTAAATGAAAACTATTTTAAAAAATATAACCAGCTATTGCGATAAATTAATTATAGCTTTATTAATCGTCACGGTTGTAATCGTCCCTCTCTTCTTTGATATACGGCTTTACAGCGTCTTCGATCTTAGCAAGTTAAACACTTTATATTTACTGACAGTTGCAATTTTAATCGTATGGACAATTCTATTAACAGCTAAACACGATTTTAAATTCAGACATACGGCATTCGATATACCAATCCTTGCCTATATATCCGTCTTCATAATTTCATCGGCCATATCCATAAACCCCATTATGAGTCTTTTTGGCACCTATAAACGGTTTGAGGGTTTAACTGCCACGCTAAGTTATATTTTTATTTTTTATGCCATAGTCAATTTTGTTAACACGAAGAAAAGGCTCTATTTACTGATAATTTCAATCATTGCAGGTGTTACAGTTTCGTCTTGTTATGGGATTGCCCAGCATCTTGGATTTGATTTTTTCAAGTGGAGTAGTTTTGAGGCCAGACGGGTATTCTCCACCTTTGGAAATCCTGTGTTCTTCTCAGCCTACCTGGTGATGATCCTGCCATTAGTCATTGTCCTTTTTTTTAGTAAAAAAGAAACGTCGATTTCGGAAAATCCATATATCTTGTGGATTTTTTTTGTCTTATCGACGATTATTTATACTGCATTCTGGCTCACAAATACCCGCGCATGTTTTGTGGCGCTCCTTGGAGGTCTCACTCCACTTCTCTATTTGATTTTCAAAAAACAAACTGCGGAGAGACATAAATTTGTAGTTCTCCTTATTTCATTTATTCTCATCGGGGTATTTTTCAATGTAAGACACGAGACATCGGTTATCAAACACTTCACCGCCGATGTAGTGACGTCTGATAGCCCTCATGTGTCCCCTGTTATTAAAGGTGAAGAATTACCAATTTCCGACAAAAACCAAACTCACAAAAGGCCGTGGATTGCCAACAAATTTTCTGTTACCGGCTCCTCTTTTTCCCGCATATTTCAGTATTTGACGGCAACAATGATTATTAAAGATTACCCAGCGTTAGGCATAGGTCCTGATACCATTGGCACTGTTTATCAGAAAAATCTGGCAAAGGTATTTTCTATTCAAGAGAATGATGGAGGTTTCAGATTCCCCCGGCAAGACAGGATTCATAACGATATCCTCGATACTGCAGTTACTCGTGGTATTTTTGGTTTAGGAATCTATATCTGGCTATTGAGTACCTTTGGTATATTCGTTGGCAGAAATTACAAACAATTAAGCAATCAAAATAAAATGCTCATATTAGGGCTTTTGTCTGGAATCATATGCTACCTCATCCAGAACGAATTCAGTTTTGGAAATACGCCTATTGTAATGCTCTTCTGGGTGATGATGGGGCTTTGTATCTCGATCATAAAAATAAGCGAAACAGGGGAAGGATTGGGAACCTATGAGAATGACCTGGGGGCTGAAGAAGGAGGTTGGGAAGTTGAAAAGTCAGGAATACAGGAAGGTAGAAAACCTGGACGCGCTTCTCCGCTTCATTTTTTTTATAGATGGTTGTGTTGTGGAATTACCCTGGCGGTAATAGGCTTTGTTTCCCTTGGAATCCTTCGTATCTACCGGGCGGATGCCTACTTTGAATACGGGCGGAGAATCCTGGAGTACGAAAGAGGTAATTTGCAAACGATGACGGATAAAGGCATATATTTCATAAAACATGCCGTGCTCTTAAATCCATACGAGACCTTCTATCGTGACGAACTTTGCAGGACGTATATACAAATGGCATTTCAGACAAAAGAGGAATCGTGGATACAAAAGGCATACGTGGAGGCCAATAACACTTTAAGGCTGATTCCCGATCACTACATGGGCTTATTCCACCTTGGTATGATTCATCAATTTATAGCAGAATACTTTAACAGGAACACGACAGATACCGCTATTGCCTTTTACAAAAGGGCAATTGAGTCGGATCCCTTTCAGGGAATTTTCCATAGTAACCTTGCTTCTCTATATAAACGAAAAGGGAATCTGGATCAAGAGATTGAAGAACTCTATCGCGCATATCTTATTAGACAGGAAGACTTGAATACGGTAGATCGTTTAGCGAATGCCTATTTACAAAAGGGCGATATGGAAAAGGCTTTGTATTTTTCAAGAAAGACTGTTGTCCTCAATCCTTCTGAACCAGGTTATTACAATAATCTGGGGGCTATTCTCAGCAGAATGGGAAAGTATGAAGAAGCGATTGGTGCATTCAAAAAAGCAATAGAAATAAACCCGAAAAATGCAATTTATCTGGATAATTTAACGAAATTATATCTGTCGTTGGGGAAATATGATGAATTGATACCCTACTATGTAAAATTCATCGACCGTAATCCTTCAGTGGCAGATTACCACAACAATCTTGGGGTGATATATAAAAAAGCAAAACAACCCGATAACGCTATTCAATCATTTCAGAAGGCAGTGGCTTTAAAACCTGACAATCCCATTTATACGCATAATTTAGCCGATACCTGCATCGATAAAGGCCGGCATGCTGAGGCCAAACAAATCCTTCAAACATTCAACAAGGCATATCCCAATCACAACAATACAAGCATTTATTTGCTTCTGGCCAACCTATATGCAAGAGATGCTGAATGGGAAAAGGTTGCATCCGAGTGTGAACAGGCCGCGAGGGTAGATGAAAAATCAGTCGCTGTATACAAGATGCTTGGTATTGCCTATTACAATATGCATCAATATGAACTTGCAGAAAAAATAGCAATGAAGACCCTTGCGCTAAATCCCGATGACCAGGAGGCACAAGACTTACTTGCAAAGATATCAAAAAAATAAGGAGGTAACACCTTGTCCAAAAAGAAGAACAATTTAAATATCGGAACAGGAATAAAAATAGAAAAAAATCGGTTGATAGTGCCCAATAATCCTATTATCCCATTTATAAGGGGCGATGGCACGGGCGCAGATATCTGGAATGCATCGGTTCGTGTCCTTGATGCGGCTGTTAGTAAGGCTTACAAGGATAAAAAGCGCATTTATTGGCAGGAAATATTTGCGGGTGAACATGCCTTTAAAGAGTTCGGAGAGTGGCTTCCCAAAGAAACCCTTGATGTCATCAGGAAATATAAAGTGGCTATCAAGGGACCGCTTACAACGCCTGTTGGTGGAGGCATCAGAAGCCTTAATGTAACGCTAAGACAGGTGCTTGATTTGTATGCCTGCGTACGCCCGGTGCGTTATTTTGAAGGCGTACCCTGTCCGGTAAAATCGCCCGAAAAGTTGAATGTGGTTATTTTTCGCGAAAATACCGAGGACGTATATGCAGGAATTGAATACAAAAAGGGTTCTCCCGAGGCAAAGAAACTTATCGCATTCATGGAGAGTGAACTCGGGAAAAAAGTCCGGAAGGATTCAGGAATTGGCATTAAACCCATGAGTGCAACGGGCTCAAAAAGGCTGGTGAGGCGCGCCATACAATATGCAATTGATAAGGGACTTAAAAGTGTGACTCTCATGCATAAAGGTAACATCATGAAATTTACCGAGGGCGCCTTCCGTGAGTGGGGTTACGAGGTGGCGAGGGACGAGTTCTCAAAGTTCACCGTAACGGAAGACGATGTCCAGAAAAAGTATCATGGTGTTGTTCCAAAGGGCAAGGTTGTTATAAAAGACAGGATTGCCGATGCCATGTTCCAGCAGGTGCTTCTGAGACCGGAAGAGTACGATGTGATTGCGACTCCGAATCTCAATGGCGATTATATATCCGACGCCTGTGCCGCCCAGGTGGGTGGTCTTGGCATGGCCCCCGGAGCCAATATCGGCGATAAGGCTGCAATCTTTGAAGCCACCCACGGTACTGCCCCCAAGTATGCAGGACTGGACAAAGTTAATCCGGGCTCTGTCATTTTATCCGGTGTCATGATGTTTGAGCATTTAGGATGGGACAAGGCAGCAGATATGATTGTAAAGGCATTGGAAAAGACCATTCGGCAAAAGACCGTGACGTATGACTTGGAACGTCAGATGAAAGGCGCCAAGTTGGTCAAATGCTCTGAGTTTGCCGATGAGATCATCAGGAATATGTGAGGGTAATTATTTGGTCAAGAATGGATATTGAAACAGGAAAAAGAGAGTGTAATTGATTTATATTTAAGGGGATTAAAAAATGGTTAACGAAAGGCAAGAAAATCTTCAGCATACAATTAAGGCATTTATCAGGAAAGGCGAAGAATATTACGTAGCAGAGTGCCTTGAGATTGCGGTTGTAACCCAAGGGAAAACCCTGGATGAAACAATTGATAATCTTAGGGAGGCAGTTGCGTTGCATCTGGAGAATGAGGATTTATCAGAGTTAGGTTTAGCACCTAATCCAACTTTATTAGTAACAATGGAGCTGGAAACTATAGCTCATGTCGTCTAAATTAAAAAGGCTTTCCGGAAAAGAAGTTGTTTCAATTCTAAACAAATTTGGGTTTGCCTTTCTTACTCAGAGGGGCAGCCATATAAAACTCAGGCGCATTGGTTCCGCCGGAGATAAGCAGACACTAACAGTTCCTTCTCATGATGAGCTTGATGCAGGAACATTACGTGCGATAATAAGACAAGCCTGTCGTTATGTTCCCGAAGAGTACTTGAAACCATATTTTTATGGTTGTTAGAGACGTAAAGGAACAAAAAGGAACCGTATTGGAATTTAATTGTAGGATTTTTTATAATAACAGTTTCCATTACATTACTTGGCTTCTGGGGTAAAAAAACTGGAATGTGACCGTTAGTTGCAGCGGGTATCTTGGTCTTAATTTTTGCGAATATTGACAAAATTCAACGATTCAAGATAGCTGGAATTGAAGCAGAAATGAAAAAGGTTGTCCACGAAGCGAATGCTACTATTGAACAGTTAAGAAACGTTGCCACGACATCGGCAAGAGCAACGCTTGCGAGTCTTATGGCTGACAACTTTATTGATGGCATGACCATGAAGAACCGATTGGAACTCCACGATCAATATAATATCTAACCTTGAAAAGATCGGCGTATCAAAGCAACAAATTACGCCTGAGCAAGGTACTAGTGTTCGGATAAAATAATGATGAAATACCGCTTTGAAATTATGTTAAAAATGGCCATTGACAAAGTAGTTCGAATTACCCATTGTTTGAGGTGTTATATGACCAATATTACCTATGAATCACCATCGGTTCAGAGTTACTTAAATATCTTGCAATCCATTATTAGTCGCATGGCTGCAAATAGTTCAGGCTGTAAAACATGGTGTATAACCTTAGTTTCGGCAATAATACCCATAATTGCTGACAAAGGTAAACCAGCCTATTTAAAAATAAAAGAATAATTTAAAGGATGGATTCAACATGGCTAGAAAAAAGATAACGGTTATCGGCGCGGGAAATGTGGGGGCCACTACGGCGCAACGTTTGGTTGAAAAAGAAATAGGTGATGTGGTGTTAATGGATATTATCCAGGACATGCCACAGGGGAAGTCATTGGATATCTTAGAGTCCGGACCTGTCTGTGGCAATGATTCAAAAATCACCGGTACTAACGGATATGAAGATACAAAGAATTCTGATGTTGTAGTTATTACCTCTGGTGTGGCAAGAAAGCCCGGTATGAGCCGGGATGACCTGCTTAAGATCAATGCCGGGATTGTAAAAGGGGTAGTAGAAAATGTTGTTAAAACCTCTCCTCATGCCATCCTGATTATTGTATCCAATCCGCTGGATGCCATGACGTACATAGCTCATAAAGTAAGCCGGTTTCCTAAGCAACGTATTATGGGTATGGCAGGCGTATTGGATGCCGCCCGTTTTAGCGCCTTTATTGCGACGGAACTTAACGTGTCTGTGGAAAACATCCATGCCTTTGTTTTGGGCGGACACGGTGACACGATGGTTCCTTCCACACGATATACGACCGTTGCGGGTGTTTCCGTAGAGGAATTAATTCCCAAGGCGAGACTTGAAGCCATGGTAAAACGCACGAGAGATGGCGGTGCTGAGATTGTCAACCTGCTCAAGACGGGTAGCGCCTTTTATGCCCCATCAGCGGCTGTGGTTGAGATGGTTGGGGCTATCTTAAAGGACAAAAAGAAGATACTGCCCTGCGCAGCTTTGTGCGAAGGGGAATACGGCATTGGTGGCCTCTTTGTGGGTGTTCCGGTGAAGCTTGGTGAAAAGGGTATCGAACAGATCTTTGAAATCAAGCTGAACGCAGAAGAATCGGCTGCATTAAAACGCTCTGCAGAGGCTGTAAAAACCCTGTGTGAACAGGTGGATAAATTATTATAGGAGATTGTAAGGGCGAGGTTGCCTTGCCCCTACCACTTTATGAATCTGATTAAGGCACAAAAACGACTGCTCGAAATTCTTTTGCAAAAATCATTCAAATACAGCGAAGATCCCATCTTTAAATTGGTATCGGGAAGGATGAGTAACTATTATGTAAACTGTAAGACGACAACGTTAGACCCTGAGGCCATGCTGTTGATTGGACATCTTTTTTATCACAAGGTCAAATCGCTCCATATCAATGCCATTGGTGGTCTGACCCTTGGCGCCGACCCCATTGCCCTTGCCACGGCCATGGTCAGTGGCATGCAGGACGATGCCATCAATGCCTTTGTGGTGCGAAAAAAGGCAAAAGAGCATGGATTGATGAAGTGGATTGAAGGCAACGTGCAGGAAGGAGACAAGGTTGTCATTGTAGACGATGTCATAACAACTGGTCAATCCACGATAGAAGCCATAAATCGTGCCAGAGAGTCCCATCTGAACACCATCAGGGCCATAGCCCTCGTGGATCGCCAGGAGGGTGGGCGCGAGAATATTGAGAGAGAAGGTATTCTCTTCGAGTCTATCTTTACCAGGGACGATTTAATGAACCTTTATAGAAAGGGATAATAATTACTGCAAAGGGATAGAGTTACAACCCCCTTAGTCCCCTTAACAAAGGGGAATTTAGGGGGTTGTTATGCAACATTAGCGTTTGCGGTGAAAAAATAATGAACATGGAAAAACGTGGTTTTTGGTCGTGGTTCCTGCAAAGGATTACCGCCCTTTTACTGGTCATGGGCATGTCTGTCCATTTCTTTACCTTCCACTTTAGTCCCAGCCGGTATGCCTCCCGCTATTACGACGAAATTGTCAACCGGTTCTGCTCACCCGGATGGATTACCTTTCATATATGCCTCCTTGCCCTGGTTGTTTTTCATGGTCTGAATGGGTTCTGGGGCATATTTGTGGATTTTAATTTGAGCAAAACAACAAAGTACCTTCTTCAACAAACCCTCTGGATTACAGGGATTATTCTCTTTGGTGTCGGGATTTATATTCTTATCCGGTTTGCAACATCTCCTGGCGGGTTTTAGTATCTTCCAAAAATAATTTTGACATTTTTGCAAAATATATGAATAAAACTAACCCTGTCAGGGTTTAAAACCCTGACAGGATTGACTTACAAATTTTGTGCTTCAAGCCATGGACATACAAAGTTTAAAGGAAGGATTTAAAGACCTGGTAAAAAACAGAAACCCTGGCATGATTGCCTTCTGGGTACACAGGATTACCGGTGTAGCGGTCACAATTTTTTTGTTTATGCATATCTGGACGCTGAGCACGGTTTTTCGTGGGAAAGAAGCCTATGATTATGCCATTAGCAAGCTGGATACACAGGCCGGCTATGTCTTTCAATACGTATTGCTTCTTGCAGTAGCCTTACACATGGTGAACGGAATACGAATTACGGTCGCTGATTTCTGTGGTCTTACCCGCAGTCAAAAGAAGTTGTTGTGGATATCATTTTTCGTCTTTGTTTTAATTGCAGCAGTCGGGGTTGCTACCGTGCTTTTGTAATTGTTCATCATTAAGGAAATTTTATGATTTACCATGAGGCTATTGTGGTGGGAGGGGGTCTGGCAGGTCTCAGGGCTGCCATTGAGCTGAATCGTCAGAATGTCAGGGTTGCTGTTATCTCAAAGGTACACCCCATCCGGTCGCATTCTGTTGCCGCACAGGGAGGGATTAACGCACCGCTGGGAAATCATCCCCGCGGTGTTTATGATACGTGGGAAAAACACGCCTTTGATACCGTAAAGGGGAGCGATTACCTTGCAGATCAGGATGCCGTTATCCGTATGACGAAAGAGGCCGCAGAGCGGATCGTCGAGATGGAACACTGGGGTTGTCCATTCAGTCGCACTGCCGAAGGAAAGATTGCCCAAAGGCCTTTTGGAGGCGCAGGCTTTCCCCGCGCCTGCTATGCTGCGGACAAGACGGGCCATGCCCTTTTGCACACCCTGTACCAACAAACCGTCAAATTTAAACAAGCCTCTGAGAGAAATGAGATGGCACTCTATACGGAATGGCTGGTGACAGACCTTGTGGTGGAAGATGGAGTCTGTGCCGGTGTGATAGCGTTAGATATTGCCAGTGGAAAGTTAGAAGCTTTCGAAGCTGGCGCTGTCGTATTTGCTACGGGAGGCGCCGGTCGCATTTACGGAAATAGCACGAATGCGCTGATCAATACGGGTATGGGCATGGCCGTGCCTTATTGGGCGGGCGTGCCACTCAAGGATATGGAATTCATTCAGTTTCATCCTACGACTCTTCTCGGTAAGAACATTTTGATTACAGAAGGGTGCCGTGGCGAAGGCGGTTTTTTGTTAAATAACAAAGGTGAACGCTTTTTGGCAAAATACAGTGATTCGATAAAGGCTATGGAAATAGCCCCCAGGGACATTATTTCAAGGAATATTATCCGGGAGATCACGGCAGGGAATGGGTTTGATAATAACTATGTGCATTTGGATTTAAGGCATCTGGGTGAAGAAAAGATCTTGCAAAGGCTGCCGGGTATAAGGGAGATTTGTATGGAATTTGCCGGCATAGACCCTGTTAGAGCGCCTATTCCCATCCAGCCAGGTCAGCACTATGCCATGGGTGGGATAGATTGTAATACAGAATGTGAAACTGTTATAGAAGGATTTTATGCGGCAGGCGAGGCAGCCTGTGTGAGCGTGCACGGCGCCAATCGTTTGGGTGGAAATTCATTGCTGGATACGATCGTCTTTGGCGCCATTGCTGGGAGCAACGCTGCCGGGTATATACGGGACTTGAAAGGCCGGAAGTGTGAGACCATTCTCAAGAATACCTTAAAACTCACGGAACAGAGGATCGGTGCGTTATGTAAATCTGAGGGAGATGAGGTCCCTGTCGATATCAAAGTGACTCTCAACAAGGTTATGGACAATAAGGTAGGTATCTTCCGTGAAGCCTCCAGGCTAAAAGAAGCCCTCGACGAGATCAAGACCTTACAAGAGAGATATAAAAAAATCAAATTAAATTATACCGGTAAACGAGTGAATCTCAGCCTTATTTGGGCATTGGAGCTCAAAGGCAGCCTGGACGTGGCCGAAGCTGTCGTAGCAGGCGCATTGGACCGGGAAGAGAGCCGCGGCTCCCATTTCAGGACCGATTTTCCGAAAAGAGATGACGCTGTGTGGCTAAAACACACATTGGCTTTTTTTACCGCTGAGGGTGCAAGATTAGACTATAAACCTGTAAATATCGGACCCTTTGAGCCGAAGGAAAGAAAGTATTAAACACTATGGACACCAGCATATTATTGGCAACTGATTCTTTGGAAAAATACGGGGACATGGCAGGTTATTTAAGAAAAAATGGATTCCAAAACATATTTGTCGCAACCAAAGGGGATGAGGCATTAAGGCGTCTTAATGAGCATGTCCCTGATTTCGCGATCCTGGATATAAATCTACCGGTATTGGATGGGTTACAGTTATGCAAAATAATGAAATCCGACGCATTCAAACAATGTGAGAATATCCCTGTCATTCTTTTAGCGGGAACTTATAAATCCCCTATGGCATCTCAATTGGCCAGGTCCGTGGGCGTTTATCGTATCCTCACTGCACCCTTTGCAATGGAGGATTTATTGCTCCTGATTTACAACAAGTTGTATCCGGAGATGATCGCCGGAGATAAAATAAAGTCCTTACATTGCAAGGCAAAGGTGATGGTTGCACATAAAGACCCTGATATCGTAAAAAAGCTGGAGTATTACCTGAGTGGAGAAGGATATGCGGTTTTCGTTGCACAGGGAGCGGAGGAGGCTATTCGTATGTTAGATGCTGAAAAGCCTCATATTTTCTTTTTGGATTACGATATGGCAGAATCAGATGGAATGGATGTACTTAAGTCGATAAAGAAAATCATACCAGAGGCAGTTATTATTGTAACAGTAGATCGTAGTTTGGAATTAAAGGCCATTGAATTCATGAAAGCAGGGGCAAATGACTACATTATACAACCCATCAACAAAAAAAATATTTCTGATATTTGTGAAGATGCCTTAAAAAGATATCATATGAACCTCATGATGAAACATCCGGATGAGGCAGAATTAAAATTACATTCCATAATTGAAGGAATCGTAGATGGTGTCATACTGTTGGATATGCATGGCAAGATAACATTGGCGAATAGAGCAGGGAAGGAGATACTCAAGTATCTGGATATACAGAGGACTGATGATGGTTCCCTGCTCAGTCTTCATCATGTCAGTATCAAAGAAATTTGTAACGAGCTCTTTCTTAAAAAACAACATTACGTTTCTTTTGAGATACATAGCAAGGGAGATAACGAGAAATACTTTCATGTCACTGCCTCGCCTTTACACGGAGTTGCAGGGGAAAAGGCGGGTGTTGTTATTGTATTACGGGATATTACACGAGGGCACCAATTACAATACCAGGTAATAAAATCAGAGAGACTTTATGCCGTGAGTAATTTGGTGGCAGGAGCTGCCCATGAATTAAACAACCCGTTGGCAGGCATTCAGCTTTGCACAGACCTTGTCTTAAATGAACCTTCTATCAGTGAGAAAGCAAAGAAGTATTTAAACAGGATCCAGAAAGAGGCAGAACAAATACAGAGTGTCGTAAAAAGTCTGCTGACCCTCACCGGGAATTATACCCTGTCCAAAGAACAGATTGACATTAACAAGATCATCGAAGAAATCATCGAACAGAAGGCCAATCAATTTACCTATGCAAAGATTACGGCCGTCAAACGCCTGGATGAAAAATTACCGGCAGTTTTAGTAGATAAGCATCAAATGCGGCGAGTGTTCCTGGATATCATAGAAAATGCCTGTGCCTCTATGGGAGAAATGAATAATGAGAAGTGTTTAACCATCAAAACGGAAGGATACAAAGACATGGTAAAGATTATCATATCGGATACAGGACCAGGAATACCGAAAGAAAATCTCACAAAGATATTTGAACCTTTCTTTACTGCAAAAAATATCAAAAAAATAAAGGGAACCGGCCTGGGCTTGTCTATTGCCCATAGTATTGTTCACCAACATAACGGCAGGGTTTACGCTGAAAGCGAGTTGGATGGAGGGGCAAAATTTGTGATAGAATTACCGGCAACATAACACTTGTCTGGCTTCACCGGCCAAATAGGCAGAACCTGTGATACAGATCAAATCCTCTCTTGAAGCCACCTGTCTTGCAGTAATGATTGCGCTTTGAATGGTATCCACTACTTTTGACTGTTTACCGCATAGTTTTTCTATCCTCTGGTGCAAATCCTCAGGTGGGGCAGCACGGGGATTTTTACTTCTGGTCACAACAATAAAATCCCCTTCCTCAATAATTTCCTTCAAAATATTGTTTAAATCTTTATCCTGTGAAAACCCCAAAATCAAGATTAACTTATTAAATTGAAAGTTTTCCAGTAATGTCTTTTTGAGAAATTGCATGGACTCCACCGTATGAGCAAAATCCAATATAATGAATGGATTTTTTGCCACAACTTCTATCCTTGCAGGGCAGTAGAGAGTAGCAAGTGCTTCCCGTATGGTGTCATCGTCGATGGAAACATACCCCCGATCTCTTAAGACTTCTAACGCACCCAGAGACAAGGCACAGTTTTTGGCCTGGTGAGTTCCAACAAGGGGTAGAAAGATATTACTGTAGGTATGTCGCCAGGTTTTTATTTTACACATCAACCCCCTTGTGTCATTTCCATTAACCGCTTGCACATCTTCAACCCATATATCCCTGTCTAAAAGATACAATGGTGCGTCTTTCTCCTTGCAGGTTTTCACTACAACCGAAAGGGCGTCAGGGGCTTCTACTCCGGAAACGACAGGAATACGATGCTTAATAATACCGGCTTTTTCATACGCAATACTCGATAGGGTGTTACCCAGGATTGCCGTATGGTCGAGTCCTACATTAGTAATAACAGACACATGTGGTATTACTACATTCGTGGAGTCAAGCCGCCCGCCTAATCCTACTTCCAGAACTGCCATCTCAATCTGCTCCTTTTTAAAATAGAGCATACTTACTGCAGTAAGTATTTCAAAAAATGTGGGTGATGCAGATGGTTCCGTTTCCCGCAAATGGTGAGTATAAGGTCGCAATTCATTTATAATCCGGGTAAACCCCTGCTCAGATATCTTCTGGTGATTTATCTGAATGCGTTCTCTTAGATCAATCAGATGGGGGGAGGTAAAAAGTCCGGTATTGAGACCCGCGTGTTCCAGAATAGTGGATAACATAATGGCTGTAGAGCCCTTTCCTTTTGTGCCGGTTATGTGGATGCAAGGGAGGTCTTTGTGGGGGTTTCCTATATTGGCGAGTAGTTTTTCCATCCTGTCCAGACTGAATGTCGATGCATTGTATTGATAATTGATCAGCTTTTCGTAATCGATGGCCTTATAAAGAAAAGACAGTGCCTCATCGTATGACTGGAATGCAGGCAGAAAGCCTGTAATTGCATCGGGTTCTTGGTTCATCATCGGTATTCCTCGTGGTTAATGTCTTTATATCACGGTTGAGAAAGAAGTTCATGGCGATGCGGATGGTGACGATGGCTCCAAGCCTTTCAATCTCTTGCCAGGATGGACTTAAGATAGTTGTTACAACAATCCTTGCCAATAAATATTTCTGGCACAAAGCTCAGATATTTGCCAGGCATCAACCGTATCTGGTCCAAAGACCTTGTGTGCTCATCTTGTTTTTTGTAAAGTTCCGTCCGGAAGAATTGATACAGGGATTTTATTATACCTCAGCAGATAACTCTATATCCAGGCAGTCCGATACAAAAGGTAAGTTGTTCTGTTGTTATGTTTGTCATTTTGAAAGGTACACCTGTGTGGGAAAATCAAACGTATCAGGGAAGGAGAAGGGTGAAGATAAAAGAATTTTTCTTTCATCTTGCTTTGGCGGTTACCCATCATAAGGATAACCGTATCGTAATAACTGCCAGAGAAGGGAGTCGAACCCTTACCCCCTGTGACGGGGACCAGATTTTGAGTCTGGCGTGTCTGCCAATTCCACCACTCTGGCGTAACAAATATTTAATAGTATATTTTATTTAAAATAACCAAAGAATCAAAGAAAATTTCATTGTTTTATGGGCGGCGGTATTCCATGTTTCGAAACGGACGATACCCTCATTTCCGTATCGGCCTGGATATTTTTCATATGATAGTAATCCATAATGCCTAAATTACCCTCACGAAATGCCTGGGCAATGGCCTTTGACACCTCAGCCTCTGCCGCGAGTATTTTCGCTGTGTTTTCCTCGGTAAGCACCTTCATCTCCTGCTCGCGGGCAACGGCCATGCCTAGCCGTTTCTCGGCATCCGCCTGTGCTGTACGTTTATCTGTTTCAGACTGATCTGCTTGCAGTTTTGCACCAATGTTGTCACCCACATTGATATTGACAATATTAATTGAAAGAATTTGAAAGGCTGTGTCACCATCAAATTTCCTTTCCATGACGAGTTTGGATATCAAATCAGGGCTTTCAAGCGCTTTTCTGTATGTTTCAAACGTGCCAATGGTTGTAATAATGCCTTCACCAACACGTGCAATGACGGTTTCCTCCGTTGCTCCGCCCACAAGCCTTTCAATATCTGTACGTATGGTCACACGCGCCTTCACCTTTAATTGGATGCCATCCTTTGTGATGGCGTCTAAAGAGGCATAACCTTTAGCAGGATCAGGACAATCAATTACCTTAGGATTAATGCAGGTTTTCACGGCATCAAACACATCCCTTCCAGCAAGGTCTATAGCACAGGCATGGTCAAAATCAAGCCCAATATTTACTTTCCGGGCGGCAATAAGGGCGCGGACGACATGATTTACATTTCCACCCGCAAGAGAATGTGCTTCTAAAGATGTTACCGCAATGTCCATTCCTGCCTTTTTTGCCATGATACGGTATTCCACAATAGATCGTACATCAATGTTTCTCAAGGTCATGCTGATCATTTGCAGGATAGATACATGTGCGTCTGATGTAACGGCCTTTATATAGAGCCACCCATATTTGAAGATTATGAATGCAAACACACCTATGAAAAGAAAGAGCAAAAAGAATAAAAGTATTGAAGTACTTGTGGACATAAGAAGCGGCATATATTGCATATCATTTCCCCTATTAAGACACCTTTATTTTACAACTCGCTTTGCCTTAAGCTCAAAATCAAATTATATTTCTCATGCTCAGGGGTGATTCTCTTTCGTAAGACGGTCTATCTGCTTTGCTATACTATACTATAGACGCCATCCATGTCAATAATTGTTAGGAACTTTCCGTAAAAATTTTTTTCAGGTGTTTGCAACGATACGAAAAATCATTTTCTGGAAATTGAAAAAGAATGTTTTATTCCTATTACTTTCCTGTTGTAATTTCAAGGTAATGAATTATAATGCAAAAATTATAATAGTCATGCAGAGTTCCTGTTTTCGCGACTTAGACGGTTACGACACCCGTTTAGCCGCTTAATAATATTGGTACATTTTCGGTAAAAACAATTTAGCGCCGACCCTTGTGCAGGTGCGGGACTACCCCGCCCTTACCGGTCGCAGTGCAGCGACATAAATGTCGTGCTACCTGTTCCGCTCGTTCGGGAATCAGATTCGCAAAATATGAATTTATTTAAAAGATTGATTTTTTCCATTGCGGCCTTTTTAACCACTTTTTTCGCCGTCACGGTACTTTTTGCACAATCACCGGTTTTCCTCATCCCTCCCACAGAATTTAGGGCATTTGATACTCCCAACGATGACGGGGAAACTATATCACTGACGTGGTCTACATCCCCCAATGACGCCCCTGACGTCTTTTATGTAATTTACATCGACAAGGATAAGAATGGCGCCTTTGAAAAGGAAGCTATCCGCATAAAGTCAAATACCAGCTACCGAACGAGCGTTCCTGAAATTTATGGCTATAAAAAAGGAAATGGCAACTATCATTATGTCCAAATTTTTCCCGGGAAGGTTTTTAATGGTGAAGCCCCTGGCAAAAAGCAAGTCTATCATTTCAAATTGGCGATGGTGGCTGGTGATACAAAAATCACCCTGGATACCATAGCCTCTGCCTCAGCGCGTGGTAATTGGTTCCACAAAAAAAAGATAAACAATTTTTTGATTATGATTATCCTCTCGGCTATTATCCTTTATTTTATTGTTCATGCACGGCGAAACCCCAATATGTTTCTGAGGAAGATTGGTGGTCTGGATGCCGTGGATGAGGCCCTGGGGCGCGCAACAGAAATGGGCAAGCCCGTGCTGTTTGTTCATGGACTAACCGGCATGGGAAGCATCTCTACCATTGCTGCAACGAGCATCCTGGGCAGAATCGCGCGAAAGATTGCCGACTACGATGCCAATCTGAAGGTCGTCAATAATGACCCTATTGTTATGTCCGTAAGCCAGGAGGTAGTGAAGGAATCCTACCTTGAGGCAGGCCGCCCCGATGCCTATAATCCGGACAACGTCTTTCTGGTGGCCTCAGAACAGTTTCCTTACGTAGCGGCAGTGGGCGGCATCATGACCCGTGAAAGACCGGCCGCCAATTTTTTTATCGGATATTTCTATGCAGAGGCCCTGATCCTGGCTGAAACAGGCGCTTCTACCGGGGCAATCCAGATTGCCGGGACCGATGCCTATACCCAGTTGCCCTTCTTCATTACCACCTGTGATTATACCCTGATCGGTGAAGAACTTTACGCCGCCAGTGCATATTTATCGAGGGAACCTATGCTCGTGGGCACACTCAGGGCACAAGACGTGGGCAAGGGGATCCTTATTATCATATTGATATTGGGTACTTTATTGGCTAGTTTTGGGCTGACATTTATCACACACCTGTTTGAGGTTTTTTAAATAGAGCAGTCATCCGACTTTCATGTAATAACGGGAAACAACAGTATGACGGAAATAAGCTCTGAAAAAAACGGCAGAATATTTCGTTTTACCGATACGGAAATCAGGCTAAAGGGGCTCAAGATACTTACCGAATTTCTTGGTGATGTTGAAGCTGAGCGGTTTATCTCACTTATTCAAAGAGAACCACTTGATTATACAAAATGGCGACAAGGGCTGGATGAAGACTTGTCAATCGAGGAAATTAGTAAAAGGGCAATGGCTATACGGAATAGAAAATAGTATTCTGAATGAATATAATTTTCATAAAAGGTTTTTAGCAAACAGGCAATTATGAATTTCTTAAAACGCACCATCCCGCTCATCATCGCCTTTGTCATGGGCGTGCTCATGGCCATGCAGTATTATGTCCCCCATAAACTCTCACAGAACTTATTGGAGGTAGTATCCAAATGGGACAGGATTATAGCGGGGTTTGCCGTGTTTATCGGGGCGTACAGCCTGTTTCACCTCCACTGGACGAGGATTAAAAGGAGGGTGGAAGGGTGGGGATACAGTGTATTCGTTTATTTTGGCGCGATTATTACCCTGATATTTGGTTTGCTGAATGGCGGGAAATTTTTCTGGAACGACAAGCAGGACGATACGATGTTTGACTGGCTTTATTACTATGTGCAGGTGCCCGCAGGAGCCACGATCTTTTCCATTTTAGCCTTTTTTATTGCATCAGCCGCATATCGCACCTTTCGTGCCCGCACCAAGGAATCAACGGTTTTATTAATTGCAGCTATCATCGTCATGCTGGGAAGGGTGCCTATCGGGAACTATATTTCCCAATATATTCCCGCAGTTGCCGATTGGATTATGGCCGTTCCTAACCTTGCCGCCAAACGCGGCATCCTGCTGGGTGTGAGCCTGGGGGCAATTGCGACCTCTCTCAAGATTATCTTTGGTATTGAACGGTCTTATCTGGGCGGGGGTGATTAGTGGAAAGATTTTTACGGATCGACCGTCGCATTATCTTTGCAATCATTACCGTAGCCGTTATTGTATCCCTCGTCCTGCGGTTTGAGCTGCCCATACCGGCCTCAGATCCGGTACAGGGAGTTTATAAAAAGATAGAGTCGCTGCCAAAGGGCTCCTACGTCATGATTGCCTTTGATTACGACCCTGCCTCAAAGGAAGAACTACAGCCCATGGCTATCGCATTTCTTCATCATTGCTTTAGCAGGGATTTAAAAGTCATCGGCATGACACATTATCCAGGTGCCCCAGGCCTTGCCGAGCAGGCGTTGACTTCTGTGGCAAACCAGTATCAGAAAAAGTACGGCGAAGACTACGCCTTTTTAGGCTATAAACCCGGCTCCGCATCTCTCATTATTAACATGGGGGAAAACCTCTACTCTGCATTTCCCAAGGATTTTTACGGGAATGATACAATGACATTGCCTGTCTTACAGGGCGTTGATTCATTAAGGGGAATCCATTTCTTGTTCGACCTTGCCGCTGGAACGACCATAGAAACTTGGATTGCTTACGGGAAAGAAAAATATAAATTTGAACTGGGTGCCGGATGTACCGCAGTAATGGGACCTGATATGTATCCCTTTCTCCAGTCAAAGCAGCTTACTGGCTTGCTGGGCGGCCTTAAGGGGGCGGCAGAATATGAGGCGCTGGTCAAGAAAAAGGCAAATGCCGTGAGTGGTATGAGGCCTCAGAGTGTGGTACACGTGATTATTATCCTTTTTGTCATATTTGGCAATGTGATCTATTTTATATCAAAAAAGTAGTATATGCGCAGGGATTCTAACTTTTTCATCCTCATTGGTACCATAGGATTATTTGCCTGTATCAATATCTTTTTAATGGTGTCCGGAAAGCTCCCGTTCTCCTCCGATGGGTTTGGAATTATCCTTGGTGCAGGGCTTACCCTGGCCATTTACAGTTTCCTGTATAAGGACAATCCGGCCTTCAAGATTGTCGAGAATCTTTATGTGGGAGTTGCGTTAGGCTACACCATTATTATTACGTGGTTTAATTTCTTAAAACCCGATCTTTACGAGCCTCTTATCGTACCAATTTTTTCGAGGGCAGTAACAAAGGCTCCTCAGTATGCATTACTCTGTCCTTCTCTGTTAGGCATCTTTATGTTGCTCAGGTTCTCGAAAAAATTGTCGTGGCTGAGCCGCTGGACATTTGCATTCGTGGTGGGTCTTGGCGCCGGGGTTAGTATTCCGCGTGTAATTTCTGCATTCATCCTGGAGCAGATAAAACCCTCATTACAACCCGTCTTTTTCGGAGGAGAAACCATCCTCACCAGCATTAATACATTACTCATCATGCTGGGGGTCATCTCGGTGCTCATTTACTTTATCTTTTCCGTTGAACATAAGGGTGCGATAGGGAAGGTATCCGTGATTGGTATATGGTTTCTCATGATCTCCTTCGGTGCATCTTTCGGCTATACCGTTATGGGCAGGTTGTCCTTACTCATCGGCCGGATCCAATTCTTACTCAGGGATTGGCTGGGGATTTTGCAGTAATAATATAATCCAATACGTAGGGGCAGGTTTCAAACCTGCCCCTACAAATTAAACAATCGTTGCAACAATTTTGTTATCGGAAAAGGACTAACCAATGCCACGTATCTTCGATAACATAGAACAACAACTCCTCCCTGCACTCCAGGAAGCGCTTCAGCTATCGGCACATGCCGACTTTTATGTCGGCTATTTCAACTTGCGCGGCTGGAAACAGTTTGACAAATACATCGAACAATGGAGTGGCGGTGATGGAAATTGCTGCCGCCTTCTTGCAGGCATGCAAAAACCTCCCCATGAACAATTGAGGCAGTTTTACAGCCTCCTTCCTCAGGATAATACTATAAGCAACCAGGTTATTATTCACCTCAAGAAAAAACTGGCGGAGGATTTCGAAATCAACTTACTCTTGGTGCACCAACCGATGAAGACGAAGCAGGCCTTCGCCGCCTTAGCTGGTAGGAAGGAGGCGGAACCGCCTCCAACCCCCAATCGTCGCCAGATACTTAGCCCGACTTTCGCAATTCGCGCCCAAAAAAGGTTATTTTTGGGCATAAATCCCCGTGAAACCCTTGATTTTAAAGGGGTAAGTATGTAAAAACGGCT
>JABWAQ010000065.1 GCA_013360945.1 Candidatus Brocadia sp.
GCTGGCTGTGGTATGTCGGCTTGATAGACGGAAATACCCAAGAGGATGCAAAGTTAATGATGCGGAAATGGCGAAAATTAATCTCGTTCCGGATAAATTCCATGGCGAATGGAACTATCGAATTCAACCAAGCAAAAACATCTCATGGTAAATTTAATTTGTTGACGACTACATAGAGTGATTCCCTGGTCATGAATGCCCTGGCGCACCTTCCCCGCGTGGTTATTGTAGTGGAATCGCCGTTGGGTGTAAATTTCAAATCGGTGGATTCACGTTCAAGCATTTCCTGACCATTAACAATCTCCTGGGTATTTCCCCTCATAACGACAAGATTTCCTGACAGGACGCCACCCTCACTCAGGTTCAGGATACGTGCCCCTACTAAAGTGATTTCCCCATTGTCAAGAAGTTTAAACTCCGCAGGCAGATCAGTTCTGACACGGAGATGATGCCTCTTTTTCAGGACGTCATTTCCCGGTGCCAACTTTTTTCGAAAAGGTCTTTTTCAAATAAAGCGGCTGCCCGGTTCCGGTCCCTTTCATTGTAAATTCTCTGAAAAAGAGACTCCCTTTTCGCCATTGTTATAATAGCCCTCACCTCCGGTTTTACATTAATGAACCGAAGCTGTAAACCATTCGACAGAAAATTTTCCAGCATAACGATCCCAAGCCCGTTAATCTGGTTTACGTGATTAAAATCAATGATCTGATAACACCTGCCTTCATCCAAACACCGGTACAAGTGATTTTGTATCTCCGATACCCCATTACCAATTAATCCGCCAATGATCTCAACAAATTCAATCCTTGGCGGAGACGAAACGATAAAGTCTGTATTCGGCATAACCGTTGTCTTCCGTGACTGAAAAAATATTGATGAAGATTATAGTATTACTGTATAAAACCTTCTTTTTTGGAAAGTTTTTTACAAACCCCCCTTCACCCCATTTTAAGGGGGACTTGGTTGCGGCTGTGCTGCGTTATGTAATAATAAGAACATAAAAATGACTATTCTTCCCGACATCAGGATATTGCTGCTACAATTTGCGAAAATAAGACCAACAGATAAGGCGATTGTCAGGATATTAACAGCAAAGCGTATGATTCCTAACACTTGTATTCATTCCTGACAACACCTACAGCACTGTTTCATAAGGGTTAAGTGGATAAGCAGGATTGTCCATAATCCTTCCATGCGCCAGCCATGTTAATCAGGCCTTCGGCGACGTACCCCCCTGTTTCCCCCCGTAAACGGGGGGATTATGAGGGAGGTAATTGAAATCCCTTACATTTATTTGGCTCATGAATGTTTACTCTGTAAAACCTCATTTTTTAGTCTCTAACAAAAAAACATTTCTACCTTTTCGGTAAAAAATATTTTTATCATTAACAGGAACTAGGAAAGCCGGGTTAATTGCGGCCCCAGTGTCTCCTTGTTTGAGGATAACCGAAATAATCTTCTAACTCTTTTCTGGAAAGTGTCCATGTAGATGTAAAAAACAGGGGTGAGATACAGGGTGACAAGCTGCGAAAAAAGCAGGCCGCCTACCATGACAATACCCAGAGGACGGCGCGCCTCCGCCCCTGCGCCAAAGCCAAGGGCTATTGGTAAAGCGCCCATGAGCGCAGCCATGGTGGTCATCATAATGGGACGAAAGCGTATCAGACACCCTTGATATATCGCTTCCAAAGGGTTCTTGCCTTCATTCCTTTGTGCCGCCAGGGCAAAATCGATCTGCATAATGGCGTTTTTCTTGACGATCCCTATTAACATGATGAGACCTACAAAAGCGTAGACGTCTAAATCCATGTGGAAAATGAGAAGTGTCAGGAGCGCTCCTAATCCTGCAGAAGGAAGGCCCGACAGGATGGTCACCGGATGGATGAAGCTTTCATAAAGTATTCCCAGCACAATATAGATGACCAGAATTGCCATAAACAATAACATTCCCAGACCCTGCATTGATGATTGAAATTCCTGAGCTGTTCCCTGGAAGCTGGTGTTGATGCCAGGCGGCAACGTCTTGCGTGCAAGTTTATTTACCATGGCAACGGCCTCGCCCAGGGAAACTCCAGGCTTGAGATTAAATGATAGCGTGACGGCCGGGAACTGTCCCATGTGGTTAATTGTCTGAGGACCAAGATTCTCAGTCAGCGTTGCGACCGTATATAACGGAACCGGGATTCCTTTCGACGAGCTTATATAAAGCATGTGCAAGGTATCGGGATTTAGCTGATACCGCGGCTCTAATTCCATGATGACCTTATATTGGTCGTTGGATGCGTAGATTGTTGAGATCCACCGGTTGCCATAGGCGCTGTAGAGCGCACTTTCAATTTGTCTTGCTGTTACGTCGAGTGTTGATGCCTTATCACGGAGGATTTCGACATTTAGCTGAGGATTCTTGATTTGCAGGTCACTGGTTACATCTTGCAATATGGGCAGATTCTGCATTTCAGATTCCAGGATTGGGGCATAATGATAAAGTTCTTCCATGTCCGGACTTTGCAAGGTAAATTGATACAGGCTTTTTGTCAGCCGCCCCCCGATGCGAATTTCCGGAGGGTCTTGCATGAAGATTCTGATGCCCGGAATCGTGGCGAGCTTTTGTTGTAATTCCTCAATTACTTGTTCAGAACTCAGACGGCGCCCTGGCCGAGGTTTTAAATGGATAAACAATACTCCCTGGTTGGGGCTGGCAGCAGCGCCGGAACCACCGACGCTCGAATAGAAGTCTCTGACATTTGGGTCTTTGTGGATTATATCTGCCACGGTCTGCTGAAGTTGTGACATCTTATCGAAAGAGATTCCCTGTTGCGCTTCTGTAATGGAGAAAATCTGTCCCTGATCCTCGTTCGGAAGGAATCCCTTGTGAATCGTTGCAAAAAGATACCCCGTAGCCAACAGAATAACGCCAGAAACTGCCATTATGGTCAGACGATACTGCAGAGCCAGTCTGAGGCTACGCTCATAAACCTTTAGCGTAGCATTGAAAAAATTCTCAATAACCATGTACAAACGCCCGTGTTTCTTCTCAGACGGCGGGCGTAAGAAACGACTGCAAAGCATGGGGGTGAGACTGAGAGAGACAAAACCTGATATCAATATTGCCGCACAGATTGTAACGGCGAATTCCTGGAATAATCGTCCGACGACACCGCCCATAAACAGCACGGGAATGAATACGGCTGCGAGTGAAAGCGTCATGGATAGAATGGTAAAACCGATTTCCTTGGACCCACTGAGTGCTGCCTGAAGCGGCTTTTCTCCCATCTCCATATGACGGACAATGTTTTCAAGAATGACAATGGCATCATCCACCACAAACCCTATCGCAAGAATTAAGGCCATGAGAGAGAGGTTGTCCATACTGTAATTGAACAGATACATCACTGCAAAGGTACCCACGATGGACAGCGGAAGCGCCAGGCTGGGAATCACCGTGGCGGAGAAATTGCGCAGGAAAAGTAGTATGGTCATAACAACCAGGGCCAAAGTCAGGATCATGGTAAATTTGACTTCACGGATCGATTGTTGGATTGATTCCGAGCGGTCATAGAGTATATGCATTTCAGCCGAAGGCGGCAGATGCGATTGGAATACAGGCAGGAGTTTTTTGACGGCACCCGCCACTTCCACTGCATTCGTTCCCGGCTGGCGCCGAACTGCCAGCACGACGGCCCGCTGGCTTCCGTTTTTATCCAGGTACCAGGCGGCTGCCTTATCATCTTCAACACTGTCGATAATCCTTCCCAGATCCTCAAGATATACTGGTGAACCGTCACGGTAAGTTACAATAACAGAACGATAGTCGCTGGCCTTGAATAGTTGCCCGGTAGCAAGGATGGTAAATGCCTTTTGGGTTCCCTGCAGTGTTCCTGTCGGCAGATTTACATTGGCATTGCGCAGCGCCTCTTCTACCGTATCGATTCCAATGCCTTTGATGGCAAGGGCATTGGGGTCAAGTTGAACGCGAACGGCATACTTCTGCGGTCCGTAAATCTGTACCTGTGAAACTCCGCTGGTCATAGAGATACGCTGTGCCATCAGGATATCCGCGTAATCATGCAATTCCCAGAGGGGAAGCGTCCGGGAGGTCAGGGCAATATACATGATGGGCTGGTCTGCCGGGTTTACCTTCTTGTAGGTGGGAGGTTGAGGCATATCATGCGGAAGAAACGGTGTAGCCTGGGTAATGGCAGTCTGTACGTCCTGCGCTGCCGCATCAATATTCCGGCTCAATTTAAACTGGAGTGTGATCTGAGTGGATCCCAAAGAACTGGTGGAAGTCATGGAATCCAAACCTTCTATAGTAGAAAATTGCCTTTCCAGCGGTGTGGCAACGGAAGAGGCCATAGTCTCCGGACTTGCCCCGGGAAGGCTGGCGCTTACCAAAAGTGTAGGAAAATCGACATTGGGGAGGTCGCTTACCGGCAGAGACCTGTATCCTGCAATACCAAAGAGGAGCACCCCGACCATGACGAGGGTTGTCATGACAGGGCGACGAATAAAAGGTCCCGATATGTTCACAGATTCATTCCTCCATTTTCTCAGGTTTTTGATTATGTAAACCAGGACTGTTTTGCACCAGAGATTCCAGGTTGTTTTTAATTTCCACTTTACTCCCCTGGACAATCAGAAATTGACCATCGGTTACTACTTTCTCTCCTGGTTGAAGCCCCTTTGTGATGACCGTTTCCTGCTTGAAGCGATCTCCTAAAATGACCGGCCGGAATTCCACGGTAAAATCTGGTCTGACGACAAAGACATAATTGCCTTCTTGTCCTATCTGGATTGCCTGGGAAGGAATTACTGTCGCATCAGGTTGTGTTGTGAGTGTTAATACCACGTTAACGAACAGCTTCGGCCAGAGGAATTCGTCTTTATTGGCAAAGACTGCTTTAAGCAGGATGGTGCCTGTCGATTTATTTACTTCATTGTTGATGAAAGTCAGTTCTCCCACGACTGGATCCATTTCATTTCCCGGAACAATCGCCTCTACTTTCAGATTTTTCCGGGCCATGTGTCTCCTGACTTCTGATAGCTCCTGTTCCGGCAAAGAAAATGTTACGTATATCGGCTTCGTCTGATTAATCGTTACCAGTATGGTGTCAATATCTTTGACAATGTTGCCCTGGTTAACCTCATGCTTTCCGACACGCCCGTTTATAGGGGAACGGATATGACAGTATCCAAGCTGAAGTTTGGCATTTTCTACTGCGGCCTCATCAGCTCTTACAGTCGCCATGAGCGCCTCGAGATCGGTGCGATATTGATCGATTTCCTGCCTGGAAGCCACGCCACTTCTGAACAACTCTTCATACCGGCGGGCGTCCGCCTCTGCCTTTTTCATCTGAGCCGTATCTCTTGCCAGATTGGCTTCAGACTGACTGAGTGATGCTTTGAAAGGACGAGGATCAATCAGGAAAAGGAGTTCTCCCTTTTTCACCTCCTGACCCTCTTTGAAATAGACGCGTGTGAGTTCTCCTTCGACCCGTGTCTTGACCGATACCATAGAATAGGCCTCCACGCTCCCAATGGTGCGTATCTGGATGGGGATGTCTTTTTGTTCAACAACGGCCACAGTAACCGGCGTGCCGGTTGGTATCGCCTGTTTCTCCTCTCTTTCTGAAGAACAAGAAGCAGAAAAAATTACGATTACCATGACAAAACAGCATTTTATTAAAAAAAGATGGTTCATTTCTTAGTCCCTTTGATAAAGATTACGACAAACTCCCTGATGATCGTGTCCGTATCGGTACGCCTGTATTTTTTCATCAGTAAGAAATTCTCGGCATCGAAATACGAAAAAAACATCCCAAGGAATGCCCTTGCCCCCAATTCTGTGTCAAATGTCCTCAAGATTCCATTCTTTTGCATTTCCGCAAAGTAGGATGCAAGGGTTTTCACTGTTTCATCAATAATAGAATGGTAAATCCTGTGAATCTTTTCGGTATACCGGTGTATTTCTGAATGCATGATCCGCACCAAGTCTTTTCTCTCCATGAGAGAATCCAGAAATCTTTTGGCGATCATTTTTAAGCCTTCTTCATACGATAACCCCGCAATCTCCGGGAGGAGCCCTCTGAGGGCCGGAAGGAATGAGTAGGTATTGATTACCTCCTCAAAGAGTTTTTCCTTTGAAGGGAAGTATCTGAAAATGGTAATCTCGGCAATACCGGCCGCTTTTGCAATCTCCTTCGTGGTTGCGCCGAGATAGCCATTCCTTGAAAAGAGTTTAAGTCCGCTTTCCAGGATTTTATCCTTTGTTTTCATGGGGTTCGTTTTATAAACTTTCCTTCCAATGTACGTTCAGATGTTAGTGGACACTTACATACATAATAGGTTTTACATTTTTTTTGTCAATAGGAAATATTGTGACAATCTATTTTCAGAAATGAATAAAAGTCTATACCTTTAACATCAGGAAGCGTCTGTCTTAGGTTGGAACCAGCAGGATTTGATGGGTTGCAATGGACAATTGAAACAGTTGCATTCTTGGACAACTTGTTGAAATATCACTGAGCGTTATAGCCGCAACCAAATCCCCCTATCGGCAGGGCAAGTGTCCCCGCTTGCCATGTGTGATGTCAACCGGGACGGTTGGCCTACCCTTATGGGACCAAGGGGGTTGTCAAATAACTTGTAAAAAACGAAAGAATTTATACGGCAATACTATCATTCAAATTTAGAATTTATGCCCTTTAGCATATCGACAAATTTGCCGATGTTTAGACACCAGACGCCTAAAGCAAACAGTGCGTGTGGTAAGGATTCACATCCCTGCTTCGGCATCGTTACCGCAACTTAATCCCCATTTTTCTCCTGATTTCCGCTTCTTCCCGTAATTTTTTTACTTCTTCTTTCATATCACTCAAATCTTCCTGAAACCTTGTCCACCCATACAGGTATGCATAGCCGGGATTTTCATGATAAGCCCCTTTCCATGCAACATCGGCACTCCGGATTAATTTGATAAAGAGACGCTCTATCCTCGATTTGCCGGTATATGATTGTATATCCCCCTGGATAAAGGCATGGCCAGGCAAGGGGATTTTTACCGTTTCATCGACCGATGGAAACAACAGGTTGTCATTCTTTAATCCAAGAATAATATCCCGCGCATCTTTTATCACAGCACCGATCTCTTTGTGAATATCATCCGCCGTCATTAATGTCTTTTTTGCAAAGCGCAATGAGTGGCATGTAGTACAAACTGACAGCATGTCTTCACGTCTCCTGGCAAATTCAACGTCATCGATGGTTGCGCCATCCCTGCCGGTGTAGGAGAGTCCGGTTCCTGCCGGCCCACGAGTCAGCCCGAAACTCATATCATGCGTACCCTGGGGCATATGACAGGTAACACATACCGGAGACCTCAAGGACTGAATCGACCGGGATTCTTTTAATATGAGAGATTGACTAGCGGTATAAACGGATCCATGCTTAGAGGAGATGTACATTTCATAATGAGGATTGTCGGTACCCATATGACATGTCCTGCAAGCTTCAGGGGATTTGGCCTCAAGGGTATTAAAGGTATGCCGTGTGTGGCACGAATCGCATTTGAATTGAATGTTGTGACATTGCTCACATTTATCAGAATGGGCGTCCTGTGGAAGCGCCATGAGTTTACCACACTCCAACATCCGCTGCCAACCTATGGAGTGGCGGCTCTTCATAAATTCCCGGTATTCTTTTCCGTGGCATCTGCCACAATTGGCAGCAGTAACCCTGCGATGAACCCTGTTGTCCTCGCAACTGTTCCCATCATCACTGAGATATTCCAATTCTATTGCATCCTTCGTTGCGAGTTCTTTATCCGAAATAACATGGCACGCCTCACATCCCACACCCTTCCTTGCATGCCTGCTACCCTGCCAATCGGCTATCCAGCCATGGGTCGCTTTACGTTCCTCATGACACGTTATGCATCGTAAGGATTCTTCGGTGATTCCTTTTTCCTTTTTGGTAACGGTCACCGTTTCCTCGGCCCTGGTAATTGCCGCCGTTTCTTCACGAGGAGCAACCGTAGCTTTTTGAGGAGGAATTGTTGTTTTCTTTTGGGTTGCACAACTGGCAAACCAAAATAATTCCGTAAATAATATCATGGTGGTAAAATATTTTAGTGGGTGAGGCATTTTTTCCCCTTTGACAAATCTTAGATGCTGGTTAATGTCAAGGAATTTCAAAGTTTATATCATAGCGCAGCACGGCCGCAACCAAACCCCACCCCTTCCCTCCCCGTAAACAGGGAGGATGATAAGTTTCCCCCCGTTTACGGGGGGATTATGGGGGGGGGTTAAAAAAACTTGCCAAAAAAGAAAAGATTTTGTAGGGTAATACTATAACGCGGCTTTGCCGCAACCAAAACACATAGTTAAAGAAATAACCCCCTGAATCCCCCTTTATTAAGGGGGAATTAAAAAATCCCCCTTAATAAAGGATGTCGTAATCCCGAAGATGGGATATTTAGAAAGGTTCTCTCTATAGAGTATTTGTATGAAAACAGGGGCAAATGGTCGTTATGGAGAAAAATCTAATACCATTACAGCCGGTACCGCGATATATCAATAAACCCTTCCATCTTCCCGTTTATACCAAAATTCAAAAAGCTCTAAATTTTCCTTTCGAAGCAAGCCCCCAACTATTTCTACCGGACTGTTACCAAATTGCTTCATCTCATTGTTTGAAATTGTAAGTTCGTTAAACCCTAATTTTTTTGCATCATCAATCCGTGCGCCATAGATAATTTTAGTGATCTTTGCCCAGTGGCAGGCGCTAAAACACATGGGACAGGGTTCGCAGGTAGAATACATCACACAGCCAGACAGGTCAACGGTATTCAACTTCTTACAGGCTTCCCGGAGGGCATGAATTTCAGCATGAGCCGTTATGTCCATACTTTCCCAAACGATGTTATGGACACAACTGATTATCGCCCCTTCCTTTATTATACATACGCCAAAGGGTGTTTGTCCCTTTTCAACACCTTGTCTTGCCTTGCTGATGGCAAGCATCATAAATCTTTCGTCCATTACGATTACTGTTCTACCCCTTCACTTTGAATACCTCTGATCTGGCACGACAACTCATAGTCCGAGATGAGTTCATAAAACATATTAGGTTGTTTCTCTTTTAATTCGATGGCGTAATCCAGGAATTTTTGAATACCCGCGCCTAACACCTTTTTTACCTTTTCCATCAGCGCCGCCCTTTTCTCTGCTTCGTAAATGAAAAGTTTATCAGGATTTTTATTTTTAAATAATTTAACATCGTAGATAAAGTTCAGGATAAAAATCATATCATGAAATATTTCTTCAAAATTATACGTAATTGCCCGTTCCATAAAACTATGCCAAACCTGCTCGGCCTTGATGTACTCCATAATTACCGCTTCCATCGCCTCTAATGATTGGTACTCTATCGTACCAGCTTCTTTTTGCATTTGTTTTAATTCCTCTAAGGTTGCATTTTTAATCCTCGACATTGTGGGCGAAGGGAACTTTACTGCATTGAAATTGGCTAGAAAAAGGTTGAGCATCTCTGACCGGAACAGATAACTTTTTATGAACATGAGTTGCCTTCGTTTTTCAGCTTTCTCTCTCTTTTCTAAAAATTTTCCTACAATAAAAACCCCAAATAGTATTTCCAATGGAATCGCAGACAAATGGAACATAAACTCCAGATGTGTCAGGTACTCGATGAGCAAAAAGAATAATGAAGCGGAGATTAAAACAATACAAAATCTCGTATGTATATTTTTTGTATTTTTTATAATTTTCAAGGGATAAGATGGCCAAAATGTACTTTTGAAGATTCAGAAAGAACTGTAAAAATGATACAATATACGAAGGAATTTTCAAGCACTATTTCTATTCTTGTCGTATGATGAACATCATCGTTCCTTGATTTATCTGAAGAGATCGTGTTAGCAGTCCTTAAAAAGAAAAACACAAACACAGAACCCGGCGTGTGAATCAGGTAATGCGGCTGTCCGGATGTTCATGAACAAGGCATTTAAGGTCATCAACTGCAAGACGTCTGCGCAATACCCTTGGAAAGAGCAAAAATCTTTCGCAGGCCGGACGTATGCATTGCTCTGTAAACAGTAACGTTTCTTTCACCATTTCCCTTGCCTCACCCGGCCATCTGAGTTAATTCTGCAATCAGGCAAGCGTCAACGGGCATAACCGGCACGGGTCCGCCATAACGATTAGTAACGACAATAATAACCTTCAAATTATTAGTCTTTTTGCAGTCTGAGTCCGGTCTCAGCAAGACGGCGTCCCATGGCACGGCAAATAGTCGCTTCCTCTTGGTCAATATCACGCTTGCTGTCCAGTCCTGCAATATGACCAGGTCCGTATGGAGAACCGCCGCCTTGTGTTGAAAAAAGCTCTTTGACTGAGTAAGGTACCCCTACGAGTATCATACCAAGATGCAAGAGAGGCGCCATCAAGGTAAATATCGTCGTCTCCTGCCCTCCGTGAAGACTGGCTGTAGACACAAAGACACTGGCAGGTTTGCCTTCAAGTTCACCTGCAAGCCACAATGATGAGAGTTGATCTATCTGATTTTTTAATTGCGCTGATACATTTCCAAACCTTGTTGGCGTGCCAAAAGCTATTGCCCCTGCCTCCATGAAGTCATCTTTTGTAACCAGCGGAACGTCTTTCTGCATCTCCTTACCGGACTTCATATCCTCGCGGGACGCAATGACATCTTCAGGGATTAATTCATGAACGGTACGAATAACAGGCTCTGCCCCCTTAACCTCCCTGACCCCTTCCGCTACCAATTTCGCCATCTTGTATACATTGCCGTAGGTGCTGTAATAGACAATGAGCACTTTCATAAGTTTTCCCCCGTTGATTATAATTGTTTCAAAAATAGAGCACGAATGTGCTTCCTGAAATTATCAGGTTGCGGGTGGATTAAGGCACTGGTTTGATCAATAGTCATTTTTGCGAACGAACATCAAGCAGGCCATCCGTGAAACAAACAGAACAGGTGTCTAACATTATTCATCAGGTCTGACTTTCGATTCCTCCGGGACGATTTCAAGAACGAACTTTTCGGAACGTCGAATAATGGTTAACTGCGATTTCACCCCGATCCGATTTTCAGTAAGGAGCTTGTGCAAATCATCTACGCTCTCAACCGATTGGTCGTCTATACCTATAATTACATCCCCCTCAAGTAAACCGGCTCTTTGCGCAGGGCTGTTATTCTCAACAGCAATAGTCAGCACACCGCTCTCGACCGGTAAGTTGTGGAAAAGAACAAGGCGGCGGTGGAGAAATATGCTTTGCCCTGCAACACCAATGTATCCACGGCGGATTTTTCCATCCTTGATAAGCCGTGTCGCAACGAACTTCACCGTATCAGCCGCAATAGCGAAACAGAGACCTTGTGCCCCCTGGATGATAGCAGTATTCACGCCGATTACTTCTCCGCGGGAACTGATGAGCGGACCGCCTGAATTGCCTGGATTAAGCGCTGCATCTGTCTGGATGATACTGTCTATCAATCTGTCCGATCGTGACCTGAGTGAGCGCCCAAGTGCACTTACCACGCCTGCTGTTACCGTACACTGGAATCCGTAGGGATTACCAATGGCAATTACGAGTTGGCCGACCCGAATAGACTGTGAGTCGCCTAAGCGTGCATAAGCCAGGTCCGGAGCTTGAATCCGGATGACAGCCAAATCGGTATCGGGATCATCACCTATCATAACAGCAGAAAAATGGCGGCCATCCGAAAGTGTCACGTCAATTTGGCCGGCATTATGCACAACGTGACTGTTCGTGAGAATAAATCCATCTGGCGTAAAGATAAACCCCGACCCGCTACCCATCTTTTGTTGTGATATCCGTGGGTGGTCTGCCTGACGGCCATTCAACAACTGACGAACATTAATATTCACCACGGAAGGGATAACCTTCTCTGATGCACTTACTACGGCCTTCGAATATGCATCAAGAAGCGCTTCATCACCCGGTAAAGAGGCTTCAGATATCCGTGAACCGTCAGACTTGATTCCATACGTCGATATAGTTTGAAAAAGAGTCTCCATAATCATCTTTCTTCTTAAAATTTCATTTTTTAATCAAGATAACGGTAGGATGGGTTAAGCCTGTCATGAGCTTACGAATGACGAAGCGAACCCATCGCCACCATTCTAAATTATATTGGAAATGTATTATTTGTCAAAAATCATTCCCACAATAATTTCTCATTACTTCCTGTGCTTGACAAACGTGCCATTATGGTACTCCTCAAAAGCGATCCGTAGCTCATCCTCCGTATTCATCACAATAGGACCGTACCAGGCGACCGGCTCACCAATGGGCTTGCCGGAGACAAGCAGGAACCTGACTGCATCGCCTTCCGTTGAGACCATTATTTGATCACCATCTTCAAACAAGACAAGGGTCTCGTTGTTTACAAAGGGTTCTCTTTGCATATCGAAATAGTTGACACCTTCGATTTCATAGGAAAACGGGAGTTTTTCTTTGCAAAAGCATCCTTTACCCCCGATAACGTATGCAAAAACGGTGTGTCCGCGCTTTGTCGGGTGTACGAATTCTGAACGGGCTGGAACTGTTATATCAAGGTATTCCGGGTCGGTGATGATATCCCGAACAGGTCCCTGCCTGCCGCCGGCTTTACCGCATATGATCCTCACTTTTATGCCATTTTCCAGCATTACCTCAGGGATTTGTCCGCTTTTCACGTCCTGATAACGAGGCTCCATCATTTTATTGGACTTGGGGAGGTTGGCCCAGAGTTGAAACCCCAACATTACACCTTTTTGATCGCCTTTGGGCATTTCCTGGTGTATGATCCCGCTTCCGGCGGTCATCCATTGTATATCACCGGAGGATATAATGCCTTTGTTTCCCATGCTGTCACCATGCTCTACGTCTCCACGGAGAACATAGGTGATTGTCTCGATTCCACGATGCGGATGCCATGGGAAACCCTTGATATAGTCCTCTGAATTTTCTGAGCGGAAATCATCCAGGAGTAAAAAAGGGTCAAACGTAGGAACCTGGCTATATCCCAATGCACGTTTCAGGCGGACACCGGCGCCTTCGATCGTGGGTTTGCTTTTCAATACCTTGCGGATCTTTCTCGTTTCAGTCATGGTATTCCTCCATCGATTTTTTGTCGGAAATTGCAAAATCTGAAGCACGAAATTCGTGAGCCAACCCTGACAGGGTTAATTATTCATAATTTTTGTTAAATCAGAAAGCAAAACAATAACAATCAGGTATTCACAATCCCGTCATACCGACAATCCCGGAGCACACAGCTATAAAAGACGGTAAGGATATGCGCGCTTTGTCCATTCGCTCTCTGGATACTTAGCCTGAAGTTGTTCGTAAGCCTCTTTCAGCCCCTTTGGATTTTTCGTATCTTTGTATAAACATACACCTTTCAGGTAAATTGCCTCGGGTGCAGCACTACTTTTGGAGAAATCAGACAAAATTTTCTCCAGTTCTGAAAGCGCCTCTTTGAATGTATTCAAGTCAAAATGAACCTTTGCTATACCCAGCAATAGCGATGGGATCAATTCTTCTGGGGAAAGAAAACCTACTGTCCTGTGATGCTCTTTGCCTTCCACATCGAGAATTATAAGGGTTGGAGTCCACTTCAGATTAAAATCAGTAGCCAGGGGTTGAGCATCAGAACGGGCACGCAAGGGAATGAGAGAACTATTGATAAATTCTATAACTTCTTTATCCGGATACGAAACTGTATCCATCTGTTGGCATCCGATTCAGCCAGGATTAAAGAAATCAAGCAACACCGGCTTTTTCTCAGTTCGTGATCTTGACAGTGCCTTGTCCATCTGCGATTCCCAGATAATTTTATTTTCCATGATCTTCCCTCCTTATAGTAAAGTTAAGATTCAATAGGATATTCGGCCTTTTTCCATCCATTAACGCCGCCACCAAGTACCTTTGCATTTTTGTACCCCTTTTTCACGTATACCGCTGCCAGACCGGCAGC
This sequence comes from Candidatus Brocadia sp., assembly GCA_013360945.1. Lineage (GTDB taxonomy): Bacteria > Planctomycetota > Brocadiia > Brocadiales > Brocadiaceae > Brocadia. Next base: position 14,023 of record JABWAQ010000065.1, read on the forward strand.
GCTTGCCTCTTTGGGTCAGCCACAGTAGAAGACGATCTCCTGATCCTTTGATAGCGATGGCAACCTTGATTTGAATTCGTTCAGAGAAATTCCCCCCTGCAATTTCATCTGTCTGAACCTCGCATCATCTTCGTATGCGCAAACAAGGAGCGTTGTGCCGGATTTCACCTTCTCAAAAATGTCTTTTGGAGTAACGCGCACTGGCTCTGCTATAATACACCTCCGTTTCTTAATTACAAAAAGTTCAACAAAAAAAGCCTTACTGCAAAGATATTCTGTTAAACATCTTCGGCAGTAAGGCTGTCTTTTTCATGAATACAAGGGCGTATTGCAATACGCCCCTACAAAAGACCCTTTACTTTGCGTCCCCTGATTACTCAGGGTTTGCCTTTTTCGTAATGTTCTTTTATTACACTACTTCGTAAAAAGCCATTATTGAAAACTTAATATTTATATAACATGTGCAGCAATTTATCTCAAGTAAAAATAAAAAAAAATTATCATTGCTCTTTTTCATCTTTGTTGTTCAAATGATAGTCAGATTTTTTAGGTTAACTATTATTTTTTTGATGGTTTAATTACGGATAGAGCCAACTCACGACTACTATCCACGTGAATGGAAAAGAGAGGCTTGCCCTGAACACATATCTTATTCTCATCATTTGCCTTTACATCTGCAAAGAGGCATTTGAATACTGGATTCAGTACCTCAATCTCCGCCATATGAGGAAGACTGGCGCTGCCGTTCCATCTGAATTTGAGGGAAAGATAAACGAAGTGTTGCTGAAAAAAGCCATGGACTACGAGGAGGAAAAGACTCGTTTCAGTTTTATTTCATCGATATTCAGCAATATCATCACTATCATATTCATTTTTTGTGGCCTGCTGAACTTCTATAATTCATGGATTGCTTCGCTGAACCTGTCATTTATCGTTTCGGGCTGGCTCTTCTTTTTACTCTTATCCTATGGCAGCGAATTCCTATCCGTACCTTTCAGCCTTTACAGCACCTTTAAAATAGAAAATAAGTACGGGTTCAATACCATGACCCTACGCCTATGGATGTCTGATTTCATAAAAGCATTCCTGATTTCAACAGTCATGATGTCCCTCGTAACATTTGCAGGATTCTGGCTCATTCAGTGGAGTCCTCACTCCTGGTGGTTCTGGATATGGGGTTTTCTCTTTATCTTCAGTATCTTTATCATGTACATATCCCCTTACGTCATTGAGCCTCTTTTTAATAAATTCATCCCCATTGGAGACGAATCGTTAAGAGAAAGGATCGTTCAATTAACGGACAAGGCCGGTATTCATGCAAGCAGGATTCTCAGGGTAGATGCATCAAAGAGAAGCAAACACACCAACGCCTATTTTACCGGCATTGGAAAGACAAAGAGGATCGTTCTGTACGACACCCTGCTTGAGAACATGAACCACGATGAAACCCTTGCAGTGCTGGCGCATGAGATAGGACATTGGAAGAAAAGGCACATGCTGAAAATGATCATCGCCTTTGAAATATTTTCCTTTATAGCCCTTTATCTCGCGTTCAAAGTAATACAAAGCGACGTCCTTTTAACTCTCTTTCATATCCGTGCCAACACCCTCTTTGCAAAATTCATCATCCTTGCCTTCATCGCTGATATTCTTTCATTACCCTTTACACCATGCGTGAGTTACTTTATGAGAAGACATGAAAGGCAGGCAGACAGTGCATCATATGAGCTTACGAAGGATTACGAAAGCATGGTGAGCGCTCTGGTAAAACTTTCAAAAGAAAATCTCACCAATCTTTATCCCCACCCTCTTTATGTGATCCTGTACTATTCGCACCCTCCTATCCTGGAGAGAATCCGATATCTCAAAGGATTTTCACATTACAACGATAACGATGGAAAATAAATTCTCGTCTATTGGATGCAAACCGGTACACCGTACCCCAATTTTTGGGCTGGGTGTCAGCCCCTGGAGGGGAAGGAATCGTCTTTATAATTGATATATATCAACAGTAAAGACCCGATCCCATAGCATAGCACATATTTATATCCTTTCGTACATCCACACCTTTCCGCCAGGCATCATTTCATCTGTTCTCTTTACAAGCCGTTTTTTATAGAGATTCAAAAGCCTTGTTCCGCTTGTGTTGGGCTCAAGTTTCATAACCTCCGAAAGCTCCTTTGCCGTTATCTTACTCCTTTTAAGAATAAGATTTAATGTCTCTTTAAGGTAGGTATTCAGGCTTCCCAGAAGGATATGTTTTCCATCCAGCATCTCTGCCATAACAGCAAGTTCTTTCCTCTCAAGAGCGACTTCAATATTTTCCCTCTGATTTTCATTGAGGCCGGTCAGTGCAATATATTTATCTCCGTATTCGTCCCCAAGAAGCCGCGATATGAGCTTTGCCACGATCTCGTCGGCACAGGAATAATCAACGATCCCAATCTTCGAGAAATCCAGGGTAATAACTGAGCCGTTCTCCTCTTGTACAATGTCGCGCTCGATACGCTCCCTGATAATGTGGCCTGATGTCCTGGTCACTAAGTCATTCGAGCCGTTTTTCAATTCTTCCTTGAGGAGTTTATAAAGATTGTAGGTGGTCATGGGTAAACCTTATGTAAGCAGTTCATGCAATTCCATGGGATAATCTCTTGACCACCTCTTTTTGAATCATCATCTCATCCCAATCCGGATGTTCAGACCGCAAATAGTTTGTAAGCTGCTTCTTTGCTGACGTCCATAAACCAAAGGCTATGGCAAGCCTCTGTTGGGGTGTTTTTCCCCTTAGCACCCTTGCCAGAGTGTCATCAATTACTTCTATATTTCTTTCATTAACTCCCATTTTTATTACGGTATCTTTAAAATCTCCGTTTACAAAAGTACCACATCTTTACTCATCAAAGTGATTTATTCATACAGCACTTCTTGTATTTCTTCCCACTGCCACAGGAACACGGCGCATTTCTGCCGATCTTATCATCTTCCAGGATTGGTTTATTTGATGGTTCTGTAAGTTCTGCATATTCATCCTCATATTTTCGTGCATTTTCTTCCATTCCTATTTCACGATAAAGGTCAATCAATCGTTGAATGGTATCCAATTTATCGTTTTTATTGGCAGACATTCCGTATGCTTTCAGATAATACTCCTCAGCCGCTTTCCATTCTCCAAGTACTTTCATGGCATCGCCTGCGTTAATAACCACCCACAATTTGTCAGGATATTTTTGAATATTTTCCTTTACTTGCTGGACAGCTTCTTCCTTTCGACCTGCTTCTGCCAGTATGTATCCAACGTCCTTTAAGAATACCTCAGGATGGCGGGCTAACGGAGCAAACCATCGCGCAATAGTTATTGCTTCATCCACTAAGCCATAGTTGGGAAAGTCAAAAATTATATCGGACAAGAATTCTCCGATGTCACAATATGAAATCTCGTAAACTTTTCGATAAAGAGTGATATTTGGGCTGCCATCTTCTTTGAGAAAATCGTAATATAAATTTTTTGCTTTTTCATAAATATCCAGAAGTATCGTCTGATCCATTTTTTCTTTATGAGCATCATAGGTATTAATGATTTCATTCACAAGGTCATGTAAAATTTCAGGGTTTTTCATATGACCAAGATGTCTCTTCCAGAGTTCACAAATGGCTTCATAAAAGAAATAATACGTTTGTTCTGACCAGATGCTTGCCAATTTAGCTGGTGACCGTTCCTGGATTGCGATGTCTTTAAATTCGTCAAGATCTATGTGAATTCCCATGTTGTTAAAAGTATTGAAAATTTCTTCATCAGACATCTTTTCTACATCGTATTCTGAGTATTTCGCCATTTTGGTTCATTCTCCATTTTTCCTCTTTGTATTTTATAATTTGAATTGAGAATATTTCCTCTGCCCCGTCTCCTCAGCTTCTATCCATACCTACATTGAGACATCGTATTTGTCGGAGACGTTCATTTCTTCAGGTTCGTAACCATAATCATGGGCTATTTCCTCAAAAGTCCTTTTAGCTTCTGTCAATGAATCAAAATAGTTGATCTCGATTGCCATGCCCCTGTCAACTACCACAACCAGATATTTTGCTTCACAAGGCCGAGGCAATTGATAGGTAATCCATTCTGGATTACTCGTACTAATTTTGTTAGAAACCTTTTTTGTCGTTTTCTTTTTCATGCTTTTTATTCAGTGTCAAGTATTGATTGTACTAATGCGGCGGAAAATCCCTGAATATAAGGCACCCATCGGTGGATGTGTTCTCCAAAGTTTAACGTATACTGTATCGGTTGCCGTCTCTCAACAATCTCAATTCCTAATTCCTTTAAATATGGTTTTGAGTCAATATCACAAGAACCGCCAAATTTTGGGGAAGGAAGCACATTCTTCTTTCTGATGTCAGTCGTATTGTTATCTAAGAAGGGGAATTTTAGTTGCATTTTTTAATCCATTGTTGATTCTTTATCTAACATTGCATAGTTTGCATCACTAACTCAAAAAAGTTTACACAACGTCAACATCAAAGGCTTTTCTGCTCTCTTGCCCGCTGTGCTCTATAAACCACCTCTTAATTATGCCACTGTACGATGAGTATAATTATTATTCAAGTTTAACCTATTCAATCGATGCTAATAATTCCTTTTTTGAATTAGCAAACTCTTTGGGATTGTATGGTTTTCCGTCTTTGAAACTACCCTCATCAAATTCTGAAACATACCATACCCAAATTTCCCTGCCTTCACTATCTGTCACTTGCAATGGCTTCAAAAAAGCACCGATAGTATAAATAATAGGTTCGTTATCAAAGATTATCGGCTTCATATTTTTTGTAGAAATATTTGTCTCGCTTTTGAAAAGTTTTTTACACTCTCAAAGAATGCATCCAACCCTTCATAATTCTTAAAAATGTATTCTTCTTTTATTTTACGAAATGGATATTTTTGAACTTCTCTTTCAAACTACCGGAATATTATTACCTCATGAGTTGAGAAAAATATGCTTCAATTATTACGATAAATATCATCCCATTCGTCCTTTACTTCATCATAAATGTCACATTCCTGCTTTTGTTTACACTCAGGACAGAAGCCGTCACAACCATCATCCACGTAAGTAAAACCGAGTTCTGTAAATATCTTATGATGTTGTTCAGGGTCATTATAATACTTCTCGAATTTATCTACGGTTTCATAAAAATACTTTCTTAATGCCTCTTTTTCATGATTACCCTTCATACTCGAAAAGCCCTCCATTATCAAAAGGTTATAAAGATAATAGAATCGTACACACCCTAACCTCTTCTTGATTTCGTCGTGATGCTTCGTGGAGTTTACCCTGAGCGGCACGTTAAGATTCTTCGCTTTGCTCAGAATGACAAGTGAAAAATCTCAAAACGAAAGGTCAGCATGATGTCATTCCTGGCAGAGCAGGGGAATCAGTCGAACGATAGAGGGGAATCCATCGGGATTTTTGACTGTATGCTTTATCCCGAATGTTTATTTTCTTTGAAAATAAATATATTCAATAGAATCAATTGAATTATAATATTTAAAACAATTTTGTCAAATGAAATATGGTAAATGATTAAATATTTTCGTGAATTGTGACAAACCCATCCACCTTATCAACCTGCACTTTTCAAATTCTTTGATAGATACCGATATAAAGGGGCCGGATTTCTGCAACAGGTGCAAATTGAAAATCAGGCAAATCTCAACATTTTAGTGTCCAACAAAAATAATAGTTTTGCATTTTTTGCAAAAAGCTTTAACATTAATCAGATTATCTAGGAACACAAGACTTCGAAGTCAATCATATCGGCGCACATTTTTAAAAATACAGAAGCAGTTGCTTTTAAGTCTATGACTAACCCGAACTAAATCCAATAGTGGAAGATATATTGTGGACAAAATAAAGACATCTCTATCGTGGAAACAGTAAAAAAACAACCATAACGAATCACCAGGCAAGGAGGGTTTCTCGTGTCTAAAAGCTTTTGGGGTAAACGCAGGAGGGTACTCCTGAAAATTGCAGAATTTTCTGCGGGCAACATAGTTATTGGAGGAGTGCCAAAACCAGGCGCTGAAATCCCGTCACATATCGCTCTGATTGCAACCGATATGGTCATGTGTGCAATGATTTATGAAGAGTACTTCAGTGAAAGCATCTCAGAGCATAGCATCCTTGAAATCCTTGGTAAAGCGGGGATACTCCTCGTCGTGGCAGGTGGCGGAGGGTATGCCATTGCCAAAAGTGCATCGGGGTTCGTTGCAGAGGCCACCAATTTTCTCGGTCCAATAGGCTGGATTACTTCAGGAATTCTGGCAGCGGGAGGGACTGCATTAATCGGGCTTTTATGGATGACGATAGTCGACTGGGCTTATCGTAAGCAAGTAACTCTAAAAGAAGCCGCTCTTACGATATCACAAAAAGCATCAGTATAAAAAAAGTATCACAAGAAACTTCACCGGACTTACACAGGTTAGAAATTGTCAGCATATTAACTTTATAAATAAACAGGATAAGCTATACTATGATGTATGACGACAGAGGTTGGATTAAAAGAGAAGTTGTTGTACGTATGGCCTTATTTAAACGAGCGTTCACGCCGGGTTCTTGCCGCGGCAGAAGCAAAACAGCTTGGACGCGGGGGGATTTCTTTGGTGAGTCGTGCCTGTGGACTATCACGTGTGACGATTACCAAAGGTATTCGCGAGCTGGCCAAAGAGGACGAGTCGCCAGCGGTTATCAGGATACGACGCAAAGGGGCGGGAAGGCGGAGTCTTATCTCTGCGAAACCAGATTTGCCTGCCATGTTGGAGGATTTGATTGAACCATCGATCCGAGGGGATCCGGAATCGCCATTGCGCTGGACCTGCAAAAGCACCCGCATGCTTGCAAAGGAGCTTACCCGTCAGGGGTGCCGGATTAGTCACGAGAAGGTCGCGCAATTACTTCGCTCTACGGGTTATAGTCTTCAGGGTAACCGAAAGACAGAGGAGGGGGGGGTGACCATCCTGATCGTGATAAGCAGTTTCGGTACATCAACAAAAAAGTACGCAGGGCGATGGCCTGCGGGAACCCTGTTGTTTCAGTCGATACCAAGAAAAAGGAGTTGATTGGTAACTTCGACAACAAGGGCAGGCAATGGAGAAAAGCGAAGAATGCTATTCACGTCAACGGACATGACTTTCCAAAACCATCCATCCCTCGGGCCTATCCGTATGGCATTTATGATCTGGGATTGAATCGTGGGTTTGTTAACGTAGGTACGGATCACGATACAGCTGTCTTTGCGGTTGCGTCCATTCGGGGGTGGTGGCGACACGAGGGTCGCACGTTATACCCCAAGGTGACCGAACTATTGATTACGGCCGATAGTGGGGGTAGTAATGGTTATCGATTGCGACTATGGAAA
>JABWAQ010000162.1 GCA_013360945.1 Candidatus Brocadia sp.
TTACAGAATGAGGCTTTGTCAATTAAAAAGAGATTTTACCTATCCTAACTTATGTCGAACATTAATCTTGATTTCAGTTATTCTTTTTATGTAAAATTTTGAAATATACGTGAAATGAGTAGCCCCTATAGCTCAACTGAATAGAGCGTTGGCCTCCGGAGCCAAAGGTTGCAGGTTTGAATCCTGCTGGGGGCGCTTGTATTTCAGGGGTTTCAAGGCTATGTGTACAAGTTTTGTACAAATAATATGAGCTTTAGAGCCTATAAAAGAGGTAAAAAATACTGGTATTATTTCTGTATTAATAATAAAGTTTACAGGAATTCTACTCATACAGATTCGAAAGATTTAGCTCTGCAATATACGCAAAAAGTTTATAACGATGTCTACCTGGACAAATGCGGAGTGAAAAACCTTGATGTGTACTTTTAAGCGATTTTATTGAATACCATTTAAAACACTAAAGAAAAGAACTTGTCAGAGAGATGGTCTCAGCAAAAACGGACTATGCTCTATGATTTTCTTAGATTTGCAAAAAGCAAAAATGTAGAATATTTAGCAGATGTAAATCTTGCAGTCATCAATGAATCAACACTACTTCTTGGAGAATGCAACCCAAAGACAGTAAAAAACAAATTAAATACTATAAATACTTTATTATACGATGCAGTAAAGCTTGAACATAAAGCATAGTCCATGCCAGAATATCGATCTGATCCGTGGTGCCTTAAAGAATAAAGAGAGATATTTAAACAAAGAGGAAATAGAAATAATTAAGGGAGCTACAAAAGGAACCAGGCTTGAGGGTCTTGTTCTGACTGCCCTGTACACAGGTATGAGGCGTAGCGAATTGTGCAATCTCGAATATACCTGATATTGATTTAAAACAAAGATTGATTTATATCAAGAATAAGTCGAAAAGGAATTTTAAGACTAAATCAAGAAAGGAAAGGGTTGTTCCTCTCCACAGCGAATTGATTCTCCTTTTTTCGAATATCAGTAAAAATAGCGCTTGTTTCCAAGTTCCAGTCCATAGCGCAACAAAGATATTCAGGCAATTGACAGACAGTGTTGGATTATCGGATGTTGGGCTTCACACTTTACGCCACACCTTTGTGTCTCATTGCCTGATGAACGGTATGAATATTTTTGACGTATCCAGGATCGTCGGACACAGTACATCGCATACCACAGAACTATACGGCCATTTGTGCCCAGAAAGACGAGAGATCGATAAGTTAAGTTTAGCTATTAAAACGCAAATCTCTTTCATCTCTCTGCAATTTTACTAGCTGCATCGACAAGAAAAACCGAACGTGGCACGCCACGTTTCTTTGCCGCCTTGTCTATTTTACGAAGAATCCTTTCAGGTACCGTTATATTAATTCGTACTGTTTTACCAGACAGAAACGAAAGATCAATATCCACCAATACCCAAACACCACCCTTATAATCATGATGTTGTATATACTTATCTATACTCGATGGTTTTGGCACTTCTGTTTCACCTTCAAGATGACATTCTACCGCCTCCTGTATATTGGCCAATGCCTCATCCAGTGTACCACCAACCGTAAAACAACCGGGAATATCGGGAATAGTGGCTCCATAGCCACTCTCCTTGTCTTTATGAATTACCACGGGAAAATACATAGAATTACCTCCATTTCCAGCCCGCTTGTTTAAAAATACTTCTTAATGTCCCAACAGGATAATCCTTTCTGGGATGAACAACCGTAACGATTTCTTTTTTCTCAGGATGTTTAAACTTGTGATGACTTCCCTTCGTGTGCACCCTTACCCATCCTTCGCTTTCCAATCTTTTGATTATATCTTTGCTGTCCACGTTAATATTATACACACTATACATATTATTGTTAAGCATTCTTTTAATTTTTTCTTAACATATTAACAGGAACTTTTTTATCGGTCTACTGCTGCACACGAAACAGGACATGCAATATTGCATGTACCCGATTATAGAAACGCAAAAGCCGTCTTACGATCAGTCAATGATAAAGAGCATATATTACGGGCATATCGAGAAGAGGATCTAAAACCATACATGAACCCAGAATGGCAGGCATGGCGGTTTGCTGGCGCTTTATTGATGCCTGCGCAGGCAGTAAAAGAAGCAATTAGACGTGGGTATAGTATTGGCGAAATGTCAAAAAGATTTGGGGTAAATCCAGCTTTTGTGATAAGCAGAATAAAGGCATTAACGAGAATCAATTACCAACAAATAAAGGGGCATTGATAGATGCCCCTTTATTGTTTAGCGGACCAGAGTCTTCGAACAAAGGAGCCGAAAAATCTGGTAAATATTCCACAAGGTGTGGAAAGCCGACCGCTGACACAGCGTGTATCTCACGTGTTACATAATAACACGCCGTGGAAGGAAATCAAGGAAATTGCTCCCTACCATAAGGAGGCAAATATGGTTACTCAAAACGATAACCGTAGAAGCCGCCGAATCATCGGATACATTTTCCGGACTTGGATCACCCGGAATGGTGTCCGTGATTATGCACGCGACCACGGCTTTAAGGCCTGGCGAATACCAGTCTATGCAGAATAGATAAACTGGTAGATTGGAATGCCCGGTGTTTTTATAACTGGGCATTCTTATCCTTTGATTAAAGCGAGGATTTTTGAAATTATGCTAATAAAGGATGGTAGGCTTATAAGGCTTATAAATATCATAACAAACTTATATCTTCTGTCAAATAACCTCTCATCCTCGAATTCTTTTTTCTTGTGAAAGCTTTAAATCCTGCTGGGGGCGCTTGTATTTCAGGGGTTTCAAGATATGAGTAGGGTGGATTAAGGCATTGGTTTTTACGCCGAATCCACTAATACTATTTCCAGAAAAGGCGGACCCGCTATCGCTTCATCCGCCCTACTACAAACCCGCTTCATGAAAATGAAAATTCCCAAGATACCGTATGAAGGTGTGACATACGTGTGACGTAGCACCTCCAAAATAATATAAAATATGATGGATTTTATTAGAGATCAAAATGGAATGACAGCTTTACTGCTAAAGTCCCGAATTACTTTACCTATACAGAAGCTGAGATGAAGGCAGAAGTGATTACTTTCTGAAGTTCCTACAGAATATAAGCAGAAACGGGCTTATTAAATACCTTTCAGAACAGGCTGTAAAGCTATGAGTATAGTAAGCTAAGATTTTCAATATATCCTTCATTGTTTTACTTCAATTTTCTAATAGTCCTTTACTAATAAAGAACTTTAATGTTCGCTGAACATCTCCTGCTATATCATATTCTCTTGTCATAGAAAAGTTATCCCTTACAGCTTGCTCTATATCTTCTATACTATGCTCACCATCACAAAGTTCCCAAATGAATTTTGCTGTAGCATTAAGGACGTGAAATACCCGCTCTCTGGCACTATAAAGGAGCGTTTCCCGTCCAATGTCTTGTACGAAAATACCCTGTTTTCGGATAGGCATCATTTTATCATTATCATCGTTTCTTATATCCTTTTTATTAATGATAGCCAGACCTCCAATAAGGGCAATGCGATATTGTTAACCAATTCATAAAAATTTCGTTGTTCCTCCTCTCCGTAATTTTTTATACTTTTCGATATAATACATACAGTCGAATAAAGATAAGCGAAAAACCTTTATAACGCTAAAACTTCCATAGGCATGTTTTGATGCATCGGTCGTTTTGATTTCATTGGTCTGTGACGGACTAACTCTTCAAGAATCTCCTCATCGGTATAGGTAACCACACTGGGTAACTCATATTCGGGTAATTTTTTTTCTTCCATTTTGCATATCCTTTCCGTAAATAGGAATTTTTTATGTTTAAACTTTCCGGCCTTATTCAAATATTTCTTCGATTTTAGGAAACCATGTTTATCAAAATATGTACCAGTTAACAGCTAAATTTCAAAAGGTTTATTTTTAGAAAATTATTTATATCATAAGTACTATTAAGTAATAAATTTAAATAGTTTTTAGCAGGAAAAACAAACTATGAAATTCGGGCAATAGCAGAATAAAGTTCTTAAACAAATCAATAAAAAGTGTGACTTGACACAAGGGCGTGCCATTGCAAGGTGCGACATGACACATTATATGGCACAATACAGAGGAAACAAGATATGAGGAGTAAATAGTGATAGCACAATGTTATATTTAAGCACAAATAATCGAAATTGTGATCTGTGGTTCCTGATTCTCCTATTATGAACGACCGTAGTCATCCTCTAATCTGATAATGTCATCTTCTCCTAAATAGTTACCTCGCTGGATCTCAATAAATACCAGAGAAGATTGCTCCTGATTTGCTACACGGTGAGCTGCTCCTTTGGGAATATCAATGGCTTGCCCTGATTTAAGCAAT
>JABWAQ010000163.1 GCA_013360945.1 Candidatus Brocadia sp.
CTTCACCGGCTGGCTCATAGAAGAAATAAGAGAAAAATTCCCCATGACCTACACTGTTTACGCTGGTGGTGACGATTTACTCATGATTGCACCATGGGAAGATGCGTTTAGGTTTGGTCGTCAGATTGGAGTTAAGTTCAAATCCTATGTTGGAGGGAATCCCAATATAACCATATCCATGGGCATTAATCTAATGCGTCCGGGCAGTCCAGTCAAATTGGCAACGAAAGGCGCTGATGACAATCTTGATAAATCAAAAGAAGCGGATGGAAAAAACAGCATTACCGTATTTGACACAACAGTAAAATGGGATGAACTCCGAGAGTTAGAGGAGTTCATGAAGGCATTAAATAACGCCTTTAATGAGGAGGATGCAAAAGTCAACGCATCCTTTCTCTACAGGTTGTTGAAATATCATGAGATGTATTTGTCATCAGAGGATGGAATTGTCGAGGGACTCAAATTCCATTCCCTTATGACAAGGGATGTGCGAAGAAATATTGAAAAGAAGAACAAGCAAGGAAATGTCCTAAATCAAATTTTTCTCGATATGTTAAGCCCATTGTATATAGTAGGAACTGGATTTAATAAAACACTTATGAATAACCTTAAAATACCTGTATTTTGGACGCTTTATAAAAATAGAGGAGGTGGGAGATAATGGATATCCCAAAAGAAATAATGGATAAATTTGGTAGTAAGGATAAACAAAATCATGTTGGTAAAAATTTTCAAAATCAACAATACCGTTCTGATAAAAAGGGTATGCGGGCAGAACAACCAACTAAAACGGCAGAGATTGTTTTCAGAGCCAATGGACAGCTAAGAAGAGATCTTTTAACCACTGATGCAGAAAATTGGTCAAATTTGCTTTATGATAACGGATTTGGTGTCACACCCACCGCACTAAGAAATTTTTATAACGAAGTTAAGGCGTTGCAATCACAAATAGAAGCGGGTGGATTCCAATCTAACGAGGCAATGGTAGGACTTTTAAAGTCTAAGGCTGCTTACGCATACGCAAGGGCAGAAAACAAACGGAAAACAGGTTTTGGACATTTAAAAAGTATGATTGAACAAGGTTCTGATCTTAGTAAATCTGAAAGAGACTTTAATGATTTTGCTCTTTTTTTTGAGGCAGTAATGGGCTTTTTTAAAGGGAGATAAAGATATGGAATTTAAAGAATACAAGACAGTGACTGGCATTATTCAATGTGTGAGTGGTCTTAGAATCGGAGGTTCTAAGGATACTATTGAAATTGGAGGTATGGATAATCCGATTATAAGAAATCCACTAGATAAATTTCCATATATCCCAGGTTCATCTATTAAAGGTAAAATCCGTTCACTTCTCGAATGGGAGATAGATGGTAAATTAGGCAAAAATGGCAATGTACATCAATTTAAGGATTGCAATAAAGATGTAAACTGTCCTATATGTAGGATATTTGGAGTAACAGATGATGAGGTTAACTTTGGTCCTGGTAGGGCAATTTTCAGAGATGGGTGGGTTACTGAATCTTCAAAAGATAAATTAAAAAAACTCCAACTTAAAAAAGGTCTCCTGTATGTCGAAGAAAAAACGGAGACGGCCATTGATCGCCTCAAAGGTAAAGCAAAAACAGGTAGTTTACGTCAATATGAACGTGTTCCTGCTGGTACCGACTTTTCATTCCGCATAGATTACCGTGTGTTTGATATAAACGACAAAGGAGAAACAGACGAGACAAATTTTCAATGGCTTCTTCATGGTCTATGGCTTTTGGAACAAGATGCGCTTGGAGGCTCAGGAAGCAGAGGATACGGGCAGATACAGTTCGGCATTTCTAAAGATGGAAAGTTTATACCCGGTAACGTGTTTGTAGATAACAAAGAGGAAGAGATTAAGGATCGCTATCAAGAAATCACAGGCAAGAATAAGAGGACATAAAAATGGCAAGATACAGGCTAATTATCAATCCTTGCTCACCATTTCAAACGCCACTACATTCTGATACCCTATTCGGCCATATTTGCTGGGCGTTGAGGTATCTAAAGGGAGAAAATGAACTTCTCAAATTTCTCAAGACATTTAATGAAAATAACGCCTCGTTGATTTTGTCGTCAGGTTTTCCTAAAGATTTTCTTCCCATGCCTGTTTTACGTCCACTTTCCATTGCAGAAGAAAATGAGTTATGGCAGGAATACAAGAAAGGAAGCCAGACAAGGCTTGAATTTACTGGAGAATTGAAGTTATTCAAAAAGTTATCGTATATAGAAATAACTGCTATGGAAATGCTCAAAAACAATCTCTCATGCTATTATCTCTATACGAAACATTTGCATGGTGAAATCCTTCTTGAAAATAAGGATATTTTTAAACTTGAACAGATGGAAGTCTGGCATAACTCAAAAAATCGGTTAACAGACAGGGTTGTAGAAGGTAAGTTGTTTGCTAAAGAGGATACTTTCTATAAAGAGGGTATGGAACTATGCGTCTATATTGAGGATACTTATTTTGGAGCAAATGGCCTAAATGAGATATTTGATTTTATTGCAAGAAGTGGTTACGGTGCTGATAAGTCAGTTGGAAGAGGGGCATTTAACTATAAGCTTATTGAAGGATGGGATTTGCCAGAGTCCGACAATCCAAATGGTTTTATGACGATTTCCCATTATCATCCCAAGCATAGAGATTTTCACGACTGCTTTTACGATACATCAACAAAGTTTGGCAAAATTGGTGGACACTGGGCTTCGGGTATTGATGGTGGACCATATAAAATGCCTGTACTCATGTTAAACCCCGGCTCTGTATTTGTAACTAACAATCAAAAATCTTTTTATGGCAGTTTGATACCAAATGTTCATAAACAAAAAGATATTGTCCATTACGGTATTGCTCTTCCGTTAAAAGTGAGGGTTATATGAATTATCCAAGACAGGAAACATATAAGATTAAGGCAGAGATATTAACCCCTGTACACATAGGGGATGGTACAGAGTTAGAACCACTCGAATATGTGATAAAGGACAGATTTTATAAGGTGAATATGGAAGAGTGGCTTTCAACACTTTCGGATAAAAAAACAGAAGAATTCAAGAAATTGACTGGCAAAGATTATGCTCAGAAAACCACCTTGGTAGCATTAAGGACGTTTGTGAGAAATATTATAGACATTGGAAAATATACTGAGTGGACTGTAAATGTAAGCAACGAAGCTAAAAAGAAATATGAAGAAAAGTTTGATGAGCCTGAAAACCAGTTGTCCATGTCGCCGTTTATCAGAACAGGTAGCAAGCCATTTTTACCAGGTTCATCAATTAAAGGAGCGTTAAGAACGGCTTACCTGAATTTCTTAAAAGGAAAAACTCCGGTAAAAGAGAAAAATAGGGCAGATTTGATAGAGGGTGAATTATTTAAGGCAAATATTGAAGGACGGGACGGAAGGATAAGATTTGATATTGATAAAGACCCATTTCGTGCTATCAAGATTAAAGATGTTTTCCTTCCAGAAAATGCTACCTTTTTTGGAGAGGTTACAAACTATAAAAAAAAGGATGGACGTATCAATCCAACTACTATTCAGATACTGTCTGAGGTAACATATGGCAGTCTCATTGGTAAACCGGTTTCAATCGAACTTGAAATAAGCCTTGATAAAAAAGTGTTGTGCAACCGAGAGTGTAGTATAGACAAAATGCATGAAACTGTTAATCTAAAAAGTCTTTTGGAAGCATGTGACAATTTTTACAAGAACGCTCTTAATGAGGAAAAGGATAAATTTTTAAGTGGTATTAGCGGCGGAGAGGTAATTAGCAAGGTTTATCAACAAATTCTTGATTATGCCAAAGGCGGTTATCTCTTTCGACTTGGTTGGGGTAGCGGTCTTATGTCCATGACAATTGCTCAGGAACTCAGGACTGAGAGAAAATATGGAAAATCAAAGCATCTTGTTATGGGTAAATATCCGATGGGATTCTTAAAATTATCAGTAAGTAATAAAGTTACATCTAAATAGATATGGATACAAAAGTACCAAATATGACTGAAGTTGGGAGTAGAAATATTGTTGTAATATCTAATTACTATCTTGAATAAAAGCATAAATATTTATAAAATATTTATGCTATTTTCAAGCATATTATTGTGGAGAATTTATATGTCAAGAACAACCATAACATTGCCAAATTCCTTACTGGATGAATTAATGTCAACTGTTCAGGCAAAGAGCAAAACGGAAGCGGTGATAAAAGCAAAAAGATAAAGTCTATGGCAGGCAAGATGGAATTTATAAAACCTGCCGATAAACTCAGGCATGAAGATGAAAGACTCGGATAAGGTTCTCGTAGACACCTCTGCATGGATCGAGTTCTTCAGGAAGAAAGCCCCTTACCATAAAGCCGTTCTGGAATTGATAGACAGCACTCGCATTTGCTGTACCGGTATTGTGCTTGCCGGGTTGATACAGGGCGCAAAGTCACAGCAGGAAGTTGATGTACTGAAGGAATTCTTACAGGTATTTGACTTTCTTCCTGATTCTACCGAATTGTGGGAAAAGGCTGGAGAATTGTCCCGTGTACTCCGTCAGAAAGGGAAAACCATTGGGCTTTCATACTGCTACATTTCTGTGGTGGTACATGCAAACAATGTACAGCTTTTAACCCTGGATAAACACTTTGAGATTATCGGAAAAGAGATTGAATTAAATCTTTATTCTTTTACATAATGTATAACGAAAACGAATTAACACAAATGAAAGATGTCCTTCAAAAACTCAGCAAAGAAGGCAAAATCCGCCTTGCAATCCTCTACGGTTCATATGCAAGAGGGACACCCCACATAAGGTCCGATATTGATCTTGCAGTTTTTATAAATGCAAAGGACACGGAAGAAGAGATTGAAATAATTGACAAAATTCTTATGTCTGCTGAACGAGATATATCCATCCTGAGGCTCGATGATGAAGACGAATCACCCTTTGTCATCCAGGAAGCGTTGAAAGGAATACACCTGGCAGAACCTGATCACAATACACTCTATGAAATTGCACGCAGAGTACTTCATGAGACAGAAGAAATTCGTTTCAGGAAGATGTTAAAAGGATAATAATTTACCACCAAGGTCACAAAGAGTACAGAGAAACAATGAAAAGAAATTTAGAGAATTTATTCTATGGTTGATAGCA
>JABWAQ010000066.1 GCA_013360945.1 Candidatus Brocadia sp.
AAAAGGTTTATCTATAACGAGATCTACTTCACGTTCAAAAATTGTTTCGAGTTGCTCTTTCAATTCAAAGTATTTATCAAACAAATCGATGTTTTCATCAGGATCAAAAACAACCAACACGTCCACATCACTTTCCGACCCAAACTCCTGAGTTAAAGCAGACCCGAAAATCCCAAGTCGTTTAAT
Organism: Candidatus Brocadia sp.; assembly: GCA_013360945.1. GTDB lineage: Bacteria > Planctomycetota > Brocadiia > Brocadiales > Brocadiaceae > Brocadia. Next base: position 187 of record JABWAQ010000066.1, read on the forward strand.
AGGAAATTGTCGACAGACACGTTCGATTTTCGATTTTAATTTTACCAAATCAATCATAAAAAGAATATTACCTATTGTTGTAGATTATTTCAATATCTTTAATGTGGTTTTGATGCCGAACGGAGCGCAGTTGAGCTGGGGGACGAAGTCCCTTCAGTCGCACTCAGAAAACATTAGTAAAACCGCAGCTCCCGCTGTCACTGCAATGGCGCAGCCCACTTATATTCATTTGACACGAACAGCAACTCCTGTAGCTGTAGGATTTCCCCACATTCCTTCATGTCCATATTGTATTCTTACTACAGCGTTAGCGCCTAATTCTCTGGCACGATGTCTAAATGTCTCATTTAACTTATCGATATTTGTCCAAGAAGCTGAACGAATATTTATTATGGCTATCTCATCATATTTTTGATCAATATCTATAGTGCTCAATAGAATAGGGGTGTCTGCCGTCAATGGCGCATAACTCGCCGACGAGAGACTTCAGGATAGGTTATCCCAGCACAGCCAGTTATAAACACTATGAATGAAATGAGTATCAATGAAACATGGTTCATAATTATCACCTTTTTAATTTATTTCGATAGGGCTAACGTCAGAAGTAAGTTTCATTTTGCCCGCCCGCCGAGGACAAAACGTAAACTCAACCTTATGGTTCGCTTTTCTTGTATTCCTCTTCTGTGACGATCTTTGCCCATCCTCTGAACTCATTGCCTTTTCCTGGTGCGACCGTATAGAGGGAAATATCCCTTCGCTGAACAAGTTTATCTAGAAGCAGCGATTTGTCTGCATAGATGTTGCAATAGAGGTCCATGTGTAATGTCCCATCGGAACTGCTTTTACGGAGAACCCCAACGGCAGAAATAAACGTGTGACAATCGTGACGAAGCTTCTTGCCTTTTCCAAATCTGTGTTTCCCAAACGCAATGGGTTCCCCAATCTTATCGGACACATGGAGATCAATGGTTTCAGATCCGTACATTGCCACTTCGATTTCATAAGGGGAGATACCCCGAATCGGCGGTGATCTAGTGTCATAAAGAAGAACGACTCCTGGGCATTTACCGCCTGCAAGGTGCTCAAGCTGACGCTTAGCATCGTCGATCTTGTACCTAATGCGGTTGCCAACCTTGTTTGATCCCCAAGAGGCGGGATAGTTCGCTTCTATGTTGCGAAGAGCCTGTATTTCTTCTTTATTAAGAGTTAACTCCTTAATCTCAATTATTACCTGTTGGTCGTCAAGAACAACCTCATAATCTGGAGTTTTTTGTCCATTCGGCTCAAGACGCACAAAGGTGAGATTGCCCGATTTGCAGAACCGTTCAAATTGTTCTTCCGATTTTGTCATGTCGTGAAAGCGAACATTCATTTTTATCCTTATTCTGTAAACGTCAGCATCCTATATCATGCCATATTAGTTGTCAAATGAAAACCGATTAAAATAAAATCCTTGAAATATTAAAAGCATTGTTAGATAATCCAGCCGTTACATCACTCTTGTGAAATGTATGATGGAAATCATCATTATGAGAAGTATAAAAAGACTTTACTTGACAGACCATGGGAAAATGTGGTTGTGAGATTTGCAAAAAAATTGGTGTTGAAGTTATGATTTTCCGAGGTGCAAACAGGAATAAACGTAGGGGATTCCACAGTACAAAAATGTTTTATGAGAAACTAAAAGAGATTTAAAAGAAAAGGTAATAGTATAAATGAGGGAAAAAAGGCAAAGGACAACTAAGGATAATTCCCACGGGGAATTTGGTATCTGGAGTATAGAGGATATTCTTCAGGAATTAAAAGAAGAATTGAAAAACCTATATGGTAATATTTAAAAGAACCTGCTCATGCCGTACATAAAGGAAATTTAACCCTTGGCTTAACGTTTTTAGCCCATTATCCTTGTCAATCAAGGAGGTAATAAAATGACCAAAACCGTAGAGGCAATATTTGAAAATGGAGTTTTTAAGCCCTTGTCAAATGACGGTATTTGATGCGATGGGGTTGATCGGCTGCAACGCCGAGACGCTTTTTTCTGTCTGCCTCATAATCGGAATAGTTTCCTTCAAACCAGACGACCTTGCTGTCGCCCTCAAAGGCCAAAATGTGGGTGGCAATCCGATCGAGAAACCAGCGGTCGTGGCTGATAACCAGGACACAGCCGGAGAAGTTTTCCAGAGAATCTTCCAATGCCCGCATGGTGTTTACGTCGAGGTCGTTCGTGGGCTCGTCCAGCAGCAGCACGTTGGCGCCTTCTTTCAGGATGCAGGCAAGGTGCACCCTGTTCCGTTCTCCCCCGGAGAGTGCATTTACCGGTTTCTGCTGATCTGTTCCTGAGAAATTAAAACGCGCCACATAAGCGCGTGAATTGACCTCCCGGCTGCCGAGCCTGATGATATCCTGGCCGCCGGAGATTATCTCCCATATGGTCTTTTTCGGGTCGAGAGTAGCGCGGCTCTGGTCAACGTACGCAAGCTTAACCGACTCACCCACACGAATGGTTCCATTGTCCGGTTTCTCCTGGCCGGTAATCATGCGGAAGAGCGTGGTTTTCCCGGCGCCGTTCGGGCCGATGATCCCGACAATCCCGCCGCGCGGCAGGGAAAACGTCATTCCCTCGACCAGGATGTTATCCCCATAAGACTTGGAAACCCTGTCAGCTTCAATTACCAGATTTCCCAGTCTGGGGCCCGGCGGGATATAAATTTCCAGGTCCTTTACCCGGCTCTCGGTCTGTTGTCCAAGGAGTGCTTCGTAAGAATTAATGCGCGCCTTCGATTTTGCATGCCTGCCCTTTGGACTCATCCGTATCCACTCCAGCTCACGCTGCAGGGTCTTTTGGCGTTCCGTCTCCTGTTTTTCCTCCTGCTGTAACCTCTTTTGCTTTTGCTCAAGCCACGACGAGTAATTCCCCTTCCAGGGGATTCCGTATCCCCTGTCCAGTTCTAATATCCAGCCGGCTACGTTGTCGAGAAAATAGCGGTCATGGGTTACCGCTATGACGGTGCCTTCATAATTTTGCAGATGCTGCTCCAGCCAGGCAACCGTTTCGGCATCAAGGTGGTTCGTCGGTTCATCAAGCAGTAAAATGTCCGGTTTTTGCAGGAGTAACCGGCAGAGCGCCACGCGGCGCCGTTCCCCGCCTGATAATACCTTTACCGGTGTGTTCCCTTCGGGACAGCGCAGGGCGTCCATTGCCATTTCCAGCCGGGCATCCAGATCCCATGCGCCAAGGGTATCGATCTTTTCCTGCACCTCGCCCTGCCGTTCGATCAGTTTGTTCATATCTTCAGCCGACATCGGTTCGGCAAACCGTTCGTTGATCCGGTTGTATTCATTATGCAGGTCTACCAATTCCTGAACACCCTGTTCCACAATTTCACGCACGGTCTTTGCTTCATTCAGGTGCGGCTCCTGTTCGAGAAATCCGACCGTATAGCCGGGAGAAAGGGTTGCTTGTCCGTTGAAGTCCTTGTCCACTCCGGCAAGGATGCGCAGGAGGGAACTCTTTCCCGATCCATTTAAGCCCAGCACGCCGATCTTGGCGCCATAAAAATACGAAAGGGAGATATCCTTTAATACAGGTTTCTTGTCATAATGTTTGCTCACCTTGAGCATGGAATAGATAATTTTGTTCGGTTGATTACTCATTTAGAGGCCTCTTTGAAAAATGTCTTAAAAATCCTTTCAATGCAGAAACATTTACGTATAAAAGCCGTTTCATGTTTTAATAGTACAATAACGTTGATGTTCACATGATATTAAATGGTGTATCATACCAAATCAAGGGCACAATGGTAAATGTTTAATTCAAATTTAAAAGGAGTATCAATACTATGCAGATGATACTGACAAATAGACAACTATTGTCTTTGTGAAATAGCTGCAACTATGCAGTGCAAAATCACTAATCGGGATGCGATCCCAAATACGTTCAATTTTCACCTGATTTGCCGTAACTATTTAGTGAAACCAGACAGAGAATATTTTCTCTGAACAGTCAAGAGCCGACAGAGAAAATGCCACTGAAGTCAGGTTGTCTGTTTGTAAAAATAGGTCGTTTGCCTGAACTGTTCAACCCCATCCCTGCGCTGTGCGTCAAGCTGCTTGATAAGCCGGCCGACTATGCAGCGGTAGCAAATCCCGGCTACTGCCTCGACACCCGCAAGTTCAGTAGCGGTGTTACCCATCTGTGACACGAGTTTGTAGAGAAGGTCAATCTGTTTCATAAGGCTTCAAAAGATCAGGGGGTTCCTTACGATTATCTACTACGTCTCAGTTTATTTGGCACAAAGTCTCACATTATTTGAATCTGAAAATTTTTTTGTGTTGTAACTATTATCCCGCACTGTAGCTATAGTTACAAACTTTACCCCGCCCTTAAAAAAGTCATTTAAAGTGAGAATTTCAGGTTCCGCCTTTCACAATAACACTGTCCTTACGGAAGCGGTGTAGCCCCTTCATTCAGCAGATATCCTTTAAGCCATTCCTGACGGTTTTGGATAATGCGGACGCCATCTCTGGGTTCATCGCTGTAATTTTCCAGATGGCCGGGCTTCTTCGGTACCGAAAATGGTTGAAGGATTGAATTGGTCGTAAACTATCATGTTGGCAAAATTAATCTGGCATATTATATGCTTTATTAACAATAAAAGATTTTTTAACGATACTATGTAGAATTATTCAACGTGTTCTGTGGTCTTTTCGATGTATGTTTAATATATGTATTTTTTACTATTGGATAAGCTTAGTCCCAACTGGAAATAGGTAGGAGGTATAATAATTATGAGAAGGCATATGAGAAAATTTATTTATTTTGTAGTCGCATTATGTGTGGTGGGCATTATGCAAAGTACTATTTTCGCATACTCGGGAGGCCCGCCAATCGGTCGCACAGGTTCTCCCGATGACGGTTTCAGGACATGCAAAGATATAGACTGCCACAATTCTTTTGATCTGAATTCTGGAAAGGCAATATTTTCGATCTCTGCGCCGGATAATTACACCCTGGGCAAAGCCGTAAATCTCACCATTTCTTTTAACAACTCTAATACCCCAAAACATGGGTTTGAAATTGCGGCGCTGGACGGTAACAATCATCACGTCGGTTCTTTCACCGTTGTTGATGATAAGACACAAATTAGGGATTTTGAAAACTTGTATGTATCACATACTTCAGCAGGTGGTAATCAACCTGGAAATGCCTCTTGGATCATAGAATGGAATCCACCCTCTTCTGCCGTAAATGATCCGGTTACATTTTATGCATCAGGAAATGAGGCTGACGGTGATGGAACGCAAGACGGTGATTTAATTTACACGGCTAATAAAAGTATAAGCCAACTATCGGTTCCAATTCCAACTCCAACTCCAACTTCGCCACCACCACCACCACCACCACCACCACCACCACCACCTCCTCCTCCCCCGCCACCGCCGCCTCCAACACCTACAGATACTGTAACACCGCTACCAACGGCAACACCTTTGCCAACGCCAACTGCAACGGCAACACCTACAGATGCGTCAGGCAATATCGTAGGTATAGTTACAGACGCGGCATCACATGCCGGTATTAACGGTGCAACGGTATCAACCGATACGGGTGGATATACAACTACCACGAGTAAACTGAAGGGCAAAGACGGCGTTTACGCATTGAGTAACGTAGGTGCAGGGTCTTACATCCTGACAGTTTCAGCAACTGGGTATGTATCATCTTCTAAGTCCGTTACAGTGTCGGAAGGTCAAACAGCAAAGGCTAATTTCACATTAACACCGATACCAGCAACACCTGCACCAACACCGGCACTGACGCCGACACCAACACCAATAGTAACGTTAACACCAACACCGACAGAGTCACCAACACCCTTGGAATGTGAAATTGAGTCAATGTTGGTTTTCCCGGAAGAATTGGAGCTTAAAAAAGGTGAAAAAGCCGAAGTCGTGGTAACTTTGGTAACTACTGAAGGTTGTCCACCTGAAGAAGGTGCGATAATTAAGGCGAAGATTAAGGATGGCGAAGAGCATGTATCTGTATCGCCAGGAAGTAAGGCTACAGAAGTGCATCATACCTATGGTGAAGCTTCATTCGTTATTACTGCCAAAAACAAGAAAGGAAAGGCTAAGATTAAATTCAAGTATAAGGATTTAAAGGTAACTCTAAAGGTAAAGGTAGTAAAATAATAGCGGTAATAAAATTATGTATGTATAAAAAAGGCAGGGTTGTTGCTAACCCTGCCTTTTTTTTAATCCTCTGTTGCCTATATGGACAACAAACAATTCGTAGCACGGCGGTTTGTGTTTCTCAATTGAGAATTGACATGGTTTGCATGAATTTAACTGCCAATCGAAATTTAAAAGGATTCTTGTTGACAGTTTTTGTCAAAATTCATAAGCTCATGAAAAGTGAAAAGTTAAAATGTTATCGAAAGTAAAATAGCAAAAAAGAAACAGAAGTATTGAATGAACAACTTTTTATGGGCGCTCAAATTTCTTACCATTCTTCCCATTGACAGGGAAGACAGGATAAAACTAAATGGTTCTGGCCACGTGGTATACTGGTTTCCTGTTGCAGGTCTATGCATAGGGATATTCCTGTCCATAGCGTATGTACCTCTTTATAGTGTTTTCCCTCCACTTATCACAGATGCCCTGATTATCCTTGTTTTTATTGTCATAACGGGTGCATTACACCTCGACGGACTTGCTGATACGTGTGATGGTATTTGGGGTGGCTGGACTAAAGAAAAACGCCTGGAAATCATGAAAGACAGCCGCATTGGCAGCTTTGGGACCATCGGGCTGATTTGTTTACTCGGACTCAAATACGTTAGCTTGTTGAGTATTGGGGAAATCCCTGCGACAAACATCTCACCTTTTAGCGCCTGCATAAAATCCGTTTCGTGCTTCATTTCGCCTGTTGTAATAAATAAGTGTGTTGCATTGCTGGTTATGCCCGTTGTAGGGAGATGGGCGCAGGTCTGTGCCGCAGGGATATCGGCGTATGCCCGAAACGAATCGGGTACCGGAAGTTTTATTACAAAGGGTACTACACGAAAACAGGTGATCTCTGCATCTTTTTTTTCGGTATTCTTATTTTGGTTTTTTTATAATCTGTACGGATTTGTGATATTTGCAATAATAATTATTTTCACGCTCGGCTGGATTTGGTATATTAAAAAGAAAATTGGTGGGATGACGGGAGATACCTTGGGCGCCACCAATGAGATCTCAGAACTCGTGTTTTTATTAAATATTTCGTTATTTTATTAAAATGGCCAAAATTATCTTTGTCATTGGTGGTGCGAGGAGCGGCAAGTCTGCCTTTGCAGAGGGGTTTGCCAAAAAATATGATGACGTGGTGTATATAGCTACTGCGGAGGCCAAGGACGAAGAGATGCGCGAACGGATCAGAATCCATTGTGCCCGGCGTCCTTTTGACTGGAAGACCATTGAATCTCCTTATCACGTAGATAAGGCGGTATCAGACCTGAACGGCAAGGCGGGCATTGTTTTGATTGATTGCATTACGCTTTATATTACGAATATGTTTTTGAGGATTGAAACAGGTGCGAGTGGTAGGGGAGAACGGCCGTTCGCCCCTACTCTTGCAAAAGGGCATGAATCATCCCCTTCCTTAACATCTTCCGACAGGGGAGGGGAACCAAATCAAATGGTAAATTCGGCTGATTGTTCCGAGATGCAGAAAGCAACTCCACAAGAAAGACAGCAGGCGATTCTTGCTGAGATTCACAAACTGGGGCGGGTGTGTCGCGAATCGAAGTCTGACGTTATTATCATATCAAACGAGGTTGGGCTTGGCATTGTGCCCGATAATGCCCTTTCACGCGAGTTTCGCGATATTGCGGGTTACGCAAATCAAATCCTGGCAGATGAGGCAGACGAGGTCTATTTCATGGTTGCAGGAATTGCCCGGAGGATAAAATAATGGATATTTACCAGTTTAAGACCGTAATGAATAAGGGCAAAAAATTTCCGATCTTTGTATTTTTTGGAGATGAAGAATTCTTTATCCATGAGGTCCTTTCATCAGTGAAGGCCAATGTGCTCAAGGATATCGACTCCAGCATCGCATTGATTGAATTTGACGGGGAAGAAATCCCGTCAGGCGTGATATTTGACGAATTAAGAACGGTGCCGTTTTTTACGTGTAAAAACAAACTGGTCATTGTGGAAGAAGCGGATGAGTTCGTTGGAAAAAACAGAGAGATTATCGAGAAATATCTATCAGCGCCTGCAAGCCATGCCAGTCTGGTTCTTGTATGTAGCAAATGGGACAAGCGAACGAAATTGGCAACCCTTGTTGACAAGGTTGGAATTTCAATCGAGTGCAGGAAGCTAAAAGATCACTCCTTACCGGGTTGGGTGCAGACTCACGCAAAACATTATAAAAAAGAAATTACTGCCAGGGCGGCGCAGAGACTGGTTGACGACGCAGGTAATAATTTGGCGATCCTGGATAAGCATCTCGAAAAGTTATCGATATACCTGGGCGAGAGAGCTACGATCGATGAAAGGGACGTGGATGCCCTCGTGGGTGTGGATAGAACCCGCACGGTATTTGAGCTTACCGACGCCGTTGCGCAAAGGGATGTGACATTGGCGCTAAAAATTCTTAGCCAGATGTTGACGCATGGAGAGGATTCGGTAAGGATTATCAGTCTCCTTGCCTGGCAAATTAAGCGGTTGTGGAGGGCGAAGCAAATGCTGAGGCAGGGTGGAAACGAACAAACAGTTGCATCCGAGTTACAGGTAATACCGTTCTTTGCAAAGCGGTTTTTTGAACAGGTCAAACGGTATACTGAGGAAGATCTGGCGAAAAACCATGCACTTTTACTGGAAACCGACGTGAAGAGCAAGACCAGCTCTTTCAGTACGCAATTGCTGCTGGAATTGCTTGTGTACAGACTCTGTGCGTAAACATGGTGAACGTCTTAAATACGTTGACATGTAATAGTCATTGCGAGCGACAGCAAAGCAATCCCGCCTTTGAGATTACTTCGGGCTAATGCCCTCGCAATGACAACTTTCATTTTGCACTTACTAAAGTAAAAAAGATTTACGGAACGTCATACCAAAGAGAGAGAAGCCTGATTCCTGATTTTCCGGCTTTTGTTTTGAGACCAGGAATGTGCTTTATCAATTGAGCCGCATGAGGGTGAGTAAACCTGGTGTCGTTGGGGCACACTGACTTCGCAAGCCCGTAGAATCCAGGAATATCGTCCCACACCATTTCCAGGTTAATGTATTCAGGTTTTAGACCGCCGTGTTGTTGCTAACGCTACAAAACCCACAGGCTGCGGCGATAACACCCACTTTATTCACTGTCTGCCAATACTGGAAAACGTTCACAACCAGGGCGGACGATAAGTGCACTGCCTGTATTTGGCAGGGTTATTTGCTCTCCTGATGATCTCATTTCCATCGCCCTGCCGAAAGGCATTACCAACATCGGACGCGAGGGGCTCAAGCAGATTATCGCTAAGATCAGGAGTGTATGCTGGCCAACCTCTCGACTCCTTGCTTCCGACAAGTGGAATACCATGATTCAATGCCCGCTGAGTTTGTTTGGAGAGGATATATTCGTATGCTGTTATTGTTGTTTCTCTAACACGTTATTATACAGTTTCGTCTTATAACATTAGCAAAAACATAACGCAGCACAGCCGCAACCAATTCCCCCTTAGCAAAGGGGGTGAAGGGGGTTGTAAAAAACGTGCAAAAAAAGGAAGATTTTATACGGTAATACGATAAAGTCAACGAAAAACAAGGAAAAGACTTGACAGTTATTATGTTTATGAGTAGGTTATTTCTGGAAATTATGAAATATTTGGGTTCAGGTTGCAAATCTTGAACCCGCAAAAAATTATATTTGGGATCAAATTGGCATAAAAAATTATGCGGAGGAAAGGATGAAGAAAAAATGGATTGTGTCCAATCCAAAGGTGATGATGGGTAAACCGGTTATTGCAGGGACACGAATTACTGTCGAGCTATTTTTAGAGAAACTTGCAGCAGAGGCTTTGCGGGCAGATGTGGTTTATTAATGAGCATGTAACAGAATTATCTCATGCCTTTAGCGTGATTACGGCAGGAGGCATTCGTATTCGCCGGCAAATTGCTTGAGAAAATGTATGCTCTCATAGCACGTGTTTCTTGTAATTCTCATGCATTAAACGGGAAGACGCATGGTTTCTCTTCATGTCTTGGTGTCTTAGTTTTGTTACAAATTATTGAAATATGAAAGGAAGGAAAATGAAGTTTTTTATTGATACGGCAGATGTAAAAGAAATTCGGGAGGCGCATAGTTTGGGTATACTGGACGGAGTGACGACAAACCCCTCTTTGGTAGCAAAGACCGGCCGGCCTTTTCGTGAAACCATCGAAGAGATTTGTTCCATTGTAAAAGGCCCTGTCAGCGCCGAGGTGGTAAGTCTTGATACGGAAGGTATGCTCAAGGAGGCAAGGGAGCTGGCAAAAATCGCTGATAATATTGTGGTTAAAATTCCCTTGATAAAAAATGGCTTAAAAGCGGTAAAAAGACTGGCGGAAGAGGGCATTAACACCAACGTGACACTCTGCTTCTCTTCTAACCAGGCGCTTTTGGCGGCGAAGGCCGGTGGCACCTACGTGAGTCCCTTTGTCGGGAGGCTGGATGATAGGGGTCAGGTTGGTATGGATATCATCCAGGAGATTCGCACTATCTATGATAATTACGGTTTTCAAACGGAAATTATTGTTGCCAGTATCCGCAATCCCGTTCATGTCCGTGATGCAGCGTTAATGGGGGCGGATGTTGCCACGATCCCATTTAACGTATTTGATCTGCTTGTTCAGCATCCACTTACCGATGATGGTGTCAAGCGATTTCTTGCTGATTGGGAAAAAGTGCCAAAGACGAAATAATAGGGAACGATGTCCGATGGTACCGGAACAGTTTGAACTATACAGAAACATACAGTCCACAATAACCCTTGTCTTATCGGCATGCGCTACCATTGAAGAGGCCATGCCAAAGATTTTAAAGACTCTTTGTGAAGGACTGCAATGGAGCTTGGGTGAGTTTTGGATAGTGGACAGAAAAACTAACATTTTACGTTTTGGAGAAGCGTGGTATAGCCCGTCCGAAGAGTTTTCCGAGTATATAGCACAGAGACGGCAGCTTACTTTTTTACCTGGATCCGGATTGCCGGGCAGAGTCTGGTCCGGTGGAAAATGTATCAGGATAAAAGACGCAGTCTCTGATACAAATTTTCAACGGGCACAAATTGCCAATACGGCAAAACTAACAATAGCATTTGGTTTTCCAATTATGACAGTATCCGATATGCGCATACTATGGGAATCGGTTGCTGCGAATGCAGGCGGATTGCAGGGCGCCTTCAGTTCCCCTAATGAGAATGAAATATTCGGGGTTATCACATTGTTCAGGGACAAGGGAGAGCAACCTGACGAGGAACTGATCAAAATGGTTAACTTAATCAGCATACAGATCGGCCAGTTCGTTAAGTTGAAACAAGCCGAGGAAACTTTAAGGCGTAAAATACATTTCGAAAGAACGGTGGCAAAAATTTCAACCAGATTTGTTAATGTTGAAGATTTCGATAATACGATTTCCACCTCATTGGAGGATGTGGGACGATTATGCAAGGCAACGAGGGTGTGTTTCTTTCAGTTCTGTGATGATAATAGAAACATCTCAACAAGAAAAATAGATAAGACATATGAATGGTACGATAAAGGGGTTTCGTCGAATATCCAGAATTTACAGGATATGTACTCTGCAATGTATCCATGGTTAATGGAGAATTTGCTTAAAGGCAATATGCTGTATATTACCGATGTCTCAGGGATTATTCAAGGGGCTGCGTTTGAAAAGGACGTACTGGAAAAACAAGGGATAAAATCACTTCTGATCTTGTCTGCGCAGGTTGAGGAAAAATTGTTGGGGTTTATCAGTTTTGAGAATGTCCTAACCATTGATAGTTGGCATGAAGATGATATAGCCCTTCTTCACATTATTGTGGAGATCATGGGAAGCGCAATTTTGCGGAAGCAGACGGAGGCTTTTATCGCACATATGGCATACCATGATGCCCTCACGAACCTGCCCAATCGGATATTATTTCAGGACCGCCTGCAGATAGGGGTTGTTCAGTCAAAACGTAGCGGAAAAATGATTGCCGTTGTGGTTCTTGACCTTGATGCCTTTAAAGATGTCAATGATTCTATGGGACACCACGTTGGGGACTTGTTGCTTAAGGAAATTGCCGAACGTTTGATACGATGTGTACGCGGAAGCGATACGGTTGCCCGGACTGGTGGTGACGAATTTTCAATCATCCTCCCCGATCTTTCGCATGAATCGAACGCAGCAGTTATTGCTCAAAAAATCCTCATTGCGGTAAACAAGCCATATCGACTTGAAGATCATGAAATACGTACTTCTGCAAGCATCGGCATCAGTGTTTATCCTCTCGATTCATACGATGCGGATGAGTTGATTAAAATGGCCGACAGAGCAATGTATTTTTCCAAGCAGAATGGTGGAAATATTTATCGTTTTCACAGTGTTAACCTGAACAAACATGTTTAAACCCACAAAAACCAAACTGAGCATCTTTTTTCTGGTCTTAACATTTCTGCCTCTGATCGTCATGCGGTTGATTGTATATCCCATTACCTTTCAGACCTTAAAAGAGGAGGTGATTAAAAACCTGGAGATTGCTGCGCATAAGCAGGCAGAGTTGGTTACAAAATGGATGGAAGAGTGCACAACAGATGCCCAATATATAGCCAATAATCCTTTTGTCCTTTTAATTATCCAACCGGTTCATGAAAGATCGGAATACGCAGAGGTGGTAAAATATCTGCACGAGATTAGATATTTTGACTTCCTCTGGCAGGAGCATGGCCATAGGGAGGTCTTTGTTGCAGACCGTAATGGTATCGTAAAGGTTTCTTCAAGGAAAGAGCTCGTGGGGACGGATATATCGGCAAAAGATTTTTTTCGCTCTTCCATTGCAGGCGCCTTTTTTACCTCCAATGTCACCCCTTCTGACGTTCCCATCAAGAATGAAGCGGGCGTACCCGAAACCGGTGTTCCAACCATGTTGATTTCCGTACCCATAAAGGATAGGTCGGATAGTGTTGCAGGCGCAGTGACAATCAGGATCGACGTATCTGAAATTAACACAGAGATGCAGGATATTCATCTGGGGAAAACGGGAGAAACATACATCGTTAATGCACAAGGATACATGCTTACCGAATCGCGGTTTACCGAAGACTTGAAAAGACAGCATCGGATCAAAAAACGGTCTGCCCTGGAGCTCATGGTTGCTGATCCGGTGACGGGCATCATGACGAGGGGGGTACGGGAGTGTATTAAGGGTTCAGAAGGTTTCAGCTCAGATGGTTACCCCGACTATCGTGGTGTAAATGTCCTGGGATTTTGGCGCTGGATGCCCGATTACGGATGGGGCGTGATTGCTGAGATTGACGTCGGCGAGGGCTACGGGACCGTTTACAAATTGCGTAATTATATTATGCTCGTTTTCGGGGCGGTGGCGATAGGGGTTATCATTATTGCCTTCTTTTTGGGAAAGATGATTTCGGCGCCTATACAGTACATTACCGGTATTGCAAGGGAAATTGCCGGCGGCAATTATAGTGCCAGGGTAATTTATGAATCAGGTGATGAGATTGGGGAACTTGCCGCCGCCATAAATAAGATGGCAGAGACCTTAGGGACAAGATCACACATGTCTGAACCTCGGCCCGGTGAAAACGTTTCCTCATAAACATGGGGAAGGCGTGTGACAGTATTATTTTCATGTCATGCAAAAATTATTCAGAGAGAAGTTTGGGTGACAATTAAAAAAACACAAAGAGATCTGTTTGATGCAAAGTTAAGCACAATAAAAAAGTCCCCCCTTGCGGATCGCATCAGACCGCGGGATTTGAAAGGGTTTGTGGGACAGGAACATCTTGTCGGCCCCGACAAGATACTCCGAAGACTTGTGGAAAACAAAGAACTCGTATCTTTGATATTCTGGGGTCCTCCGGGTGTTGGCAAAACGACATTGGCCTTTATCATTGCCCAGGCAATGGACGCGCATTTTGTCTCGTTTTCAGCCGTGTTGTCAGGGGTCAAGGATATACGGGTGGTCATTGAAGATGCCAGAGAGCAATTGAAATATCATAGTAAAAAAACTATCCTTTTCGTAGATGAGATTCACCGGTTTAACAAGGCTCAGCAGGATGCCTTCCTGCATCACGTGGAAGACGGCACGATTACCCTGATTGGCGCAACTACGGAGAATCCTTCCTTTGAAGTGAACGCCCCCCTGTTGTCACGGTGTAAAGTGCTGGTACTGAAACAACTCACGGAAGACCATATCAGGGTTATTATGACAAATGCCCTGGTGGATAAAGAGCGGGGGCTTGGCAATCTGAACGTGGAAATTCTGAAAGATGCCTTTGATTTTATTGCGCATCTTTCTCAAGGGGATGCACGGGCGGCCTTAAATACCCTGGAAGCTGCTGTTATGCTTGCAAAACCTGATCAGGAAGGCAGACGGGTAGTATCTTTGGAGATAGCACAGGAGGCCCTGCAGCGGAAGGCGCTCCTTTATGATAAGGGTGGTGAGGAACACTATAACGTGATTTCCGCCTTTATCAAATCCATGCGTGGCAGTGACCCTGATGCGGCCCTTTATTGGCTGGCACGGATGCTGGATGCGGGTGAAGACCCCCTTTTTATTGCACGACGGATGATTATATTCGCCTCAGAGGATATTGGAAACGCAGATCCGGGGGCTGTCCAGTTGGCCGTAGCCGTTAAAGACGCCTTTCATTTTGTGGGAATGCCCGAAGGGTGGATACCGTTAGCCCAGTGCGTTACCTATCTTGCCTGCGCGCCAAAGAGCAATGCTTCTTATATGGCTTATTTAGAAGCATTGAGAGATGTCAGGGAAAAGGGGGCATTGTCCGTGCCGTTTCACATCAGGAACGCCCCCACGCCCTTAATGAAAGACCTTGGATATGGCATGGGTTACAAATACCCCCATAGTTTTGGAGGATATGTAGAACAGGTTTACATGCCCGATGAACTCCGGGGAAGGGAATACTATAGACCGACGGACAAGGGCTTTGATAAAGTGATCAAAGATCGGCTTGCATTTTATAAAAAAGACCGCAATCCACTAAAATAATGCTTTTTATCCTGTTGAACAATCTATTGACATTGAATTAAAGTGTTGTAAAAAAATTTAAGATATCGTAGTGATAAATACCGTTAATTGTTTTGAATTTTAAAAAAAACAATGTATAATATTTCCCATTCATAATCGTATAGTTGACAGTTATTGTTGTCTCCATATTAAGGTAATGGTATGCATTTTCTTTTCATAAAGCGAGGAAAACTGATGTTTAAAACGAGAAAATTTACAATAGGTGCATGTGTCTCACTATTCTTGTTGTCTCTGTTTTCGGTTAAAACTGTCTTTCCTGACACCCTGAGTATCATTCGGGAAGGCATAGTAAGGGACTTGCAGGGCATAACAAGAAAGCAGGCTGAGATTGTTACGGCCTGGATGGATGCCAGAAAGAAAGATATAAAGGTTACTGCCCATAACTTGCCTGTATACCGTAGTTCAGTAATCCGGGAAGATAAGGAGCTTGATTTTTCTAAACCCCTTGAGTATCTCGATTTTATAAAAAACATGTACCGCTACAAGGAGGTTTTTATTGCAAACCCTACGGGTACAATTATTATTTCAACGGATAAAAATAATATTGGTAAGGATGTATCCGCTGCACAATATTTTCAAGAGGCAATGAAGGGTAAAACGTTTTTTTCCGACATCATGCCTTCTACCACGCCCATCGAAAATGAATTTGGTGAGTTGGAATTGGGGTTACCCACGATGTTTGTATCAACCTCAGTTAATAATGAAAAGATGGAGATTTTAGGGATCTTGGTCTACAAGCTCGATGTGAATGAGCTTACAAAATTAATTATGCCAATGAAAGCTACAGAAACAGGAGAGGTTTATTTAATTAACAAAGATGGTTTCATGTTAACCATGTCCAGATTTACGGAAAATCTTAAGGAAAGCGGTAATATAAAAAAGAGGACGCCCCTGGAGCTGAAGGTTGCAAATCCTAAGACAGGAAACCTGACATTAGCTGTTCAACAATGTCTGAAAGGGGGGGAAGGCTACAATGATTCAGGCTATCTCGATTATCGGGGCACTAGTGTGATTGGTTCCTGGATGTGGCTGCCATATCTTAATTGGGGACTTATTACCGAAATTGACATAGATGAGGCATGCAACGAGGTCCGTAGATTTTTTCAGGATACTACGATCAAAAATCTGCGCGGGCTTATGCATCGTCAAATCGACTTAGTAAAAATGTGTATGGAGGGGCATAAGAATAATGCTAAAGCGGTTGCCCGCAAACCACAGACTATTCATTACACAAATGGCGTTGGTTCTGTAGACGAATTTGTAAATGCCCTGAACTATTTGGAGTTCATCAGAGATGAGTATGGATATAAAGGTATATTTATCTGTGACTCTTCTGGAATCGTAAAGTTAGCAACAGAGAAAAATTTGGTGGGTATGAATGTTTCTGGAGAAGACTTTTTTGTTGAAGCGAAAAAGCACGGGGTCTTTGTGAGTGATGTAATGCCTGCAACAACCCCTATCCTGAATGAGTTTGGTAAAGTCGAACGTAACATACCAACGCTGTTTGTTTCTTCAGTAATTCATGAAATTAACGGGGCTTTTGCCGGTGTATTGGTTCTTCGGGTCGATACCATGGAATTGAACAAACTCATGCAAGGTATTGAAATTGGTGAAAGTGGGGAGGCTTATCTTATCAATTCAGATGGGGTTCTTATTACAGAGTCGCGATTTGTAATTGAGCTTAAACGCAACGGGATGATAAAGGATAGGACGGCTCTGGAACTCAAGGGGATTAATCCCAAGACGGGAAGGTTAACAAAGGGGATTGTCGAGTGCCTGAGTGGGACCGGGGGATATGATGTTACAGGTTATCCTGATTACCGGGGTGTACCGGTATTAGGAACGTGGTGCTGGATACCGGAATATGAGTGGGGTATGATTGTCGAGATTGATCTTGACGAGGCATTCCGTAAGAGTTCCGCCTTCTGGGGTATCAAGCAGTATTTTTAAAGAACCTGCTGACCATTGCCGTTTTGTTCTTTTTGGCAGAAATATTTTTATCATTACGTGGATTCTCAAGTAGTACAAGATTTCCAAGTCAAAACGTCGAGAGACGTGCTTTTTGAAAATACAGGAACAATTGCCTTAAAGCTTTTGACTAACTGGCCCGAACTAAATCAAATAAAGAAAGATATATTATTGCAAGGAGCATTGAGCTGTTAAAAGATGATAAAAGTTTATGGTATTGATGGTACCTTCCGGCTCGTTCGGGTTAGGAGTAACCGTCATGCCATAGCTGATGAACTATCCGGTCTCTGCGTCTGTTAAACTCAGCCAGTTCTTTTACCACGGTTTTAACTGGGTATTTCTGTCTATCGAGTAACCGAAAAAGAAGGTATGGATTAATCAACCGGCATATCCGGAAAAGAATGTAGGTTAACGAATGGTTACTATACAACTTCAGCTTCTTCCTGTAGTCTTTGAAACATTGACCCTACATCAAGTTTTGCTGCCCATTTATGGAGATAATCCATATCAGGCTTTTTACATTGTACTTCATAGATCCGCAATGCATCGATAAACTGTTTTTCGCTGCCGCCAGATAACCTGGCCCACCGCAATTTTGCCAGTATGGTATCCTCAGGACTGGAAACAGCAATTCGCATTGCTGACACTTCCTGGGTATACCTTCTTGCAAACCGCGACTGGTTAAAAGGGTCATTTATTAACATCCTGAAATCGACTTTATCTCCTGAGTTTACATCAATGAGATTGAACACGCCCTGACTGTTGATTCCATTCATGACAGTTCCTTCGTCCGGATAAAAGTCCGGCGTTGGGAATGCCTTGAACAGCTTTTTCGCATCCGTCCTTTCTCTGGCAACCACGAGGTCTATGTCATGAGTTTTTCGCAGCTCGCCTTGAAAACTTGAAGCGACAGAACGTGTTACCAGATATTGAATACCGGTTACGCCTAGTGTCAGAATGACTTTTCTCAGTATTTCCTGTTGTGACATTTCTTCAGACGCTCCAAATAGATTTTATATATTGATACTTTGAACGATGGAGGCTATGGTCTTATCCGTATCTTTGTAACTATTCTGAATGTGTTTAGGATGAGTCTTTTTTGTCCTGGACTTTAAGAAGATAAGGTTAAACGTATATCGCCACCGAAGATTTAAAATGAGATAGATATATAGATGTGCCGATGATGTTGAAAAGTGAGTATTTCATAACCCCCATGCGTGTTGAACCAGTGCTTTTTTGAGATTGACCCTGTATTAGATTTTATGTACTATAGCAAACTATAACAAAGCATGAAGAAGATTCAAGGTCATAGATTCGAAAAAAGTACAGATGAATAACAATATGCATAGCATATCTCAAACCGAAAAAGACCGCATAACATCGCTCATTTCGCATGCGCTTGACAAGGATGAGAGGGTTGTTTTTGCTTATATATATGGCTCTTTTGTATGTAAGAGCTTCTTTAGAGATATCGATATTTTTGCATATATCCGCAATGATGAAGACACCTTCGTTACTCAGTCAGGTATCAGAGATAATATCTATGAGGCGATCATTAGTGCCGGATTTCATAACATCGGTATCGATGACATTGATGTGCGGGTTATTAACGATGCCCCTTACGATTTTGTTATAGACATCCTTGATAAAGGTGGCCTCCTGGTAGATAAAAATCGAGGATTGAGGACTGATTATATAGAACGGATATCAGATCAATACAGGGTTAATTATTTTATCCTTGATGAGGCGTATCGATGAATGTTGAAAAAAAACGTGTTACCCAATATCTTCACGATATCCTATCGAATACACGAGATATAGAAAGCCTCTTAAAAGAGTACGGTGATGATGAGATTATTCGTAATAAACATCTTTTGAAAAGCTTGAAATACTCACTTCTCGAAATATCTGAGGCGATGTCACTCGTTCTGCAGCATATCCTTGCAAAACAGTATGGGATTCCTGTCAAGGGATACATTGATACTATCAAAAAAGCGGCTGAACACAACATTGTTTCTCAGGAACTTTCCATATCCCTTAAACCTTTTTTCGATTTTCGAAATACACTTGTTCACAGGTACTGGACAATTGACGACGCAAAACTTCTCAATAATTGTAAATCGGGCTTAAAAGACTTTTTTACCTTTATCGAAGCGATAGAAAAGTTTCTAGGCAGTATAGATTCATGATACTTGTGTTATCGGGCACCGAGGAAGGGAAAGAAATTGTTAGGAGGCTCCATGATGAAGGACTGAGTCTTTTAACGACCGTTGCAACGGAATACGGGAAAAAGATGTTTGAACCGATGGGATTGAAAACCGTGTGCCTGCAAGGCCGTTTGGATGCAAGCGGATTTTCACGTCTGATACAGGAAAAAGGAATAGATACCGTAGTGGATGCCACACATCCTTATGCCATAGAAGTATCTCAAAATGCAATGAATGCCTGCCAAAAAAACAACGTTCGTTATCTGCGTTTTGAAAGGCAGGAGGTAGAAATTCCAACACATCCTTTGATCCATAAGGTTAAAACAATGGCAGAGGCGGTAGAGAAGTCCGGAACACTTGGGAAAAAAATATTTCTGACAACGGGTATATCAAGCGTGGCTAAGTTTATTCCCTTGAAAAACGAAAAAGTATTGTATGTACGCATCCTTCCTGTACCTGAACATATTGCTCTATGTCTGGATATGGGAATCCCGCCTGCTCACATCATTGCCATGCATGGTCCATTTTCTGAGGATTTGAACCGGGCCATGTTCAGACAGTATCACATTAATACGATGGTGACCAAAGACAGTGGAGGGGTGGGAGGAACGCCCGAAAAGATCTATGCGGCGCTCAATGAGGGAATAGACTCAATAGTCATCGAAAGACCCAGGATAGAGTTTCCTCAAAAGTACTCATCCGTTGATGATGTGGTGAGTGTGGTGAAGGATGCCGGGTGTTCCCCAAAAGCGTAATGGAATCTTTCAAAATATGATAGGTACTTTTGATTTCTCATGGGGTTCTCCATGGAATGCATAGTTCTTAATGGGTGTATTCCCAATTTTTTGTAAAAAAAAATGAACGAACGGCATAACTGGGTATATCGTATAAAATTGTAGCGGCAAGGCGTGCCTTGCCATATGGAGTAGGATGGATATCGCCCACCAAAAAATAGACAACGTAAACGAGATATTTGGTGGGCGATACCCACCCTACCAGGTTAACCAGATTTACAAAAAATCGGGAATGCACTCTCCGGAACGGCTGGTAAATCCTCAATTAAGCGGCTTGCCGGCATTTCTTATAAAAGGCGATGGACCTCTTTACCAATCTTAAGGCAGGTGCGGGAACCATGGAGGCATATCGGCTTGTTCGAAGGCATATTTCTCACATGGAACAGGACCGCATCCTGTCCGATGACATCAATACGATGTATTGACTGGTACATGAAGGCAAAATACTGAGTGCTGTAGAAAACAAGATTGGACCACTTAATTAAACGTATAGGAATTTGAAACACCTCCCCATAATCCCATACGTGTTAAGTTAAACGATTGGGTTGGGTGGCATGGCATGGACAAATCATATTTCTGTATATCTTGAACAGAGATAATCCTTCTGTGTCCTTCTTGCAGCACATAACGGCAAAATCCACTGGAAACATGGCTAACCATTGTCCCCCGCTAGCGGGGGTTGGGGGTGGAAAAGAAACACGAAAATACTGCGGGAAAAACCAAAGGCCGGTGAAACGTATAATTACGACTACAACAAATGATTGCAACCGTTTGCAAACAACCTGCATAATAGGATGTACCGGAGAATATGGGTGGTGTTATACAAAGAATTAAAAAGTGGTAGGCGTGGTCGGGCTATCCAGTCCACCCCCTGCACCCCCGCCAGCGGGGGACATGACTGATTCAGCACGAATAAGGGATTAATTGTTATTTCTTAACTTAACAGGTATGCCCATAATCCCCCCGTTTACGGGGGAAAACAGGGCGGTAAGTAGCCGAAGCACTAATTAATATTTCGGAGGAGAGATGAAGATTATTTCTTTTGGTGACATCCATGAAGATACCGGCAGCCTTATAAAAATAAAACCGGACCTGGAAACGGCGGATTTAATTGCGCTTTCCGGTGATTTGACCAATTGTCACGGAAAGAACGAGACGAAAAAGGTATTAGATGCTGTAAGGAAATATAACAAACGCCTGCTTGCGATGTATGGGAATATGGACAGATCAGAAGTGGATGCTTATTTAACTCAGGAGGGTATAAACCTGCATGGGAATGGCTATATGTTTGGAGACGTTGGCATATTTGGTTGCGGTGGTTCGAGTCCAACACCCTTTCACACACCCTCGGAAATTAGCGAAACGGATATCGAAAGGTTTTTAACAACTGGTTACGACAAGGTAAAAGATGCACAATGGAAGATTATGGTCTGCCATACCCCACCAAAAGATACAGCAACCGATATCGTTCGGAGCGGTATGCATGTAGGGAGTCAAACGGTCAGGGACTTTATTCTAGAACACAAACCCCATGTCTGTATATCGGGTCATATTCATGAATCGAGGGCCAAAGATAAGGTGGGCGACACCGTCGTATTAAACGCAGGGATGTTCAGGGATGGGTGGTATATTGAGGTGGTTATTGAAAAAAACAACCTTACCGCAGTACTGAAATCTTTTGCTTAAATTTCAACAGATACAGGATATTTCAACAAGAAATACAAGAGGACGGGCATATCTACATCTTACAAAAGAGGATATCCTCGCTGCTGTTTCTTATTCGGCAGATGTTATTGCCAAAGAGGAATTAATTGCTCCATAAAATATTGGCTGACGAAAATATGGATTTCAGAATAGTGAAGAAACTGAGAAAAGAAGGATTTGAGGTGATCTCGATATTGGAGAAATATAGACTTGTACCTTCAGATAGGAGAATTTTCCTTTCAAGATGTAACAGCCGCCAGATCAATCGAATGGAAGGTTCTGGCATCCATTGGCAAGATGGTCAGAATTCCAAAGGGTGAATTTTTATATGGTGACACAAAAGAAAAAATGAATATCGATCACGATTATGAGATAGGGGCATATCCGGTAACAAATGGTGAGTACGAGGAGTTTCTTGACGACAAAGAAAACGAGAAATATCCTATTCCTGAAGATTGGAATAAGGATAAAAGAACCTTTCCTGAAGGTAAGGAACATCATCCTGTTGTGTATGTGAGTTTTGAAGATGCCCTTAAATAATGCGCATGGAAAACAAAAAAAGAAAAGGAAAAACTTCAGGGGCGTGAATACAGACTTCCTACAGAATATGAATGGGAGAAGGCTGCACGGGGAACTGATGGCAGGGTATATCCCTGGGGAGACGAGTTTGACAAGGAAAAATGCAATAGCAATGAATCGAGGATAAATGATACAACGCCCGTAGATAAATATCCCGACGGAGTAAGCCCGTATGGATGCTATGATATGTCTGGAAACGTCTGGGAATGGGTAGATAGCTGGTATGATGAGAGAGAAGCGGATCGTGTCCTTCGTGGCGGCTCCTGGAGCTACGGACAAGTGTACGTGTGCGCCGCGAGCCGGTCCTGGTTCAAGCCTGCCTCTCGGTTCGACAACATCGGTTTCCGTGTGGCTCTCTCCGCCCAATAATTTTCTGAGTTCTAGGTTTCTATTTTTTTGCTATAAAAAAAAGAGTGATGTAACGAGGTTTTTTGTCCAATGGCCAAATACCATTCCGGCAATACTCAATGTGTTCGGAACTCTTTCTCAGTTATTTTAGCCTGGCTGAATTTTATCCCCGTAAAATATCCGAAATGCGCGGATTCCTGAAAGGAGCTGATATTCGTTTCCAACGGGAGCAGGATCGGACATGAACGTGGTGGATACTTCCGGATGGCTTGAGTATTTTGCTGATGGCCCAAATGCTGATGACTTTTCAGTTCCTCTAAAGGATGTAAAAAATCTGATTGTACCAACCATCAGTATATATATGGAAGGAGTTAAGTATCTACCAAAAAAGATACATGAAATTAATTCTTTTGTAACAATTTTGTTTTTTAAAAAATCTCAACAACAGCGATGTTTACCGTCCAGAGTAGGGGCGAAGCATTTGCCTAACTGAGTATGAGTACATTTCTACCGATTGCAGCAAATGCTTCGCCCCTACACATTCATGGCAGAACAGTTGTTGTTTCAAAATATCCGATAGTATAAATCCCTTTGCCTTGCCTCATATCCAAGATCATTAATAAGTGATTCTATCTCCTCTTTATCCATCTGATAGCTTACCCCAGCCGCCCGTACTACGTTTTCTTCAATCATCGTACTGCCCATGTCATTTGCGCCGAATTTTAAAGAAAGCTGGGCGATCTTTGCCCCCTGGGTGACCCATGATGCCTGGATATTTGAAATGTTGTCTAAGTAGAGACGTGAAATGGCAATGGTCATTAAGTAATCATAACTTCCCGTGAATGCCGTGTCTAATTGTGTGTTTTTGGGTTGAAACGTCCAGGCGATAAAGGCGGTAAACCCACCCGTTTCGTCCTGGAGTGTGCGGATATTTTCCAGGTGTTCGACGCGTTCTTCTATGGTTTCTATGTGGCCGAACATCATGGTCGCCGTGGTACGCATGCCAAGCTTATGTGCCGCGCGCATGACGTCGAGCCATTCTTGTGCCGTACATTTATTAGGACTCAGGAGTCTGCGGCATCGGTCCACCAGGATTTCGGCGCCACCGCCGGGGATCGAATCGAGTCCGGCAGCCTTGAGTCTTTGTATGACATCACGGACAGGGATGCCATTTAATTTAGAAAAATGTACAATTTCCGGGGGTGAGAAGGCATGGATGTGGATATCAAAATTCGTTTTTATAGACTTTAACAGATCTTGATAATAATCCAATTTCAATGACGGATGCAGACCACCCTGCATGAGGATTTGTCTTCCGCCAAGGGCCAAGGTTTCTTCTATTTTATTGAATAAGGAACTTTGGGGAATGATATATCCATCACTGTGTTGAACATCTTTGTAAAAGGCGCAGAACTTACAACCTGATGTGCAGATGTTGGTGTAATTGATATTCCGATCGATGATGTAAGTCCTGTAGTTTTCCGGATGCTTTTTCTTACAGACTTCATCGGCCGCCATTCCCAGAAGGGTAATATCTTTTAGAAAGAATAGCCTTATACACTCCTCAGGAGATAATCTCTCACTGTTGACTGATTTTTCGAGGATATCTTCAATCGCGCTGGATAGAATAGACATATCGGTTTCTTAATAAAAACATTTTTACATTTTTCGGTAAAATAATTTAGTACCAGGCCTTGTGTAGGGGCGGGGTAACCCCGCCCCTACATTTCACAGGACAGCGACATAAATGTAGCGCTACCCGTTCTGGCCCGTCCAGGTTAGTATCTAATAAGAAATATTTTTACATTTTCAACCAGCATTGTCCGGTTAGGAAATTGCGTAATATACAGGCATCAAGAAAAACGAGAAAAAATAGTGTTTTGAGGAGATATTTTACTTGACAATTCAGCAA
>JABWAQ010000164.1 GCA_013360945.1 Candidatus Brocadia sp.
CAAACCGCCAAATATTGAAGTTTATTACGGATTTTTGCATAGCAAAGATATTATGGAAGGCCGATTTTCGCTACGCGAAAATCATTTGCAGAATTTAGGAATCATATTATTATGCCCCTTGCCAATACCCGCGATAAACGCACTCAAATAATCTGGGGCATAAGGGACTTTGAATACAGGTTTAAGCGTTCCCCTGAAGGTATGTGGCTCTCGGAAACTGCCGTCGATACCGAATCGCTGGAAATTCTTGCAGAGTTGGGTATAAAATTTACAATCCTTGCTCAACATCAGGCGTCCAGAGTAAAAAAAATTGACTCCGATGAATGGGATGATTTGAGTAAAGGGCAAATTGATCCTACCATGGCTTATCTCTGCAGGTTGCCATCAGGGCGCAGTATAAGCATTTTCTTCTATGACAGTCCGATATCTCATGCAGTGGCATTTGAAAATTTGTTGAACGGTGGAGAAGGATTTGCAAACCGCCTGTTAAAAGGTTTTTCTGACCAAAGACAGTGGCCACAAATGCTCAATATTGCTACAGATGGAGAATCATACGGACATCACCATAGATATGGGGATATGGCCCTCGCCTTTGTCCTTAATCACATCGAGTATAACAAATTGGCGAAGCTGACAAATTATGGAGAATATCTTGAAAAACATCCTCCAACACATGAAGTTGGAATACGTGAAAATACCTCATGGAGTTGCATGCATGGAATAGAGCGTTGGAAAAGTAATTGCGGATGTAAATCCGGAGGTTCGCCGGAATGGAATCAGGAATGGAGAATGACGCTGCGTGATGCAATGGACTGGCTCAGGGATCAATTCGTGCCCGCATTTGAAAATAAGGCAAAAGAATATCTCAGGAATCACTGGGATGCGCGGGATGAGTATATTGGAGTCATCCTTAACCGGTCTAAGGAAAATATTGACGGATTTCTTGCAAAGTATGCAACGAGAATTTTGACTGAAGACGAAAAAGTGATTGTACTCAAGCTTCTGGAAATTCAGAGACATGCTATGCTGATGTATACCAGTTGTGGATGGTTTTTTGCCGAAATTTCAGGTCTTGAAACCGTTCAGATTATGGAATACGCAGGCAGGGCAATTCAACTGTTTAAAGATGTGCTTAATAATGGCCTTGAGGATGCCTTTCAGGAAAGGCTTGCCAGGGCAAAGAGTAACTTACCCGAACATAGCGATGGCGCCCGTATATACGAAAAATTTGTTAAACCTGCCATGATAGATCTCAAGAAAGTTGGTGTGCACTTTGCCGTAAGTTCCCTCTTTGAAACCTATACCAAAAAAATAAATATTTATTGCTATGTCGTGCAAATAGAAGATTACCAAAAGATTAAGGCTGGACCAATGAAGTTGGCAATAGGGCGGGTTCTCGTTACGTCAGAAATTACCGGTAGATCTGAACGCATGATCTTTAGTGGAGTGCATCTCGGCACACATGATTTTAATGGCGGTGTATCTGCATTCCCGGGAGATAAAGAATATCAACTCATAAAGAGTGAAATGATCGAGGCATTTGAAGAAGGCGCCCTTACGGATATTGTGCGGATGATGGACAAACATTTTGGCACGCACAATTATTCCTTGAGAGACCTTTTCAAAGACGAACAGCGTGAGATTTTAAATCTGGTCATCAGTTCAACGATACAAGAGTGTGAAGATATGTATCGTCGTGTGTATGAGAATAACTACATCTTGATGGGTTTTTTACAGGAGACGGGCATAACGATTCCAAGGGCGTTTTATACGGCCGCTGAGTTTATACTTAATATTGATTTAAAAAAGGCATTTGCTAAAGAAATAGATGCAGAAAAAATTCAGACGATAATCGATGACATGAAAACATGGCAGATACCAGTGGAGTCTCTGGAACTCGAATTTAAAGTCCGACACGTAGCTGAGGAAATAATTGGTAGATTCGCCCATAATCCATCCGATATTTCCTTGCTCTCGGAGACTCATAAAATAATAAAGCTATTTCAATCACTACCCATTGAAATTAATTTCTGGCAGGTGCAAAATGTTTACTACAAGATCACTAAAACTACCTATAAAGAATTTATGCTGAAGACGAGATCGGACGATAAAGATGCAGTCAGATGGGTAGGAATATTCAAACAGATTGGACATGACCTGTTTTTTAATACAGCGGCAGTGCTGCCTGAAGCTTAGCTTATTTCCTAAGTGAGGAATAAAAATGAACAAAAGAAGATGTGGTGTCCTGCTTCACATCACTTCCCTGCCATCACCTCATGGCGTGGGAGATTTTGGAGATGCAGCTTACAAATTTGTAGATTTCCTTGCAGAAGCCAGACAGTCCTTATGGCAAGTCCTCCCTTTAAACCCGACACGAACAGTATTCGGAAATAGTCCTTATAGCAGCTATTCAGCCTTTGCCGGAAATCATGTTATGATAAGCCCCGATCTCCTTGTCCGGGACGGCGTTCTTTTAAAATCAGATATAGAAGGCCATGCAACCTTTCCACTCAACAGAGTTGATTACTGCACGGTTACCGCGTATAAAGAGAGTATCCTTCGTGCAGCGTATAAAAATATTCATGGTAAGCTGGGACAAATCTTTGAATTTCAAAGCTTTTGCAATGAAAATGCCTGTTGGATTGACGATTATGCCCTGTTTATTGCCCTGAAGGAACACTTTCAGGGAATTATGTGGAGTGATTGGCCTGAAGATATCAGGAATAGAAAAGAAGGCGCTGTGAGAGACTGGGGAAAAAAGTTAAAAGATAGGATATTAATGGAAAAGTTTCTCCAGTACTTATTTTTTAAACAGTGGTTTTCCTTAAAAAAATACTGTAACACAAAAAACATACAGATAATCGGTGATGTGCCTATTTATGTAACATACGATAGCGCCGATGTGTGGGCTCAACCTGAAATTTTTAAACTTGATGATGCCAGAAAACCCCTGTTCGTCGCCGGGGTACCTCCTGATTATTTCAGCGCCACAGGGCAATTGTGGGGAAACCCTGTTTATAAATGGGACGTTCTTAAAGAGACCGGTTACTCATGGTGGCTGAGACGAATAGAATACAACCTGAAACTTTATGATATTGTCAGGCTGGACCACTTCCGGGGTTTTGTTTCGTATTGGGAAATACCGGTAGCTGAGAAGACGGCGGTAAACGGGAAATGGGTAAATGCCCCGGTTCAGGATTTCTTTAACACCCTTTATAAGCATTTCCCAAGTCTTCCTATTATTGCCGAAGACCTCGGTACGATAACACCGGACGTAAGGGAAATTATGAGTATGTTTGGAATTCCCGGCATGAAGGTGCTTCTCTTCGCCTTTGGAGATGATTTATCTGTCAATCCGTATATTCCGCACAACCATATAAAAGCCTGCGTTGTGTACACGGGAACCCATGATAATAATACTGCGAAAGGCTGGTATAAAAAGGAGGCGGGTCCGAAAGACAAGGAAAGAATACGCAAATATTTAGGGAGAGAAGTTTCAGAAGATGATTTTCACCGCGAAATGATAAGACTTGCGATGATGTCCGTTGCCAACATGGTGGTCATACCCATGCAGGATATTCTTGGTCTTGGGGAAGAATCGAGGATGAATCTGCCGGCAACCTCTGAAAATAATTGGACATGGAGGTTCTCACCGGAACACATTACATCTGCATTGATACAAGAGCTATCGGAAGCAACGGAAATATACGGCAGAGGTTGAAGGATAGCAATGAATGGAGAGCGACGAGGCTCGTCTCTTTACAACCGCAGCTATAGTATTACTCTATAATAACTTCTTTTTTCTGTAAGGTTTTTTTGGGACCTTCATGGTTAAATTCTTTTTTATTTCCTATGAAACACAGCCCAACTTTGGTCACTTTTCAGACTCATTTGGGTGAGAGAAGACATTGTCGCGATTGAAAATCGAAAAGACTTAACCACAGAGAACACAATGAGTAGCCACAAAGAACACAATGACAGAAAACGAAATTGCACATAAAGTTAGGAAATTACAAACTGGGGTTACTGATAAATTTTCATGTTGTCAAACTAAAAGATGGAATAAAAAGGAT
>JABWAQ010000165.1 GCA_013360945.1 Candidatus Brocadia sp.
GTAGTAACACCTGTACATAACGGTGAAAAGTATTTAGCGGAATGTATTGAAAGTGTATTAGCACAAACATACCAGAATTGGGAATATCTCATTGTAAATAATCGGAGTACAGATCGTACTTTAGCTATAGCGCATGATTATTCAAAAAAAGATAAACGGATACATATTTATAATAATGATCACTTTTTAAATGCTCTTCAGAATCACAACCATGCATTTCGTCTTATATCTCATGAGAGTAAATATTGCAAAGTAGTGCATGCTGATGATTGGATATTTTCGGAATGTTTAACAAAAATGGTAGAGCTTGCCGAAAAGCATCCTTCTGTAGGTGTTGTAGGATCTTATCGCCTCGATAACATTAAGGTAAATTGTGATGGAATTCCCTATACCGTCACTGTTATATCAGGACGGGAAATATGCAGGTCTATTATACTTGGCGCCCGATGTATTTTTGGTTCACCAACAACAACATTACTACGGTCTGATGCTATAAGAAGTCGTAAATTCTTTTATAATGAAAATAATTTCCATGCTGATAAAGAGGCTTGCTTTGATGTTCTGCAGGACTATGATTTTGGCTTTGTGCATCAAGTCCTTTCGTTTACGAGGAGACATAACAGGACGATAACTTCGTCTGCAGGGGAATTTAACACATCTTTTTTAGGAAACCTTATTATCCTGAAAAAATATGGTTCTCTCTACTTACATGAAGAAGAATACAAAAAAATATTTAGGAAGTGGAGAATGAAGTACTACAGATTTTTTATGAAAATTTTTTTTTCCAAGAAAAAGAAAAGAAAAGAATTTTGGAATTATTATAAGGTTGGGCTAGAAGAAATCGGGTTTCCTGTTACTCCGGTAAAATTATTGAAGGTATTGTTTGTGCATTATCTTATCAAAAGTTTTATCTAATCAGGTACAAGTAAATTTTATGAGTGATATTGCAGTTTATGCAGAAGGACTTGGCAAGCAATTTAAAATAGGCATTCGGCGGCTTTTATCTTTTATCAAAACGTAGGGCAAGGCTTTAGCCTTGCTTCCCCCGCCTGAATTGTGCACGGGGATAGCAAACCTAAAGGTTTGCCCTACGGAATTGAAATTCCTCTATATTCAATTAGGTAACAAACTGCACATGTTTTACAAATTTGACCCGGTCTGCTTATGTGTGCCCGCCCATTGAGCAAGTTCAAGCCTATGTGTGTGTTTTAACTGGATTAGGTGGAGGGATCTGCTTGGGGATTATTGTATTCAAAGATTATTTCTTCTGAATGAAAAGTCAGAAGAATCAAAGAGCGAATTCCCCGGTATGAGCAAAAAGCCTCTTGCTAAAATATTTCTTGACAATATCTTTTTATATTTTATATAATGCCACCTCTCGTTTTGAGAATGAGTCTCATTTACTTTCTATAAGGAGGGCAGTTGTGCGGTATATTCGTTATTTGATGTTCATGGCAGTACCTTTGTTTGTAGCTTTATCTATTGCAGATG
This sequence comes from Candidatus Brocadia sp., assembly GCA_013360945.1. Classification (GTDB taxonomy): domain Bacteria; phylum Planctomycetota; class Brocadiia; order Brocadiales; family Brocadiaceae; genus Brocadia. The sequence continues at coordinate 1,492 of JABWAQ010000165.1, forward strand.
TCTTTGCAGAATCTGCAGAAACAGAGGCTTTAAGTGACAAAGTTGATAAACTGGAAAGGGAATTGGCAGAATTAAAAGACTTGCTCAAGCAACAAGTTGAAAGAGATACTCAAAAAGAAAAGGAGATTGAATCGTTAAAGGCAAAAGATACCCAAAAAGATCAGGAGATCGCTTCATTAAAGGAAGACGTCCAGAGAGGAACTACGTATCCGGAAATTCCTTATGCAGGAGAGCCTGCTGAGAGATCATATTTTGCTGAAAAGACTGCCGAACTCGAGAAAAAGAAATTAGGTCCGGCCTTTAGTGGGCCATATACAAAGCCATTTTTGAGAAGGTTTGGTAGAAATACCTATCTTGGCGGTTATATGGATTTTGAGTTCTGGCAATCAGAAAATAATAGCAGCGGGAAACATGGCTTTGACCAGCACAGATTTATACCATTTATATACTCAGACATCTCCGATCGTGTAAAGCTTGCGGCAGAATTAGAATTCGAGCATGGTGGTGTTGGAGGCGGCAGGGATGGAGAGGTAATTCTGGAGTTTGCAACGGTAGATTTCCTGATAACAGATTGGATTAATTGGAGAGGCGGTTTTCTTCTTACTCCTCTGGGAAAGTTTAATCTGGTTCATGATTCTCCTTTACAGGATCTTACCGACCGGCCATTGGTAAATCAATTTATTATTCCAACAACTCTTACTGATGCAGGCATGGGTTTTTTTGGTAGCCTCTATCCATCAGAATTAAGCAAATTGGATTATGAAATCTATATTACAAACGGTGTATTCCATGGTTTAGACGATGATGGCACGCCGCATTTTGCATTAAGCAACGGGTTGAGAGGTTCACGGGGCGGATTTGAGTTTGATAATGAGAACCAAAGTCCCGGTGTTGTAGGACGTGTTGCATATAGCCCGTTTATAGGCCTGGAGTTGGGTGGTTCTGCTTATACGCAGCGATATGACGATGCTAACGAGAATCAAATAACCATTTCAGCAATAGATTTTGCATACCAAAGAGGAGCCTTTGAACTGGTAGGTGAAGGGGCTTATGCCTTCATAGAAACAAATACTGCTGCTGAAACTGCCGGTATTGCCGATTCCATGTGGGGATATTATGTGGAAGGCCGGTATCATTTTATGCCTCCTGTGTTACGAGCATGGGCGCCGCAAATCTTTACAGAAAATTCAACATTCACCGGTGTTGTAAGATGGGATCAGGTGCAAACATCTGCGCTAGCCGGAGGCGAAAGGGTTAATCATTTAAGGACTCGTATTACACCCGGCCTCAACTATCGCTACACGGAGGATACGGTGTTTAAATTCGATTACCAGATTAATGTTGAACAAAAAGAGCTGGCTGATGTGGGTAACAATGCCTTTGTATTCTCTGTCGCAACGTATTTTTAATGTTTAGGAGTCTTCCTAAAGTAAGGGGCATATTCCCACATGCCCCTTACTGATTTTTTCATGAGGAGAGAGATTGTAAGATTTTACGTCTCTCCTGCCAAAGGTAGTCCCCTGTATGATTCATGTAAATACCGAGTGAAAGGATAATGAACAGGTTGAAAAGAAAGATAGTGGTGCTTGGTGGCGGACCTTGTGGCCTATCCGCTGCGTGGGAATTGTCTAAATACGGACATGACGTCACCGTAGTTGAAAAAGAACCAATGGTAGGAGGGTTATGTATCACGAATGAATACAAGGGTTACCGGTTTGATCTTGGCGGCCATCGTTTTATTTCCCGGAATGAAGAGCTTGTTTGTGATATTCGTAAGATGATGGGTGATGAACTCCTGGTGTCAAAGAGAAAAAGTGTAATCTTATTAAAGGAAAAGGTTTTTCATTATCCGCTATCAATAAAAGATATTGTTCTCAAGATGAATGTCTGGACGAATCTTAAGGTGCTTACAACGTATATCATGGCGGCCTTTTTAAAGATTGTTTTCCGGAAAAAAGATATCTCTTTTGAGAATTGGATTGTCAACCGCTTTGGAAGAACTCTGTATACTCTGTTTTTTGGTCCTTATACCGAAAAGTTATGGGGTATCTCACCAAAACGTATCTCATCAGACTGGGCATCTCAAAGAATTTCACTTCTGGATCTCAAAGATGTACTTTTTCGTCTCTTTAGGTTAAAAAAGGATACACCCCGGACCTTTGCTCAAACCTATTTTTATCCTAAAAAGGGTATAGGTCAGATGTTTGATATGATGAGCGAAGAGATTAAGAAAAAAGGTGGAAAGATTGTTCTGAACGCAAAGGTTTCTCATATAAGAGTGCATGATAATCATATCGAAGGTATAGATTACCTGCAGCGTGGGAGTATGAAGACGGTCAATTGCGACTTTATTATTTCAACCATACCCCTGCCAGATCTCATCCATGCTTTTCCCCGTCATCTTGCGAAAGATGTTTTGTATCATGCAGATGCCTTAAAGTTCCGTGCAGTTCGTTTCGTAAATATCTTAGTGGATCTTCCCGATATTAGTGAAAATACCTGGATGTATGTCTCTGAGGGTAAATATATCATGACGCGT
>JABWAQ010000067.1 GCA_013360945.1 Candidatus Brocadia sp.
ACCGCCAAATATTGAAGTTTATTACGGATTTTTGCATAGCAAAGATATTATGGAAGGCCGATTTTCGCTACGCGAAAATCATTTGCAGAATTTAGGTATAACATATTTCAATAACGGGAAATATTTTGAAGCTCATGAAACATGGAAAGACCAATGGCGCTGCGTGGAAAAATCACCTGAAAAATAATGAAAAAATTTAAACCCGGCAGAATTCTCATCTTCCCCCGCATTTTTGAAATCGGTGTGAATAAACTGGATTTTGAGTGACGTAAGATTATTAACTATTCTTTGATAGAAACGCAAGAAAATAATCTGATTTATGTAATAAGCAATAGCATAATGTCCATCACGTTTGTCTTCGTGGGGCCGGTAACGAACAAGTCATTCAATTCTTTAAAGAATGAATACGAATTATTATCGCCAAGATATGCCTCCGGCTCCATTGCCATGCTCTTTGCACGCGAAACGGTAAAACCATCTGCGATAGCCCCGGCGGCATCGGTGTTTCCGTCTATACCGTCAGTGCCAGCGCTTAAAATAACCGTGTCTTCCAATCCGTCAATCTCTATTGCGGCTGATAAGACAAATTCCTGATTTCTCCCGCCTTTACCCTTTCCCCGCACTACGACGGTAGTTTCACCGCCTGCAATGACGCAAGCTGGCCGTTTAACCGGATTCCCTGATCGATGGATTTCTTTGGCAATGGCGCCATATGCCTTTGCCGCCTCTCGCGCCTCGCTGTTCATATAAGAAGAAATGACCGCTGTGTGGTATCCTAATTCCGTAGCCTTCTTGTAAGAAGCTTGTAACGCCTTGCGATTATTCCCAATTATCACATTATAGACCTTGTCAAATATTTTGTCGATGAATTTAGGCGTCTCTTCAACCTTGCCCTCCAACCCTTTTTGGATATGCGCCCTGATCGAGTCAGGAATTTTCTGGGACAGGCCGTACTTTATGAAAATCTTTTCACAATCTGAAAAAGTGCTGTAATCCGGCGCAGTTGGTCCGGATGCAATGGCATCCAACTGGTCATTCACTACATCTGATAATAACAAAGACACGATCTCACCCTTGCACATCTTAACGAAACGGCCTCCCTTGACCTGTGAGATGTGCTTTCGTATGGCATTGACTTCGTCAATCCTTGCGCCGCATTTCAGGAGCAACTCAGTAACCATCTGTATTTCGATCAGAGTTATTCCATCACACGGTAACTCAAAGAGAGCAGAACCTCCTCCGGAAATAAGACATATGATAAGATCGTTTTCATCCGCCTTTTTTAGCAGTTGAATTATTTCGGTTGTGCCTTTTATCCCGGCCTCATCGGGGATGGGATGAGAAGCCATGTTTATTTTGATAATCCTGCATGATGCATGATAACCATATTGCACATTAATAATGCCTGCCCTTATCCTTTCACCCAATATTTCTTCAAGTACTACGCCCATGAAACCACTAACCTTGCCAAAGCCAACAACATAAATATCCTTAAACTTCGTGAGATTGTAAGTCTTTTTCCCAATCTTCAGAAGATTACCGGCAAGATGGATATGTCTTCTCAGGCAAACATCAGGTTCAACGGCTCGCAGCCCGGCATAAAATATCTCTAATGCATTTGCCCGCATAGTGTTTGATGGCTTCATTGAATAATGGACAGATAACAAAAAAGGGTTGTGTAATGGTTTATTACACAACCCTTTCGGCTAACAATCCCGGACATGCCGTTACTTAAAGAATTACCGGAGTAAAATCTCCCGCAGGACCACCGTCGTTGCTATATACCGTTGGCATATAAAATGTGTTTTCTGCAGCCTGATCTATCTTTTGGTTACACTTTGGACATCTCCTATTGTGCGGGCCCCGGCTAATAAATTTTTTCCCACACATGAGACAACTCCTTTCCGCCTTATCAGTGTAAACATTTTTCAGGGAAAGGCTTTTTCCGTCATATTTTTTAAAGGTTTTACGCTTCATTTTTTCTTTTTGTTGAACGCCCATAATAAACTCCTGGAAGGTTTAATAAATATAAATTACGTTCGATTAAAAAAACAAAACTCTGTACAATATTGTTCCAAACATTTAATTTTGTTAACTCTCGTTAAATAAAAAAACCTTACTGCAAAGATATTCACAGTGAAAATCTTCGGCAGTAAGGCTATCTTTATATCTTCCTGCCTCAGCAGGAGAATATTTTAAAGACCCTTTCCTTTGCGTCCCCTGGTTGCCCAGGGTTTGCCTTTATCAGAATACATATGCGCTATGTGCCTTTTTGTTGATGAATATTTTAACCGGAGAGCCTTCTGTGTCAAGGAAAATAAATAAAACGTTCCAAAGCTCTACGTATGAATAATTTAAATTAAAATATTATTTTTACTTGTATTTAAACATACCTGGCGTATAATATTCACCATCTTCAGTAGTGTTTACGGCTACACCAGATTAATCAACGGGGCGTAGCGCAGTTTGGCTAGCGCGCCTGCCTTGGGAGCAGGAGGTCGGAGGTTCAAATCCTCTCGCCCCGACCATTAAAAACATCTTCCTTGCCGCTATTCTCATCTATTTTTTGTTTTTTTAGATTTTCCTGCTTTTTTTGAAACGGCTTTTTTTATAACCTTCTTTGGTTTTGGTATGGGCGATGGACGGCAAAGCATATCACGTTTGGCGGCAAGCCGGCCACAGGAATCGCAAATATACTTTAAGTTAACAACCTGGGGCGCACACGCATGCCGGGGGTCGCCAGTTACCATACCGCAAAATTTGCATGACACGGCCTTCTTTGCAGGTATGGGATTACAAAGGTGACCTTTGCTTGTCGTTACCATACCACACGTCTGACAAGTATAAAGACTATTCATAATTCCCTCTCTTTCTATCCTGTTTTTTCCTGGTAAGGCTTATAAAACAATAAGATGTATTTTAACATATCATCTTCACTTTGAAAGACTTTTCTGAGGAAAAAGACGGCATCTTCAACATTTCCTTTTTTTAAATATATTAAACCAAGATTGCCATACGCCGCCGTTAGTTGTTCATCTAATTGAATAGCCTTCTTGTATTCCTCAATCGCCAAATCGTAATTTCCCTTCCTATAGTAAACCGTTCCTAAATTATTGTGAAGTGCTGCATTATCAGGATTGCTATGAATAAGGATAGTATACTCTGTGATGGCACGACTATAATCACCCTTCTGTTTATACGCTAGCGCAAGAGCAGCCCGGATCCCTGATTGGAAGGGAATGCATTCATTGCCTGATTATACGTTGCGATAGCCTTGTCATATTCCACCAAATCCAGGAATCTGTTCCCTCTTAACAGGAGACGGATGTCAGGCGGGGTGCTTGTTGCCCAACACCAAACAAGGGTGGATAAGGTTATCAATCCCACGGCCAAAAACCTTCTTTTTGGTTGAATAGTTTCTGAAACAGGTATATGCCTGCTTTCCATGAGTCTTATCATGAAAACACCGAAACACAATCCCCATGCAGCGCCGAGAAATGTCTGAAAACTCCCTAACCATTTTTGGGTGTAATACGCAGTAATCAATCCACAAAAGATAAGCAGGAAGTCACAATACCAGCTATAATTACCTTGCTGCGGAATCAGCCATCTGATCCGGCGGGTAATTGAAATAACATTTAACCCCCATCGGTAATCCAATGTCCCATTTGTGCAAGAGTTTTTACAAGCAAGACAGCGGATGCAGTTAGTGTTTACTACCGCATTGTGCTGAGCAATCTCTTCATGTACCCGTATACCCATAGTACAATTCCTGGTGCAACTCATGCAGCCCGTACACTCACTAACCCTTCGAATGCGCCAGAAGCTGAAATTATCAAAGAATGCCAGCATGGGTGCCCAAGGGCATACATATCTGCAAAATGCCCTCGACCCCATAAGGTAGATAAGCAGAAAGGCATCAAAAAGGATAAACAAGGCGATAATGACCGGATTTCTGGGAAGGTCTGCCGTCATCACCTGCGTGTCACTGAAACCTGCGTGGAACTGCGGATAACCGTAGATAAGCCAAAATTCGCAGATAGCAGTTAATGTCTTCAAAAGAAAGACATATTGGATGATGCTGGCTTTTGAGTAAATGATGTGGGGATTGATTCCAACCTTATGAAAGATTTTTAAGGCAAGGTCCTGAAAGAAGGCAAAATGGCATCCCCATCCGCAAAACAGCCTTCCAAAAAAGACCGTCATGAACACTACAAAGATAAAAAAAACGGCGGCGGAATTTAACAAGCCTATACCGAAAAGGCTTACAACCCCGTTTAAACTGAATGTCCCTACTCTTTGATAACCAAATTTATACCAGAGTATGATATGGACAACGATCAATATATTTATCAAAAACAGGACGGAAAGTCTTTTCTTATTGACATCCATATCGCAGAAGAATCACCGCCAAATTCCCAGTAAAAAAAGGATCCAGGGATTTGTTAAAATGAGATATGCTATAATAAAACAAGACTTATTCAGTTAACATCAAAGTTATCTTCGAACTTCCTAAATCCTTTACGCCTACTTTGTATACATAAAAACCAGGCCTGCCAAGCGTATCATCAATATATGCCAAAAAAGTGCTTCCTCCAGGCACAGTAAATTCTGCATCTTCTTTTCCGCTCCTCGCACCGGAAAGCGCAAAGGTAACGGTAACGTCTTTATCCGAGCTACTAGTATTGATTATGGCAACCCCCACATAAAATTTACTAAATGTGGGGAATTCAAATGCAAGAGGCACTGGTATTGTTGTGGGTTCCTCTGATGTAGCAAAGGTCCCCATTACCGTAATAGAGTTCGATTTAGTAGTTTTGACATTAGCATTCTTCAGGGCGTATCCTTGAATCCTCCACAGAGATTCATCGCCTGTCTTGCTAAATACCGCGGATTGTATCGAAAGCAAGATGAGAAAGGGAATTGATAAAATAATTGCTTTATCTATCACGGATTTTGAGACCTTTTTCTGCATGTATTTCCTCCTTTGATTTGTGGGCTATTGTCTTATTTCAGATCGTAACCTGAATTATTGTGACTGAAGTATAAAAACAGGTGTTGTGATTAACAGGTGGAATGTTTTCCATTGCATTTTTATCATACCCTTATATAAGTACCCCCAAGGGGATTTGAACCCCTGTCTCCAGGCTGAGAACCTGGCATCCTGGGCCGCTAGACGATGGGGGCATCACAAATGCAAGGAAAGCAAGAATCGGTTAAACTCTTAGAAATACGCTATAGAAAATACTATATTTGTTTTATGAAGTCAATAAAATTTAGTTTTCGCCTACTCCGATACGCTGCAAACGGCAACGTCATCTGCCTTAATCGCAGCATGGAGAGAAAACAAGAAGCCTTTTTTCGTATGGTGTAAGACGTAGCTTAAACTTGATTGACATGGTAGCGCACGCGCCCCGTTTGCGCTAAATAATTCTTCATGGAGTCGGAATAACAACAAGTCCATCTTTTTCGTATGCCTTTGGAAACTCCATTCGATTGCACAGAAATGCCATGGGAAATTATAAAAAAGTACATGGCGCCCTCGCACTTTTACAAAAAGTGCGTTCCCGTTCAAACACTATCTAAGTGGGCGCTTTTATTTCGTTGAGAAGCTTCAACCAGCCTTCATTGGTTTGGGCATTGCCTGGACGAATATAATCCTGCAATTTAGTGAGAATATCACCCACCCGTTTTTTTTCTTCATCAATCATCGGTTGTCTTGTCCCTCCCTTCGATAGTTGACGGACAAATTTCATGGCCGATTCTGCCTGATATTCTATGGCCTCGTCTGCAGCAAGAGTTATCTCTTTAACAAGAGTCCTATCTTCTTCAGGTCTTTGAATAGCCTCGTACAACAACCTGTAAAGTTTTCCATAGGAGATAACCAGATCAACCGTGTCAGGGGCATTATTTAATTTTGCCGCCACTTCTGCTATTTTCTCCGTCGGCCTGAAATAATAATAGAAGTGGTCTACCGGATTGCAAAAAAAGGATTTTCCCGGAAGGTCTGCAAAATATTTTGGAAGAGGCGGTCCGCTGCCACCGGGGCGGATAGATTTGGCTCCCAGATGAAAATCCCGATCTGCATCAGAGAAACCCATCCATATCCAGGAATTGTCAGGATAGTTAGAATGTAATACATATTTGCTGTTCAATTCTTCGTCTTTGAGTCTGCCATCTTCAAGCTTGCTGAAAGAAACCGGTTGTAATACAATTTCGTTCTCTTCTTTGCCATGTAAAGACGGGGCACGATCAATGAGTTTTCCCTGCAAGGTGTAATACAATGTCTTCAACTTCCATGGATCGGTAAAGGTGTCCCTGTACAACTTTTTCCCGATAAATTTATGTTCTGCATATGGCCCCCACTGGTTTTTTGCCGACAGGTGATAACCCGGCAGCAATTGACTGGCGTGTGAACCGTTGGAAACGTATAAATAAAACCTCTCCTCGCCACGAAGCATTCCTGCCGGAAAGATCCCGGTAAAATAGCTCGTGGCATAATAGTGCTGACTGCATTCTGCCCCGTAAAACCGGTAATCATCATCAGAAGCGCCCCGGGGACGCCTCAGCACAATTTGACCCTTTTCCGTATCTCCCTGATGCCAATAAAGAATTTTGTCGGGTAAAAATGAATTGAGTTGAGAGAGGTGGAACTGTAGTGAGGCGTATTCATAACCATCATCCATGATAAACTCCTTAACCACACCATAAACATGGGCTTCTGTGGCATAATCTTTCTTTAAATCCATAATTTCATGCCGATCAAGGGAAAGATAGGTATACCGTGGGGTTTTCGTTTCATCAAAAGAATTATTATCCAGGCCAGGGGCGAGTTCGCTTAAAACCCGTTGAATCTCATGAGGCGTCAACTTGCCCGGGTCGTGAAGCCCCGCCTGGTTGCCATCTTTAACGGCTTTTTGATATTCCTGATAGGCCCTTTCGCCTTCTTTTACAAAGTTTTCCATAGCCATGTCTATTTCGTTTTTATCACCCCTGTCAATTATTCCTTCATCGTATAATCTGTACCGGGAACGATAGCGATTGAGGTCGCTAAATTCCTTAGGAACAACTTTATAACAAAAAGAATCTTTCCCTGTTTTATCTTCTATTTTCCGGAGTATTCCAGGAAGGCCTTCTCCATGTTTTATGGCTACCTCATCGTTAGAGTAAATATATACCGTCGCTATCTCAAAAATCCTCTTAATGGAAACGGGCTTGAAATCATCCTTGAACATAACGATATTTGGCGCCCATTTTTTCAGGAGACGCTCTTTTCTGAGAAGCCTGCTATTATCAAAACCTTTATCCTGATCATAAAAGAGAGAACTTAACCCTGAAAAACTTCTCATAACTTCAATGCCGCCTCTTTCCCTGATCTCTCTCCTTGCCTTTGCCCCTGCATTGTAATTTCGCCGTTGCCAGCCTTCTGCAGGTCTTTTATCTGCCGGTAATCCACGGTAGAATTTATCCACATCTTCGGTTAACGTCGACACCCATTCCTCATCCTGACATGGACAGTCCTTGATTTTTCCATAATCGGGGGCACCGGATTCAGCATCAGCGTTTATATTCCCGCCTGTGGCAATGTTATCTGTTTTATAAAGAACCGGAACAAGCAAGAGTCCTAAAAAAAGCACCATATATATCTTGGTTTTCATAGGTAAACTCTCCTTAAAGAAATCTTTTAATAGTTTTATTTGGTGAATACGCTCCGTTCTTTGCAAACTCAGGACAGGCTTCATCCACCCACTATTTGGGCTGCACAAAATCCCCATTCACAAAGCCACCAGGTGTTGCAACACTGTGAATTGCCTCAGAGACCGATTGCATGGCCACGTATGCCTCATATTTCCCATATTTAACTCATGAACGGCATTATCATACAATAAATACCTATCATGGAGGTGTAAAATATGCATGCAACATTAAACATAGAAGTCCTCATGTATCCGGTTGCCGGCATACAATAAACCCCATCGGATATTTCCCTATCAAACCACAGTCTCCATCGCTGCCCAGCCGGGCGGAATTGTTTGAATGTCTTTTATCCACCCCCATCTTGAAGTTGGCGCCAAATCTTCATTTGTAGTCATTTTTGGGACGAACTCTGTTTTGTTGCGTGGACTCTCATCTGCTGGATCAAACAAAACGCCTATCTCACCAAAATCCTTGAAACAAAACCTGCCACCTTCAACGAAATCAAAGAGTGGTGGTCAACGTTGTTGTGTCTGCACTGCTCTAAGATTTTTGTTTTATTTCAATTAAGTTGCCGGAAAAATCCTTGAGAAAGTACACAGTCTTCTCCTTATGCTTCCCAATGATAAGTTCAATATGGGACCGCTGTGCCTTTTCAGTTATCTCTGCGAAATTATCCAGCATCAGACCGAAATGGATGAAATTAGGGTCGGCATGTTGAAAATCGGATATGAATACCTCGATCTTTACACCGGGCTTTTCAAATACCAGTGCCTTGATCTCCTGATAAAGAGAAAACAACTGCTCTGAAAGTTCCGGAGCCAGGAGGATTTCTCTTGTCTTTTCAAGACCCAAAAAATCCTGATAGAACCGTACCGCCTGATCTTCGCTCTTATTTGTTATACCGATGTGATTTAATTCCATAGCGCCTCACTGCCTAATTAAAGACAACCCCCCTTCCCCTCTTTACTCCCCGGCGAAGACAATGTTATTGGATTAAGGCAAAGGACTTTTATCTTCGAAGCAGGGCCCGGAGACTGATAAGGTACAGCCCGGGTCAACAACCATGAGGAATAAGATTTGATACCCTTTTATTACTTTAAAAACAAGATATTATGGTTGTCATTCCTTGCTCACATCTTCGCTGCTCTTAAACTTGACATCCTTAAACTCCGTGAAGAATTCGATTTCTTCCCTTTCGCTGTTGATCCTCACAAATTCCGGACTGAGTACACCATAGACACACTTAAGGATATCGCTCCTGGATATTATCCCCACGGGAATCCCGTCTCTTGTAACGGGAACCCTAACGATGTTATGTTTTGTCATAGTATGTATGACATCTTCAACAGGTGTATTTTCAGTCACGCATATAGGTTTTGTAGACATGACCTCTTCAGCGGTTATTTTTTCCAAAGATTTTCCACGATCCATAACCTTTAAAAGATCGAACTCGCTTATAACTCCAATAATCTTATTGTTTTCGTCCACAACCGGCATTCCACTGAACTTGCCGGTCAATAACTTCTCTGCCAGAGACCTGCCTATTGCTTGTTTTTTTGCTACGGTAATGTTCTTATTCATAATATCTCTGGCTACAATATCGCTTCTTCCCATGATGCGTTTCTCCTTTCAAAGTAAACTAAAATTATCAATGCGTGGACTATTACAGGTAAAATAATTTTTACCTTTCATAACTCTTTTGCGCTAAACGCTGGAAAGAGTTCTGGTTTTAGTATTTTTCAGTCGTATAAGCCAGATAAAACCTGCGTGTTTGATCAAGATTCATCTGAAAATACCGTATTCCGAAATGGCATGTAAATGATTTTAACAAATTTGACCTGAAAATAATCGAATAGTATAGGCGTCTGTAAACTTTATGTCAAGATTTAAATAGAATCTGTGATTTGCCGGGATTCAAGCAAGAATGGCTGACCAAACAAACGGATTGTGACGATATTGACTATCAGAGATATTACATATTACAAACAGCCTTACTCATTCAAGGTCTCTATAAGTTGTCAATTTATAGAATTTATAGTATTACAGAATGAAATCTTCTTTTTTGGCAAGTTTTTTACAACCTCCTTTGCTACGGAGGACTTGGTTGCGGCCGTGCTGCGTTATGATGTATTTGCGTATTATCAATCCCATACCGAAAACAAATTTCGTCACCTTAAAAAATATATTGACGGTACTTTCCGCTTTGGTTAATATGGCAGGACGTAGTTTGGGACGATTACCCTTGCAGTGCAGTGAATACTCAACATTTGATTGTTTTGAGGCTTTTGTCAAACAAATCAGTATTTGTCCCTATCCTTGTTAGTTTCGTTTTTCCCCGATTCATAGAGGAAAAGGTTTTTTTATGATTATTAGCCGTGTTAAAATTTTGGTATTTTCCAGAATAATTGCTTTGAACATTAATGGTGAAAAGGCAGGAGACGAGAAATGTCTTTTGAAAAAGAAAAAAAGATTAAGTTGGTAAATAACAGAAAAAAGAAGATAAAGGTACTATGTATCGTAATTCCTCTTGTCTTGCTCTTGATAGCAGCCGTGATTCTGATGTTGCGTAGAAACGTTCCACCGATACTGGACATGTCTCCGATTGGTTTGGATTTCGGAAACACAAAAGATGAAATGGCGTTTACTATAAAAAATACGGCAAAGGCTAAGGGTTTCTTTCAACGAGGCGTTATGCCATTAGAATTTACTATTAATACCAGGCAAGCCCCCAGATGGCTGACTGTACATCCAACATCAGGCACTGTCGAAGAAGAACCGGAAGTAATAACGGTAAAGATTGACAGACGATTTCTCCCTCCGGAAAGTACGATAGAGGAATTACGGGTTACAACAAATGATGAAGTCCGTGTTGTTCGGATATTAGCGTACAAAGAGAAGGATAAAATAATTATTACTTCCCCGACACTTAATTCCTCTTTTTCCATTGGCGATGAAATATCGATAGAGTGGTCGGCAACTTCCGGTGTGAGTAATTTTGTCAATATATTTTTATATTTAAAGGGAGAAAATATCGGAACAATTGCGCGCAATTATAATTACAAAAAAAACAGTGAGGGCAAAGGATCTTTTCTCTGGAGAGATAGTAATTTAAGGGAAGACAGCGGTTATGCTATCAGGATAGAAGACGCCGAAGACCCAACAATATTTGATGATGTCGGACCAATAGAGATTTTTCAATCCCTTACGGCAATTAATGTACTTAATCGGACGAAAGACCATCAGCTTCCAAGTACGGTTCAATTTATATTTTCATTACGAAACCAGAATAATCACGCCATTCTGTTTGCTGCGGAAAAAATCGACTGGAAAAATATAAAAATATGGGAAAACAATAAAGAAGTTGACTATTTGGAAAGCCATGCGCTCCTTTATACACAAGACGATTTTCCATTACAAGTAATGCTTGTTTTAGATTTTTCAGCGTCAATGTATGAGACAAATGAAGATATTAACAAGATGCTCGTAAGTGTGAAAGATTTAATTGACAGCCTGGAAGAAACACATCAGATAGGGGTGGTAGAATTCCATCGGCCTGATGAACCGCCATCGGTTCTTCAGACATTTACCAGTTATAAAAGTGCGGCAAAAGAGGCTATTGACAATTTCAGCACGAGTAAGATCTATTGTGATTTTTCAAGCTGCTGGGATGCCGTTCTGAAAGGCCTGCAACAGTTTCCGGGAAGACCTGATCCGAATATCTTTAAAACACTGGTATTTTTATCAGACGGATTTGATAACAGTAGTTTCAATACCCCGGATGACATTATTGCATTGGCAAAGGATAGGGATGTCCACATCTTTGTGGTCGGAGTAGATAATATTCGTGAGGAAAATGTGTTGAAGAATATTGCTTTTGAAACCGGTGGCACCTATGTCCATTCTGAAAACTTATATGTTTTGCAGGAAAGATTTAAGCAGACGATTAACGATATTAAGGGGCAATATAAGATAAAGTATATTTCTCCCAAAAAACCTGAGGATGGGCGTTTCAAGGTAACAAGTGAAATTACCTATAATGGCGTTACCGGTGCCCCTTTATTGGAGGATGAAATAGATACTTCCTCGATTTACGGCAAGACGAATGTGGGTGTCATTCGTTTTACCGTTCCTTCTGATATTAAATACAACACGGCTGAAATATTTATGTGGTGCGAACATGCACCCCGGTATATCAATGATTTTCATTTCTGGGTCGGCACCGATAAACCTTGTCAGGTAATGCTTACTTCTTCTCATGGGGGTGGGCTATGCCATGGTTGGACGTTAAGCAATCTCGGTGATGGCTGGTATCGATTGACCTCTCCTGACCCAAAAGATCCCCGCAAATATCTTGAATTTGGCGCTTTTGGGACTCTCTGTAAGATTGTTGTTACCGATATTAATGAAGAAGGATTTGTAATCCCGTTTAAATTAGATAACTCAATTTATGACAGGGGACAGGCATTTTATGGAGAAGGCGATGCGTCTCAAACGGGGGCGTGGTCAACGAATATTTATGTCGGAAATGTCACGGAATAATGCAAAATACTATCATAACGCAGCAAAGCCGCAACCATATTCCCTTTAGTAAAGGGTAACAACTCCCTGAATCTCCCTTTGTTAAGGGTGACTAAAGGGGTTATCAATAAACTTGCAAAAAAAGAACGATTTTACACAGTAATACTATCCTGTAAGCGGGGTGCAGAAAGGGGACTGGTCTCTTTCTGCGGGTCTTCGTAGCTAACGGGCATCCAGCGCTAGCTGCATTTTGATTTCACGATCTGTAGCGGAGGCCTTCGTATCAACCGCTAAGAGGAAAATGCGGGGTTCTGCCAAACCACCCTGCTGAACCATGTAATCTTTTATCGCTGCAGCTCGCTCCTGTGCAAGTGTTCGCAAGTCGCTTTCGGGAATTGGGTATTTCTCTATGAGCCTTTTTCGCGCGGCATCAACAACAGCGGCCTTATACACATCCTTGGGGATCTTTGCTCCTGTTTTATCAATCAATGGCACTAAATCGTAAGGATCTTCTTTCCCGAACATCTCACGGTAGAGTTTGAGGAGTCTCTTTTGTTCTTTTTTGTCAAGAGGACTTTCATCCGGAATGTTTTGTCGGGTACGAATACGGGTCAGAATTGCACGATCCGCGAGTGCATAACGGTCAACAGTCTCCGCAGCGGCACCACGCAGGTTAAGTATGAGTTGTGGCCGTTCTCCAAGCGCTCTGGCGATTTTGGCAAGCTTTGTCTGCTGCTCCCGGCTGAGGGCATTTGAACCTGGCGGAAAGATTACAAAGTCCAATTCTTCACCTCCCACTAGTACGCCGAGCATTTTAAACGGGGATGTTGCCGCTTTCACGATGAGATTAACAAACGCCTTGATTATCAAAGGCGCAAGCCTGAACTGCGGATCATTGAGATTGCCGCGCACGGGAAGATTAAGATCGATCATACCGCGCGAATCCTTAAGTATGGCAATTGCAAGACGAACCGGCAGGCTGGTCGCATCCGGACTTTCTACTTTTTCTCCAAGGGTAAACTGATCCATGACAATATGATTTTCGCCTATCAGGATTTTTTGAGAAAGTTTATAGTGTAATTCAAGCGATAGCTTTCCCTTTTCAATCTTGTACCCCGCAAATTTCCCCGAATACGGGGAAAAGGAGGTAAGCTCAATACCCTGAAATTTCATGACGATGTCTGTATACGCCTGTTCACTCAATGGGTTGATTTTCCCCTGGATAACGACTGGAGCGTATGTGTCCACTTGTCCTTTTATATCAATATCAGCGCGTGCAAGCTGTTCAGAAGAAAGCCCCTTCACTGTCCCGTTCAGGTACTGGATGCCCGTGGCAAAATGTGGTTTGAGTGAAAGGTCTGCAAAATTCATGGAACTATCGATTATGTTAACCTGATCAATACGGATGGGTAACTGGTTGTCATTCGCCTGCTGCTTATTCGTCTCCCCTGCCGGAATTTTGCCTTTTTTAAGAATGTGTTGCACATTGGCAGTGCGATCTGGCCCTATGATCATGCGTGTATAGAGACCGCGAGCGACAATCTCGTAAATTGATAGGAATGACGGATTGTTGTCATATTTTACTTGTCTGAGGTCAAGTCGTTCCCAACGGACAAAGTCTTCAGAAAGTACGGAATCTACAAAACGGGCCGATTCTATCCATAGATCGCCGCCAAAATCAATATGCTGTTCCGCACCAACCCGCGAGAAATTAAGACGGCCGTTGAGCGACAAGGCTCCGTCGTTTATCTCGAGTTGTGTGTACTTTCCTAAATAAGGGTCAAATGGCGGAAGCGCTACTTTTGAAATCTGCACGTCTAAATCTGCTGCAAGAGGGTCGGGAGACACCTTCCCGGTGGCTTTTATTGTCCCTGTTTGATTCAAACCTGCTTGTAATTCAATGTGCGCGGCGCCTGGCGCCCCAATCGTAACGTCTTCAATCTTCAAATTCACCGGCGAAAGGTCAAGTTGCGCTACAGGCGCGGTGGTTTGATCTTTCATGTGGAGTGCATAATCAGCGATCTCCGTCTTGCCGATACTGATTTGCCATCCCCCGGATGCCGACTGAGTGTTTGGAGGCGTCGCTTGTGAGCCCTTGGTTATTTTAGGATAGAACATTTTTTGCAAACTGAATTTGCCGTCTCTGTCCAGCACGCCACGAATCTTTGCTGAGTCGCTTTGAATAAGGGCAATTTTTATTTCACGTTTTCTATAATCAAGTTCTGTGCCACGAAAGGAAAGGCGTGGCAGGATAATTGCTTCTTCGCCATCTTCTTTACTGAGAATTGAAAGCGAACGAACTCTTACACTGCTTTCTTGCAGGTGTAAATCAAACAGCCCGTCGGCAACACTGAATTCGTACGTTCCACTGATATTCAGTTCCCCGCCGTCTATTTCAAAATTGAGCCGATCCTGTAAGTATGACCATAATTTCCTGAGTTTAATTCCCGTAAGTTCCAGGCTACCCTTTGAGTGCATGGGCACCAGGCTGATGTTTCCGCGATATTTCAGGGTTGCGCCCTCTTCCGTTGATGCTTCGAACTCATACAGTCCCTCACGGTCTGGTCTGGTTGTAAAATTTCTTAAATAAAAACTGATATCCGCTATTTGTTCTTTGTAAGGTGTTGGTCTGGTGTGATCTTCAAAGACCATTTGTGCGCGATTGATAACAAGAGATTGAATGAGAAGGGGAGCAGGGGAATTTTGTTGTGTCTCGCTCCTCTCCCTGGCTGGTGAAAAAAAATCATGGAAATTGAAAGTTCCATCCTTTTGTATCCGTATGCTTAAAAAGGGGGCGGTCAGTTGAATTTTGGAGAAGGTATATGCCCAACGAAATATCGAGCTTGTCTGAAAGTTGAAGTAGAGTTCGTCAAAACTCATGAACTGCCCGTCTGTTCGTTCATGTAACGTAAACCTCCGGAGCGTGGTTGATAAGGTAAATGGGTTTATACGCAATTCACCCAACTCCACTTTACGTCCTGTGTAAGCAGAAAGCTTTCCTATCAACCTGGCCTTAACCAGCGGTGGTATTACCAGGAAGCCTGCAACTGCATAGAGAGCAACCAAAAAACTTCCAATGATTACGATGCGAGCCGGCCATGACCAGGAAGTAAAATTACGGCCAACGTGAAAAAAAGATTTTATCTGTGACACGTCTTTTCTCCAATCTCTGTTCCGCTGGATACGTCAGTCCGATAGAACAAACCCATAGCTATTTACCTTATTATATCTTGTTCCTTTTTTATTTCATCACAAATCAGGTTGGGTTTTAAAAGACAAAACCCAACCTAATTTAAAGCCTTAACAGCTACTGCTTCAGACCTATGGAAGTAATTAAATATCTCGGCTGCCTGCTTCGACGGTATTTTACTGATTCCGGTCAATTGCTCGACCGTTGCGTTTCGTATGCCTTCAATGCCGCCAAAACATTTCATGAGTTTCTTTTTTCGCGCAATTCCGATTCCGGGGATTTCATCAAGGGGTGACCTGTAATATTCCTTATCGCGGAGTTTTCTATGGTAGGTAATAGCAAACCGATGGGCCTCATCTCGCACCTTATCGAGGAATAAGAGTTCCGGCGAAGATGGTGTGGGCACGATTGGATCCGGCATATATGGCACAAATATCTGTTCACCAATCCCTTCACCTGAAACCTTACCTTCCTTCCTGCCTTTGGCCAGTGCAATCAAATCAACGTTACCAATCGCCAGCTCCTCAAAAACTTTTAAGGCCACACCCAACTGCCCCTTGCCACCATCCACCATTATCAAGTTTGGCAAATCACCTTCTTCCACTGCCCGTTTATATCTTCGGGTTAGCACCTCGTGCATCATGGCATAGTCATCGATTTGATCAATTGTTTTAATTTTAAATCTTTTATATCTGGACTTGTCGGGTTTCCCCATTTGAAAAGTGACCATTGACCCCACGGCCTGTTTGCCAAAAATATTGGAGATATCGAAACACTCGATACGTTCCGGTATTTGCCTGAGCTTCAGGGTTTCTTTCAGGGTCTCTAATGTCCTCGCAAAGTCGTCTTCGTGGGTTCTGGATACCAGATAGGCATTCTCGGCATTTTTTTGTGCCATTTCAACAAGCCGCACCTTATCTCCGCGTTGAGGATGTATTATTTCAACCTTTTTGCCCTTCTTTTCCGTAAGCCATTCTTCAAGCAACTTTGCATCTGCTGATTCTACGGGAATAATTACCTCAGAGGGGATAAATCTTGTCTGACTGTAAAATTGATTCAAAAAGGATCGGAACACCTCTTCGATGACATTGTGATTTGTAGAAAAATGATACGTAGCTATATCTTCCATATTGCCCGATCTGATAAACATGGCTTCAATATACACCTCATTTTTCGTCATATAATAACCAAAGACGTCACGGTCTACAAAGGTCAGGGAATGGATTCTCTGCTTTTCCACCGTTTCTTCAATTGCCCGGATGTGATCCCTTAATTTTGCTGCCTTTTCATATCTCAATCCCTTTGATTCCTCATCCATCTGCTGTTTCAGTATACCGACGAGATCTTCCTGTTTGCCTTTTAAAATCAAGATTACCTGATCTAATAGACCCTGATACGCAACCTCATCCACGAGACCGCAACATGTACCCAGGCACTTATGGATTTGGTAATAGAGACAGGGTTTTATCCTTGTTTTAAATACGTTGTCAGGACATTTGCGGATGGGGATGGTGTCATGAATGTACCTCAACGTCTCCCTTACCGCCCTGGAAGATGCGTAAGGGCCAAAATAGATCGCGCCATCATCTTCAATCTGCCGCACCACTTTTGGGTAAGGGAATTTCTTAGCAACCTCAAGCTTGATGCTGATAAAGGTCTTATCATCACGGAGGTTAATATTAAATTTTGGCTTAAATTGCTTAATCAGATTATTTTCAAGAATGAGCGCTTCTTTCTCCGTTTCGGTAAGCACAAAATCAATGTCGGCAACACGCCGCACCAGATATTCCGTATAGAGTCTGCCGCCCGTGTTCTTTTGGAAATAGCTCCTTACCCGGTTTTTCAGATTCTTGGCCTTGCCCACGTAGATTACCTTGTGCTTTACATCTTTCATGAGATAGACGCCTGGCGATGTCGGAAGATTTTTCAGTTTATTTTTCAATTTCATAGTTCAAAAAGCCGCAATCCAGCACTCCTCTGCTGATTCTTTCACCAAGGATTAAAGAGGAGCATCACATACGTAAAAACCGGCATTCGGAGTGAATAATCCTCCGGCATTACAGATTATTATTTCATACTAAATTATCATGTAAAGTTATTTATAACATGCACCTGTTCTTTTGTAAATATCCTTTGACAATCTTCAGGGACAATGTTAATATGCAACTCATCATGAACACAAAAGACCGTTCCCATCTGCTAACCGAACAGCGCAATTCGCGCACCATCAATATTGACTGCAAAACCACCCTGGAGATTGTTGATATGATTAATGACGAGGATGCAGGGGTCTTTACGGCCGTTCGCAGAGAGAGAGAACATATCGCAAAGGGGGTTGACCTGATCGTTGATGCCTTTAAAGAAGGTGGCCGTCTTATTTATGCAGGCGCGGGCACGAGCGGAAGGCTGGGCATACTGGATGCCGCAGAATGCCCCCCTACGTTTGGTACAGACCCTGGGTTGATTGTAGGGGTCATCGCTGGCGGCGAGAAGGCAGTATTTCAATCGATAGAAGGCGCCGAAGACTTCCCGGAAAACGGTGCAAAGGATATTCAGCAAAAAGAGGTAAATCATCGGGACGTTGTTGTGGGTATCACCACGGGAGGTACGACCCCGTATGTCATGGGTGCCCTGTTTGAGGCAAAAAAACGTAATGCCCGGACGATCTTTCTCTGCTGTAACATAGAAACCACACCGAGCTTTGATATAGACATCATCATTCGGCCGATCGTCGGGCCTGAAGTCATAACAGGATCTACCCGCATGAAGGCAGGCACAGCTACTAAACTCATATTAAACATGTTGACCACAACCGCGATGATCAAGATCGGCAAGGTTTATGAGAATCTTATGGTGGATCTGCGGGCTTTAAATGCAAAGCTTACCGATCGCGCTGAGCGCATTATTATGACCGTGACAGGAATAAGCCGGGAAGATGCAAAAAAATTGCTGGAAGCCGCCTTTGGAAACGTAAAAGTTGCCATTGTCATGCAGAAACTGGCGCTTGACTACCCGGAGGCAAAAAAAAGACTCGACGCACACGGCGGATTTGTAAGAAAAGTTTTGCAGTAAAATATAATTGTTACCTCTGCAATAATATACAACAACTAAGGTATTTTCCCTCGCTGTACCTGAGATATGTTTTAAGTACCCTTCGCAATACCTTGCAACCGTTTAACACCCAACTTAACCACCATTCCTTTCTTTGATAAAAAAGGCAATTAACAATATGTGAGTCAACACACCTTACTTGTCAGCACTGCCATTCTCCTATTACATTTAGGCAGCGAATTCTCAGTGATTTTATTATAGGTGCCCATGCCCTTGTACATGCTGATTTGCTTCTTTCAAGAGATCGCGGATTTTATAAGACATATTTTAAAGATTTAAAAAATGGTTTAAAATAAATTCATTGACAATCTTGGGCGAAAAGTCTAATAATATATTCTACTGTGTTTTAAACGCTGTTCAACTTAGAGAGAGAATCACATCTCCTGGAATTTTAAATAGTGAATTTACATAATACTTTTCTTTTTAAACTCTTTAAGCTTGAAAGGAGGGTGGTAGGGTATGTCAAGTAAAAAATTTTTGGGGATATTTGCATCTGCTGTTGTGACAGTAAGCATGCTTGGTTTCGGGGGTTCTTTTCTTTATGCCGTCGAAGAAGTGCACAAACATAGTGAAAAGGCGCTAGCCCCTAAACATGTAGTTGGAGAAGAATTTGTTTGTCCCTCTTGTAAAGAAGTGCGTGTAAGCCCTGAAAAAGGGAGAACACTCGCATTAATGACCATGGTTTGCCCTGATTGTAATAATAAGATAGGAGAATTTTCAGTTCATCATTGTGATTCGTGCGGAACAGATGTTTTGGTATGCCCGAAATGCATAGTTGCTGCAGCTGAATTGAAAGCCGCAACAATGGAGGGAAAATGTCCCAAATGCAAGGAAGTGCGCAGAAGACCTGTTAAAGGAAAGGCATTGGCAGGATGGGAAATGAAATGCCCTGCTTGTAAGAAAAAGACAAAAGAAATGCTCATTGAACATTGTGACGAATGTGGCGCCGACTTCCTTGCCTGTCCAATTTGCCTGAAAGAACAAGAGAAGGCCAGGAAATAAGCAAAAGATGAACAGAATACTAGATGATGTAATGTAAGGTCAAATTAAGGAGAATATAGTATCTTATAAAAAATATTTTTACACTTTTAGCAAAAATAATTTACTAAATTTGAACAGCAAGTTGAGGGATGATAACGAGTTCTTTAAGTTTCA
>JABWAQ010000166.1 GCA_013360945.1 Candidatus Brocadia sp.
GATGCCGGAATTGCCACCTGAGGTATTGTTTTCGGACATAAAGATTGAGGTATTACGAGCTTATGCTAAAAAAAAGCATTAGCCTTCCGTGCTCTTTAGGGTCTATGGTTAAATTGGTGGCAAAGATTGGCGGTTACCTTGGTCGCTCCGACGACCCGCCTCCTGGGCATCAGTTAATAGTGAATTCATCGTCGGGAACATTAAGGACGCAAACCTATCTTTAATTGAATCCAGAAATTATACTCTTTCGTGATTTTTCACTTATTTAGTAGGTTCAAGTAAGGTTGAAATTCTTGTACTTAAAAATGCAAGTTGGACATTTATCCGCGCCAAAAATTTGATCTTTTACCACACAATGCTGAAAAAGCTATCAGGACGAGACTTGCCATATTGAGTGCGGCCAGGATCAGGCACGTCCCAAATACACCAAGAAGGGGCAGGCAGATTACCCCTGTCAATATAGCGCCCAAAAAGGCGCCAATATGGTCGGCGCCGTCTGTAACGCCAGCGGATATGCCGATGTCCTTATTCTGCTGAATAAATATCTTATTGACCAACGGAAACTCTAAACCTGTCAATATCCCTGCGACTCCTATGAAACAGATTAATCCAACCACGGCCACGGTTGGATAAGGAGACAGTGCATGGATTAAAAAAGGCAAAATAATGGCATAAAAACCGATAATTCCCTGTATGATTAACAATATTTTTATCCGATGGCAGGAGTCCACCCCCGTTGGTGGCAAGTAGTGATTTTGGGCTTCGCCGTGAGCGTTTAGTCGAACGATTTTGGATTTTGGACTGTGGGTTTTCCTGATAATTTGATTCATAAAGTATCCGCCGAATGCAAGCCCCACCATAAAGACGGCAACAATAACACCCATCCTTTCGTAAATATACCCATAGATATTCTGAAAGGCATAGAGCAGCATAATCTCCAGTGCAATACCGGTAAACCCGGTTGTGGCCAAAGCGATAAGGCAGTTGGTTTTCAGTTGTTTGGCATAATCACGATTGAATCTATCGGCAGACACAGGCTGATTACCAGGAGATTGAGCCATTTTGGATTTTATAACCTCCCCTTCATCCCCTCCTCCGTAAGGTAGTGAAAGTGGGATATCAGCACGAGCATCGTTCAAAGCGGCTCTTTTACAAGATTGCCTAAAAAGCACATAAATTATCCTCCCTGCCAGCGCAATCACAATGAGGATGAGAAATGATTGCAAACCTGCATCTTCCAAGCCACGAAATAACCCATGCAAGCGTCCTCCGGTAAGGGAATCCCACAATACGAGATTTAAAAAATAGGTGACGGGTCTTGCATCCGTATTGACAAGCAGATCCTTTCTCTGGCTCAGTTGGCTCTTGATAAATGCTACCTGCTCCGGCTGAAGCAGGGTATAGAAGAGATATTCGGTAAAGTAAGCGGATTTTACCTGAAATTTTCTATACCGCGCCATGAGTGTTTCTATATCCGGGGTAATGATTCCTTCCTTATTGCATGCAAAATAGAAATTGGTTTGGCCCGGTGTTACCAGCACATTTCGAAAGACCTCGTGCAGCGTATGATAGAGAGAACCCGTATAACTCCCGACTTCTTTGCCAATATAAGTGACTGCCGAGCTAACAGAAGCGGCTAACACGCCGTCTGATTTTAAAATGGCCTGAATTTCTCCAAAGAATTCAAGGGTGTAAAAACGATTGAGGAAGGCCGTTGATGGGTCAGGTGTATTTACCAGGATAATGTCATAGCGCTGTTTCTTCGATGTATTTTTTACGTAATAACGGCCATCCTGATGAAATACCGTTACGCGTTTATCTGATAGGGCTTGTTTATCTGCTTCAGAGAGATATTTACCCGTGATTTGCAAGAGGTTTTGGTCCAGCTCCACGTAATCCAGTGTTTCGATGGGATACAAAAGCATTTCGGAAATGATTCCACCCAATCCGTTACCAATCAGGAGTACGTGTTTTGGGGACGGATGCTGGGTCATCACCAGGTGGGCGATCTGGGCATATTCGTATTCGTTGGGAAAGGCAGCAGCATATTGTCCATTGAGATAGATGTTGTATTGTTCGGCCTGTCTGCCTATGTCGATATGCTGATATTTTGAGTCCGCAGAGGCCACAAGTTCAATATGGGGATTCAGCGTATTCCATCGTATCTTTGTGGACAAAACCTCTGCCTTACCGGTAATGGGTGAAAACCAAGCCACCGCCATTACTATTGCGAAACCCAGGGAAATTAAGCACAAAATCTTTTTTGTCTTTTTATTTTCTTCTCCACCGGAATAAAAAGATAAAAAGGTTAAAAGGACAAACATGCCCACGTTCAAAAGTGCAATGATTTTAAACGGAGGGCATCTGGAGACCAGGAAAAATGAGAATACCAGTCCTCCAATGAGGCTGCCTATAGATTCAATGATATAAACCGCTCCAATATCCACAGCGGCATCGCGGGTATTTTCTGGTATGCTTTTCTTTTTCTTAGCAAGGTTTTTCGTGACGGTTATGTCTTGTGAGTTCCGGGCATGCTCATTTCGGCTTTCGGATTTCTGATTTCTGATTGGGGATTGAGAATTGAATAACGAATCTGAATTCTCCAATCTTAGCTCTAAAGCAGGGGCCTGCTTGTTGCCAAATTGGTCTGTAGTGGCACCCCACACAATTTTTGATGAAAATGGGAAGACAAAACCAATGATGAAACTAAAAGGGAGGATTAATCCTACGGAGGTAAGGAGCAGGGGGATCAGGGAAATATACTCGCCAATTCCAACTCTCAAAAAGCCCCGTATACAGCGTACCAAAAAGATTTGTGCGGGCAATACAAAACATAGGATGAACAATGTGATTATGAAAACGTTGAAGGTATGTTGAAAAGCATGTTCAACCTTTGCACCTGCAAAGGCGCCGGTTGCAATACCAAGAAACCATGCGCCAAACACAATACCCAAGCACAGTTCGTTGCCATAAAAGATATTCAGGAATTCACGGCTCAATATCACCTGCGCAATGGTTGCGTAACAACCGATAGCTGCAATGCACAGGAATAGTGAGATATGGAACGTTCTGTTTTGCATGGTTTTTTGTTTGAAATGGCTTACCAAACGTGTAAACTAATTCGTTACAATTCAGCCACGAATAGTCACAAATGGATACGAATGAAAATGGAATCTTATATAAAGGAATTATCCTATAAAATAATTGTGTTGGCAATGAAAGACTTGTTTGATCTTTGTAATTAGATTTATCTTGGGAATGTTACCAACTCATAATTACAATAACAATTAGGTGGCATTAAATTCAACTCATAGCGGGGACCAGAATGAAAAGAAATCGGCGTGTGTTTGGATCAAAAATCAATTGCAAATCTCTTTCATGCGCTCCTATTAACGAACTTGGGGTAGTTTGTCTTTTTTGGAATGCTCCACGATGCTTTTGATTTTAAAATCGAATCTATTCAGTCAGGTTTTCCTGATTGCATTGCCCGACGTTACATGGGAAGTGAACGATGGGAAGAACTTCGAATCGAATTTGAATTCAAGAGTCGAACATTTTTAGAACATAAACATAATCCTGATAAGGAAAGACCTTTTCGGAAATTGGGAAACTATGGCAAAAGCAACGAGGTAAACATAATACGCATGGCAATTAACGGGAATAAGAACAACTTGCTTTCTCCATAAAATTAGTTGCGTTCACCAATGCTGCTCAGTTTGGTGTTAAGATTGGGAGAAGGTGAAATTTTGAATAATTCGAGTGAGGTAAAAAAATGAGTAAAAAAGAATTAGTCATAAGTGAGATTGAACATGTTCCAGAACCTTTACTTGATGAGGTATTAGATTTTATTCATTTTTTGAAGACAAAGATAATTAAGGAAAGGCTTGATACGGCTATCGCAAGCGAATCTTCGCTTGAAAAAGATTGGCTAAAACCGGAGGAGGACGAGGCGT
>JABWAQ010000167.1 GCA_013360945.1 Candidatus Brocadia sp.
CACATAACTTGCGCCGAAATTATTAAACTCCATCGCTAATTGATATTTGTCACCTTCGCTGACATGATTTTTTTTATCCGCTGAGGCACAACCAAGGAAGCTCAGAAAAATACAGATACTTACAAACGCTCTTTTCATGTATAGGTATCCTTTCACATTAACCATTTTGAAAATCCCCTGGTCATAATTATAAAAACTTCTTTTTACGGTATTCAATTGTATCATGATATTTTATGAAGAAAAATGAAAAACTGTGTATCTTTAAAGAGATGTATCTCTACAAATATGCATTATTACTTTATAGGGAATCCGCAGCAAAGTCAATGATAAAACCCGTGGTACTTTAAATACAACGAATGAATTCTTCTGTACTTCATTTAAAAAAGATATTATACTCGACAAACGAAACAATCCTACTACTCTCGCTCTTTTTCGCAATGCATTCCCATCTGAGAAAATTGCGAGAAAAGACTCAAAACTATACACTATTTCAAAAATTTCTCAAAAATTTCTTTTTACCTAGTAAAATTCATAAAAACGAAAGGAAGAAAAATTGGTAAAAACAAAAAAGCACTTGACTTCCAAATTGGAAAAAAGCCCTACAGGAATTCAGGGGTTTGACGAGATTACCGAAGGTGGAGTACCGAAAGGGCGTCCCACACTTATCTGTGGAGGACCTGGATGCGGTAAAACCCTCTTCGCAATGGAATTTCTCGTAAGAGGCGCAACCATGTTTCATGAACCAGGTATTTTCGTCGCTTTTGAGGAGAATTCAGAAGAGCTTACGCAGAACGTATCATCATTGGGCTTTCACCTGGAAGAGCTTTCTGCACGGAAAAAGATCATTCTTGATTATATTTATATCGACCGGAGCGAGATTGAAGTAACGGGTGAATACGACCTCGAAGGGTTATTTGTACGACTTGGCTATTTGATAGATTCCATAGGAGCAAAAAGGGTCGTGCTCGATACCCTGGAATCACTTTTTGCAAACCTGCCGAATGAGGCCATACTCAGGGCGGAACTCAGAAGGTTATTCCGATGGCTCAAGGAAAAAGGAGTCACTGCGGTAATTACCGCTGAAAGAGGCGATAGATCGCTTACACGTTATGGGCTTGAGGAATACGTTTCTGATTGCGTTGTCCTGCTTGAACATATCGTTATAGAGCAAGTAGCTACCAGACGACTACGCATAGTAAAATACCGGGGGTCATCGCATGGAACAAATGAATACCCCTTTCTTATTGACAGGACCGGAATCTCCGTTCTCCCTATAACCTCACTTGAGCTGAAACACACAGTAACGAGCGAGAGAATCTCAACGGGCATAGAACGCCTGGATGTTATGCTCGAAGGCAGGGGCTATTATGCCGGCAGCAGTATCCTCGTCTCCGGAACGGCTGGAACCGGAAAGACAAGTATCGCAGCTCATTTCGCAAATTCTGTAAGTAAAAACGGTCAAAAATGTCTCTATCTGGCATTTGAGGAATCAGAAAATCAAATAATACGAAATATGCACTCTATAGGATTAAATCTCGGGCAATGGGTTAACAAGGGACTATTGCAATTTCATGCTACCCGCCCTACATTTTACGGGATCGAGATGCATCTGGTAAAAATCCATGATGTGATACAGGCTTTTAATCCGGACGTCGTTATATTTGACCCCATCACAAATCTGATCACTATAGGGGGCGCAAAAGAGGTTAAGTCAATGCTGACTCGCCTTATTGATTTCTTGAAGGAAAAAAGAATAACCATACTTATGACAAATCTCTCTCATCAGGGTACCCCAGAAGAAACCGAGATCGGGATCTCTTCCCTGGTGGATACATGGATTCTCCTTCAGGATATAGAAATGAATGGAGAACGCAATCGCGGCATGTACATCTTAAAATCTCGCGGTATGGCGCACTCAAACCAGGTACGAGAGTTCCTGTTGACACCTGAGGGAATAAAACTCCAGGATGTTTATATCGGTGAAGGCCAGGTCTTTATGGGTTCATCAAGATTAAACCAGGAGGCCAGGGATAGAGCCAACGCCTTACTCCGCAAGCAGGAAATCGAGAGAAAACAGCGCGATCTTGAACGGAAACGGGAACTTGTCGAATCACAAATTGCAGCCCTTCACGCTCAATTTCAGACAGAGGAAGAGGAACTCAAGATGGCAATCGAACAGGAAAAAACACGTGAGGACATATTTCTCAGAGACCGCAAGCAATTATTAAAGATGAGGAAAGGGGATATTGAGGCTGTACCGCTAAATCAGAAAGGGAAAAAAGAATGAAAGAGCGCAAAGGAAAGATTACCGGCAAAAAGACGATAAAGAAAAAAATAGCTTCCGGAACAAGCAAAAAGGTAAAAAAAGGGAATGATGCCTGGAATCTGCGATTATATGTAGCAGGACAAACTCCAAAATCCCTCACGGCTTTAATGAACCTGAAGAAAATATGCGATGAGCACCTGAAAGGCAAATATCACATCGAGGTGATAGACCTTTTGAAGAACCCGAAACTTGCTAAGGGAGATCAGATACTGGCCATTCCAACTCTGGTAAGAAGGCTTCCGCCTCCTTTAAAAAAGATACTGGGAGATCTATCGGATACGGAACGAGTCCTTGTAGGGCTCGACCTTCTCCCCTATAGTTAATTCACTTAGCCGGTTCAATCGTCTTCGATTAAACCATACGGTCGAACTCATCAAGAGGATTTAAGCTCATGTCCTCATAAATAACCATGCCAACCGTTTCGAGGCTGTCCAAAAAGGCTAAGAGCCTATCCGAAAACCCCTATAAGCTACAGAAAGAATGTGTTTCAAAAGAGGTTTTCGGATAGACTCTAATAGTTAGCGCGCCAAACGAAGCTCAGGGCAAAACAAAGGAGAAGTAATCCCCCTGATCCCCCTTGAGAAAAGGAGGAAATAGTGAAATTCCCCTTTTCTCAAGCATTCACCATTTTTCCCTTTTCTAAAATACTTCCACATCTCCTCCTTTCCTAAAGGGGGATTACGATGCTTCAGTTGCTTCTCCTTCGCAATGGGGCATAATACTATCTTTTTGGACAGGCCGGGCTTTAAGATTTTAAAGATTTTTTTCATGGCAATACTGGAGAGACCTTGTATAATTATCAATTGTCATACCTACACAAGTGCAGATAAGAATAGCTTCTTGAGTTCTCTGTATGACCTATGGCTTTTGAACGAACACCCGCTAGCAAATACTTACGGAATCGAGAACATTGAACACATAGAATTATTCAAATAAGGTGTGAAATGGTGTAATAAGAATTGAATTCCTTCTCTGATTTTTCAAAAAATAAACCTTTATGGAATCCAGATAAATAATAACGTGTGTGTATTCACATCCTCCGCTTTCGCAAAGACGCCCTGCAAAGATTGCTCCATACCTGGTAGGGAAAATTGCGCGATAATCCATCCTTCTTTTGAGTAGCTACAAGTTAGCAAAAAAATTATATTTGAAAGGAAAGCATATGGCAAATCAGAACTTAGAAAAAGCCATAAAGGACTTTGCAAAGATCCTCCAGGAATCTTTGCATGAACATTTCTCCTTCAGGCTTTACGTGGCGGGCACCTCAAAGAAATCGTCAAAAGCCATAATGAATATAAAAAATTTTTGTGAAAAATATCTGAAAGGGCGTTACGAGCTGGAGGTCATGGATATTTACCAGCAACCTAAATCCTTGCTGGATGAACACGTGATAGCGGCCCCTACACTTATCAAGAAACTACCACTTCCTTTGAAAAAATTAATCGGGGATATGTCAAATATGGACAGTATCCTCATAGCGCTTGATATAAAACCACGGAAAGAAAGAGAGAACGATAGAAAGGGAGAGGAAGGAAGGAAGGAAGGAAGGAAGGAAGGAAGGAAGGAAGGGAAAGCATAATGGACATGGAACATAAAACAAAATCTGAACTCATACAAGAGGTGGAGGAGCTTCAAACCCGGCTCAATGAGGCAGAGGAGGCTCTGCGCGCCATAAGAAGCGGCGATGTGGATGCTATCGTTGTTAGTGGGCCTAAGGGAGAGCAGGTTTACTCTTTAACGAGTGCAGAACATCCGTATCGCGTTATTGTAGAAAGTATAAACGAAGGGGCTGTAACCCTTACCCCTGATGGCACCATTCTCTATGCAAATAAACGTATCGCAGAAATGCTAAAACTCCCTCTGGAAAAGATAATAAGCCGCTCATTTTATGATCTCATATTGGAAAAAGACATCAAATCCTTTTCTCAACTCCTGGAAAAAGGCTTAAAGAAAGGTTCGAAAGAGAGATTTACACTTATAAGCAGTGAGAATACCTATGTGCCGGTATACCTTTCGTTAAATTCGTTCTTAATTGATGATAAGCCTAATGTGAGTATGGTTATAACTGATTTAACGGGCATACTAGAGGCAGAAGCATTTTCTGGCACGATCCTGGATCAGGCAGCAGAATCCATTATTGTTTGTAATGAACATGGCCTTATCACGCGGGTAAATCCAGCAGCTCAGGCATTATGCGGTAAAAAGCTCTACCTGCAACCATTCGATACGGTATTTCCCCTTACCTATGGAAACGGAAAAGACGGCAATCAGATACAAGCCTTTTCCATTTCTACCGCCCTGCAGGGGCAAACACTCAAAAATAGAGAGGTAGAATTGTGTGAAGGCGGACGGACTCTTAATCTTATTTTAAATGCCGGGCCGCTTACCAGCGTTCAAAATAAAAATCTGGGTTGTGTAATTAATCTCACCGATATAACGGCACGTAAAAAGGCTGAGAAGGCCCTTGAGATTGACCAGAAGCGGTTCTTTTCCCTCCTGAACGAACTTCCTGGTTATGTTTTTCTCCAGGCGCCTGACTATTCCATCCGTTATGCAAACCGCTATTTTTGTGAGATCTTTGGGAAACCCGATGGAAAGCCATGCTACAAAATAACCCAACGAGGCAGAAAGCCATGTGAAAATTGCCCTGCCTCCCAAAATCTTAAAACGAAAAACAGAACAACCTGGGAATGGACTTCACCGGACGGAAAAATTTATCAGGTATATAATTATCCATTTACCGATATTGACGGTTCCCCTCTTACCCTCGAGTTAGGAATTGACATAAGTGACCGCAAGCGTGCCGAGGAAGCATCACGTATAAGTGAAAACAAGTATCAATTACTCTTTGAGAGCCTTCCCCAAAGGATATTTTATAAAGACAAAAATCTGATCTATGTATCCTGCAATGAAAATTTAGCCAGGGACTTACATATCAGCCCAAATGAGATCATGGGAAAGACAGATTACGACCTCTATCCCAAAGGACTTGCCAATGCATACCGGGAAGCGGATACAAGCGTTATAGAATCAGGACAGACAGAGGATACAGAAGAGGAGTATGTCAAAGATGGGAAAAAGTTAATTATTCGCACGGTGAGAACTCCCATAAAGGACGAGAACGGTAATGTCCTTGGTATCCTGGGTGCATTCCTCGACATTACCGAAAAGATAACTTTGCAGAGAGAGGCTGAACGCTCGCGGCATCTTGCAGCATTGGGAGAATTGGCAGCCGGTGTGGGCCATGAAATCAATAACCCTATAACCGGCATTATCAACTGTGCCCAAATACTGTTTAACAAAAGCAAAGAGGAAAGCAGAGAAAAAGATCTCGCCAGACGAATTATC